>JAFWZR010000035.1 GCA_017522225.1 Clostridia bacterium | reverse complement strand
ACCACCCTTTACACAGCGGACATATTCTCTTTCAATGTAAATCTTGACCGGATCCATACCGTTAGCGTAGTATGAGCCGACAGGTGAAAGAATAATGCAGAAAATATAGCTGTGAGAAGCATGAACGCCGAGGAAAGCATCTGTTGCGATGATGAACGGACGGATATAAAGAGATGTTCCGTCGCTGTGGGGAACCCAGTCCTTATCAACGTCAACAACTGCCTTGATAGCTTCAAGTGCAAGGTCGGGGTCAATACGAGGAACGCAAAGACGGTCACAGGTATTGTTCATTCTTTCAATGTTCTTCTGGGGACGGAAAAGCTGAATGCTGCCGTCAGCAACCCTGTATGCCTTAAGGCCCTCAAAAAGCTCCTGTGCGTAGTGGAAAACCATTGAAGACGGGTCAAGAGAAAGCGGGCCGTAGGGAACAATTCTGCCGTCGTGCCAGCCCTGACCCTCGTCGTAATTCATTACGAACATGTGGTCTGTAAAGATTTTGCCGAAGCCGAGCTTGCTTTCGTCTGCCGGCTTTGCCTTGGGAGCGGTTGTTCTTTCTATTTTAAAATCGTAGCTCATTGAAAAATACCTCTTTTCAATTAATCTCAATAATCATAGCCGAGCTTGAGTGCTGTTTTGTTAACCTCAAGAAGATCCTGATGGCGGGCAGAAACAACCTTTGCCAAGGGTGCGTCAATACCGTCAAAGCCGAGTGACGGAACTTCCTTGAGAAGCTTGCCGGTTATAATCATATTTGCAAGTGTACTGATACCTTTTTCGTTTGCAATTTCCGTTGCGGGAATGTAGTAGACATCAACATCCGTTCTTTCAACCTTACGGGAAATAAGTGTTGAATCAACAAAAATCTTACCGCCGGAAACGACCTCGTTTTCGTATCTGTCGAGCGAGGGAAGGTTCATTGCCACAAGAACGTCGGGATTGCTGACGATTGGCGAACCGATGGGTTCATCACTTACGATAACGCTGCAGTTTGCTGTACCGCCACGCATTTCAGGGCCGTAGGAAGGAAGCCAGGAAACCTGCTTATTTTCAAGAAGACCCTTGTATGCAACAAATTTACCTGCAAAAAGGATACCCTGACCGCCGAAGCCGGCAAAAAGAATATTACAGCTCATATTATTTTGCCTCCTCTTCTGCATAGATATCTTTATAAACACCGAGAGGATAGTAAGGAAGCATATTTTCCTCAACCCACTCAAGTGCCTTTACCGGTGTCATACCCCAGTTTGTGGGACAGGTTGAAACAACCTCAACAAGTGAGAAGCCCTTGCCCTCAATCTGGTTCTGGAAAGCCTTTTTAATTGCCTTCTTTGCCTTTTTGATGTTTGCAGGGTTGTTAACCGAAACTCTTTCAAGATATACCGCACCGTCTACCTGTGAAAGGAGCTCGCAGACCTTGATGGGATAGCCTACTGTTTCAACGTCTCTGCCATAAGGAGAGGTCTGGGTTACCTGACCGGGAAGAGTCGTCGGAGCCATCTGGCCGCCTGTCATACCGTAAATAGCGTTGTTGACGAAAATAACCGTAATATTTTCTCTTCTTGCCGCCGCATGAACTGTCTCTGCAGTACCGATAGCAGCAAGGTCACCGTCGCCCTGGTATGTAAATACAATATTGTTTTCAGGGTCTGCACGCTTAACACCTGTTGCAACAGCCGGTGCTCTGCCGTGAGGAGCCTGAACAAAATCTACATCAAAATAATCGTAAGCCATAACCGAGCAGCCAACGGGTGCTACACCGATTGTTCTGCCCTGAATACCGAGCTCATCAATTGCCTCGGCAACAAGTCTGTGAATAATACCGTGTGTGCAACCCGGGCAATAGTGAAGAGTTGCATCAGTTAATGACTTGGGTTTTTCAAATACAACAGCCATTATTTGTCGCCTCCTTCATTGACACTTTCAATCTTTGCAAGAACCTCTTCGGGGGAAGGAATCATACCGCCTACACGGTTGCAAAGATATACGGGCTTCTTGCATTCGATTGCAAGCTGAACATCTTCCATCATCTGACCCATATTCATTTCTACAGAAATAAATGCCTTGCATTTATCTGCAGCGGCTCTGAGAGCCTTGTTGGGGAACGGCCAGAGTGTGATAGGACGAATCATACCTACCTTGATGCCCTTTGCTCTTGCTTCTACGATTGCATTCTTGGCTACACGGGCTGTGATGCCAAAAGAAACAACGCAGATTTCTGCATCCTCCATTAAGTACTCTTCGTAAAGAACCTCGTTCTCTTCTATTTCCTTATAGCGCTCATAACGCTCAAAGTTTGTCTTTTCAAGCTCCTCGGGCTTAAGGTAAAGAGAGTTGACGATATTGTGCTTTCTCTCGCCCTTTGTGCCTGTAAGTGCCCAGGGCTTATCAAATGATTTTGCGTTCGGCTCGGGCAGCTCAACGGGCTCCATCATCTGACCCATAGTACCGTCTGCAAGAATCATGGCAGGCATTCTGTACTTATCTGCAAGGTCAAATGCTGTTGAAGTCAGAGAGGCCATTTCCTGAACCGATGACGGTGCAAGAACAATCTTCTTGAAGTCACCGTGGCTGCCGCCCTTAACAGCCTGGAAATAATCCGACTGTGAAGGCTGAATACCGCCAAGGCCGGGGCCGCCACGCTGAACATTAACTATAAGAGCAGGAAGATCCGAGCCTGCAAGGTATGAAATACCTTCACTCTTAAGAGATACTCCGGGGCTTGACGAGGACGTCATAACACGTTTACCTGTTGCGGCAACGCCAAGAACCATATTAACGGCAGCAATCTCACTTTCTGCCTGGAGGAATACACCGCCAATCTTCGGCATACGCTTTGCCATATAAGCAGCGATTTCTGTCTGAGGTGTAATAGGATAACCGAAGTAATGCATACAGCCTGCTCTGATTGCGGCTTCAGCAATAGCTTCGTTACCTTTCATCAATACTTTCTCACCCATTTGTTTTCACCTTACCTTTCAACCGTAATTGCACAGTCAGGGCACATTGTTGCGCAGAAAGCACAACCGATGCACTGACTCTCATCAATACAATGAGCAGGATGATGCCCTTTTGCATTAAGCTTTGCAGAGTCAAGCTCTACTATTTTTTTAGGACAAACCGTGACACATAAGCCACAGCCCTTGCACACATTTTCTGCGAATGTTACTTTTGCCATTTTTTTGCCTCCATTCAAGAAAAAATCTCTTATACTATCTTATTTTGTAAAGTCAGCGGAAACAGGTTTGAAATCTTTCCGTTGAGATTATTAACTAAATTCGCCGTTACCGTTGTCATTTTTACGGGAAGCTGAGAAATTTCACTTAACCTCTCCGCCTCCTCAACAGAGCTTAAAACATCTTCTGCTGTTGTAATTTCACCAAGGTTGGAATTGTTAACAATGGCGGTGAAGCTGATTTTACAGGCCGCTTCTATCTCCCGCATAATTTCAAGAGCATCCTCTGCCGTAGGAGTAAGAGGTCTGTACTTATTAAAAACGAAAAGCATTTCATAGTCGTTCTCGTTTTTGATGTAATCGGCATAACGGCCTAAAGCATAAGCGCCACGGTCATCGCCGCCGATATCCATTATAGCACTTTCTCCCTGTTTGTCAAAAATTGAATAAACTTCCTGGGGCAACGCAGGTAAATCCACGTTGGATGAAGCAAACGCCGAGGATATAAGACGTATTCCTGCCTTAGTCAGCTCGTCAATACTGTCTCTTGTGCGAAAATAAGGGTTAACAATATCAAGGTCTGCAACGACAACATCCTTACCGAGATTTTTAAGATAGAAAGCGAAGTTTACCGCTATGTTTGTTTTGCCCGAGCCGTAATGACCTGCGAATAACGTTATACGCTTGCTTTGCACCTTAATCACCTCTTATGAATTATAATTTGTTTCTCATTATCTTACCGCTTGTTGTTTTCGGAAGCTCGTCTCTGAATACAACAATTCTCGGATATTTGTAAGGAGCAGTTTTCTCCTTAACGTACTGCTGAATAGCTTTTTTAAGCTCTTCTGTCGGCTCCGTGCCCTTGACAAGAACTATGCTTGCCTTTACAACCTGACCACGTACCTCATCGGGAGCGGCTGAAACACCGCACTCAAGAACGTAAGGAAGCTCCATAATAACGCTTTCAATTTCAAACGGGCCGATGCGGTAACCGGAGGATTTGATAACATCATCAACACGGCCGACGTACCAATAGAAGCCGTCTTCATCTCGCCAAGCAACGTCACCGGTATGATAGAAGCCGTCATGCCAGACTTCTTTGGTTTTGGCTTCATCGTTATAATAGCCAGTAAACAAGCCGCAGGGAGCGCCGTCCTTGACGTTGACAACGATTTCGCCGTTTTCACCGACGGGAACCTCATTGCCATCGTTATCAACAAGCTTAACGTCATAAATCGGAGCAGGTTTACCCATTGAGCCGATTTTATGGTCTGCGCCGGTCATATTGCCGATAATCATTGTGCTTTCGGTCTGACCGAAGCCCTCCAGAATCTGAAGACCTGTTGCTTTTTCAAACTGGCGGTAAACCTCGGGGTTAAGAGCCTCACCTGCCGTTGTCATATGCTTGACAGATGAGAAATCGTAATTTGAAATATCCTGCTTTATCATCATTCTGAGCATCGTCGGCGGTGCGCAGAACGATGTGATATGATGCTTTGCAAACATCGGTAAAATATCTGCTGCATCAAACCTGTCAAAGTCGTAAACGAAGGTTGCCGCCTCACAAAGCCACTGGCCGTAAAGCTTGCCCCACATTGACTTAGCCCAGCCCGTATCGGAAATTGTAAAATGAAGACCGTCGGGGTCAACATTGTGCCAATACTTTGCCGTATGGAAATGACCTAAAGCATATTTATAGTTGTGAGCTGCAATCTTCGGATAGCCTGTTGTGCCCGATGTGAAGAACATAAGCATAAGGTCATCTCCGCCGGGAGCATTCTCGGCTCTTTCGTAGTGAGTGCTGTAAAGAACTCTTTCCTCGTCGAAGTTTCTCCAGCCTTCCCTTTCACCGTTGACAATAATTTTGTGTTCAAGTGAAGGACAGGTTTTGGCAGCCAAATCTACCTGATGGGCAGTATCACCATCTGCAGTGCAAAGAATAGCCTTTACGCCTGCCGCCTGAAAACGGTACTCAAAGTCGTGCTCCTGAAGCTGATTAGGTGCGGGAATTGCAACGGCACCGAGCTTATTAAGGCCAATCATAGCATACCAATACTGATAATGGCGCTTGAGAACGAGCATAACTCTGTCGCCTTTTTTAATACCAAGGGATTTGAAATAGTTAGCTGCCTGAGCAGAGCCCTTTTTCATATCCTTAAATGTGATTCGTCTTTCTGTTTTATCACGTGAGATGTGAAGCATTGCAAGCTTTTCCGGCTCTTTGTCTGCAAGCTCATCTACAAGGTCAAAAGCAAAATTAAACTTTTCCGTATTTTTAAATTTAATTGATGTCGGAGTTCCGTTTTCGTTTTCAACAACATCAACATAATTTTTGTAAATACGCTCTTTGGTATCCTTAACCGTTGCCGACTTTGTATCTTTAACGGTTTTTGCAGGCTGAAGCTCAGGGATAGGCTCACCTGACGGATTAAGAACGATAGCGTAGAAGGTACAATCCTTACCGTCAACGGCAATCATACCGTGAGGAGTAAGCGAGTCGTAATATATGCTGTCGCCGGGGCCGAGAATTTCCGAGTGTTCGCCAACCTGAACCTTGAGCTTGCCTTCAATAACAATATCAAGCTCCTGACCGTCGTGAGACGTAAGCTCAATATCCTTGTTCTGGTTTTCTTCGCTGTATGTAGCTTCAACAAAAAGAGGCTCGGCAATTTTGTTTTTGAATTTTGCGGCAAGGTTGAAATATGTCATACCGTGCGCTTTTTCAATTTTCTGACCCTTGCCTGATTTTGTGAAAACATAGTTTGTAAGCTTGGGTGTGCTACCCTCAATGATACTTGAAACGTCAACGTTGAATGCCAATGCACAACGGTAAATAAAAGCAAAGTTAAGGTCGCTTTCACCGTTTTCGCAAGCAAGATATTCACTTTCGGAAACGCCTGTTTTCTCCGCCATCTGAACAGCGGTATACCCTTCAATTTCACGAAGCTCTCTGATTCTGGCGGCCATTTCCTTGATTTTATAATCAAGACCCGTCATTTTCTCCATTGATTTATCCTCCTGTTTTATGGGACAAAACGTAAAAACCCGTCCCAAAGATATTCTTTGAGACGAGTTATAGCTAACCCGCGGTACCACTCAAATTGCAGTAAGAACTGCCCCTCTCAAGGTCTGTCAACCTCTATGCATTTACGCAGCAATCACGGAGAGGTTCTACTGAGCACAAACGCCTTTCTTCCTCCCGGCTCGGAAACTACAAACACCGGAAACCTTGCTATGACTTGCACCGACCGTCATTTCTCTGAAAGCTCGGTATACCGTGCCCTTTTCTTCAACGCCTTTAATATTCAACTCACTCAAAGATACCACAATTATATTGAAAAGTCAATAGTAATTTTTTATATATAAATCAAAGCTTGTTTCTCATGATTTTTCCGCTGATTGTTTTCGGAAGCTCATCTCTGAAGACAACAATTCTCGGATATTTATAGGGAGCTGTATTTTTCTTGACGTATTCCTGAATTTCTTTCTTGAGCTCCTCCGTCGGCTCCGTGCCCTTTGTAAGAACAATGCTTGCTTTGACAACCTGACCACGAACCTCATCGGGAGCAGCGGAAACACCGCATTCAAGAACATACGGAAGTTCCATAATAACGTTTTCTATTTCAAACGGGCCGATACGGTAGCCTGATGATTTGATAACGTCATCAACTCGGCCGACGTACCAGAGATATCCGTCTTCATCACGCCAGGCGGTATCACCGGTGTGATAAAGGCCGTCGTGCATAGCCTCCCCGGTTTTTTCCTCATCCACATAAGAGCCCATATAATAGCCCAGGAAGAGTCCGCACGGATTTTTATCGCCTAATCTTACAACGATTTCGCCGGTTTCACCGTCTGCAACGGAATTGCCGTCAGGGTCAACAACATCAATATCATAAAGCGGTGTAGGCTTACCCATAGCACCGATTTTGATTTTCGTGCCGTTAAGGTTTGCAATGGAAAGGGTTGTTTCGGTCTGACCGAAGCCCTCGTGAATTCTTAAGCCCGTTGCTTTTTCAAACTGCTTGAAAACCTCCGGGTTAAGAGCTTCACCGGCAGTAGTTGCGTGTTTTATTGAGGATAAATCGTATTGCGAAATATCCTGCTTGATAAGCATTCTGTACATTGTGGGCGGTGCACAGAAGGTTGTGATGTTGTATTTTGCAAACATCGGAAGAATCTTTGAAGCATCAAAGCGCTCAAAGTCATATACGAATACACAGCCCTCGCAAAGCCACTGACCGTAAAGCTTACCCCACAGTGCCTTGCCCCAGCCTGTTTCCGAAATTGTGAAATGAACGCCGTCACGCTGTACGCAGTGCCAGTATTTAGCCGTAATGAAATGTCCCAAAGGATATTTATGGCTGTGAGCCGCAATTTTCGGATATCCCGTTGTGCCCGAGGTGAAGAGCATAATCATCGGGTCATCACCGCAGGCTGAATCAGCCTCACGAACGAATCTTCTGCTGAAAAGACCGAACTCTTCATCGAAATTATGCCAGCCCTCTTTTGAGCCGTTAGCAACAATTTTCGTCTTAAGGGTAGGACAGTTTTTCTGAGCCTCGTCAATGTAATCGGTTGCTTTACCGTCTGCAGTAACTACAACTGCACTTACACCGGCTGCATTGAAACGGTATTCATAATCGTGAACAACAAGCTGATTTGTCGCAGGGATTGCAATTGCACCGAGCTTATGAAGACCGAGGATAGCAAACCAGAACTGATAGTTGCGTTTTAGCACAAGAAGAACCCTGTCACCTTTTTTGATGCCTAAGGATTTAAAATAGTTTGCTGCCTGTGAAGAATATTCTTTTATATCTTTAAAGGTGAATTTACGCTCTGTCATATCCTCTGCGATATGTATCATAGCCACCTTCTCGGGATAGTTTCTGCCGATTTCATCAATAACATCAAATGCGAAGTTGAATTTATCTTCGTTATTGAACTTAATATGATTACAAACACCGTTTTCATCAACCGTTGTTGTAATGAATTTATCGCAGATAAGCTTTTCTTCTGCGGTGGATTTGCCTGTATTGACAGTGCTCATATGGTTATCTGCAAGCTTTTCGTCTTCAGCCATAACCATAGCAAGGAACAAACAGTCCTCACCGTCAACAGCTATCATACCGTGAGGAATTGAGCTGTTATAGAATATACTGTCGCCCTCGTGAAGAATTTCCACGTGGTCGCCGACACGGATTTTAAGAGAGCCCTTGACAACAAGGTCAAATTCCTGACCGGAGTGAGTTGTAACCTCAATCGGTTTTGTCTGCAGCTCGCTTGAATATTCGTATTTTACCCAATAGGGATTAGCAAGCTTATTCTTGAACTTTGGAGCAAGGTTCTGAATGAGAATACCTTCTTCATTAGCGGTTACCTGGCCCTGACCGCGTCTTGTAACGTTATAGGTTGTGAGCTTTGCGCTCTGACCCTCAAGAAGGTCTGTAAGCTCAACGCCAAAGGCCATTGCGCACTTATGAACAAATGAGAAAGGCATATCTTCCATACCTTTTTCATATGCAAGATATTCTTCAAGGCTTACACCTGTTTTTTCAGCCATTTCAACATCGGATAGGTTGTAAATGTTGCGAAGCTCTTTAATTCGCTCGGACACCTCTACTAATTTGTTTTCATAAGAATTGTTAACCATAATCTCACCCTTTCAGGAAAATAGTTAAGCAAAAAACGCAAATAAAAACGCCCCAAAAAGAAACTCTTACGTTTCTCTTTGAGACGAATATAAAATCCGCGGTACCACTCAAATTGCAAGAAAACTTGCCTCTCAAGGGTCTATCAACCCCTTTGCACTAACGCAGCATACTCGGAAGAAGCCTACTGGAAATTCGTTCGGTTCTTCAACTCGGAAGGGATAGGTTCTTAAAACAAGGTACTGTTGGCTCGCAGCAACCGCCAACTCTCTGAAAGACCATAGTTTCAACCGTCTTCGTCACAGTTTTTATTTGCGATATTTTGTTTTGATATATGTTAGCACAACAATAGCTTTGTGTCAATAGTTTTTGGCAAAAAAATCATTTCCAACAAAAGCCAAGCATAAACATTAAACAAAATCGCAAAAAACTGTTGACAAAAATTCGTTTTGGTGATATCATTTTCTTCAATATTTGTTAAATGCTACGAAGGAATTACGTCTTTTTGGTACGGCAGTTCAGAGAGTTGACGGCAGGTGCAAGTCAATCTGTTACAAAAATTCGGTCTCGTTCCGGAGCAGAGCTCCCCAACCGCTTTTGGCATGTAAGGAGCTACGGACGCCCCGTTATCATGGCTACAGACTTTATAGAGTCTTAATGAGTGACTGCTTTTGCAGTAACCGGGGTGGTACCGCGGATTTGAAATTCGTCCCTGAGGTCATAGTGCTTTGACCTCAGGTTTTTTATTTTCTTCGAACAATCACATTACTTTA
>JAFWZR010000034.1 GCA_017522225.1 Clostridia bacterium | reverse complement strand
GAACCTCAAAATCGTATGACACGGCATATGTCACACCCTGTATAAAGAGGTCTTCATACGGACCGAAGTCGTTAAGATATGATTCACTGCCGTAGCTGTCTGCCGGTTCAGCAATTACAGTAATTGAGTTTTCAAAAATATTGTATGTTGCATTTTCCTGAGTCTGAGAATAAGCGAACAATGTATCAAAGTCGATGATATTACCGAAGAGAACCTCGGAGTTGTAAATCCAGATCGCGTAAAGAGTAATCGTGTCACCGTTTTCGAGGCTGAGATTATTGACAGTTGTACCCGGCTGATAGAATGTACCTGAAGCATCGGGTTCTGTGTTCCAACCGAAGAATCTGTGACCTTCGTACTTGTATCCGCAAGAAAGGATTGAACCTGTTTCGTTATACTTAAGAACCTGCGGACCTGTTGAGCCTGACATTTCATAGCTGAGGCCTTCAAACTCGTTATCATCATATACGATTGTGTATTCGTTAATCTTCCAGATAGGATAGATCTTGTTCGGGCCATCCTTTGTGATTGTGTAGCTTTCTATCGGATCGCCTGTACCCTGTCCGTTACCGTCTTCCTGATCGCTCCAACCGATAATGTGGTAACCTCTGCGGTAATACTCGTCCTCCTGCGGGAACTGCTCCTTCGGAATTACGTCACCGGGTTTACCGTTGAGGTATATCGGTTCAGGAACGCCGAGCAAGCCGTCGTTCTCTGAATCGTGGTATGTGATATCCTGAATGAAGATATTGCTGATTCGACCTACCGGTTCAGCGTCTTCACTCGGATTAATTGAGTCAACGTCCCAACGGATAAATGCGTACTCGTCCTGAGCAACAAAGCTTACACTGCTTGAGTAGTTTTCTCTGAAGGCATAGACACCGTTATTTTCCGCAATATAGCCGTTACCTGTAAAGGTTTCGTTACTGCTGAACCACATATGCCACTGACCTTTGGTCTCGTGCAATGATTTGTCAGTTGCGGTTGCATAGCTGAGGGCCTCGTAGTCATATGAAATCTGATACATATGACCCTTTTTAAGTTTAATCGGACCGCCCTCGTTGTCTATTGTATAATTCTCACCTCTGAGCTTCTGACCGATGACGTTTCCTGCCTCATCTTTGATATCATCGTATATAACAGGAACCTTAATGGTGATTGTGTTTTCTGCCAAATCTGCTGTTACATCTTCATCGGTGTTTTTGCTGAGGATAGAATCAAAATCAAAATTATTACCGAATAACAATTCTTCATTCAATGCCCACTGTGCATAGAGTTTAACAGTACCGCCGGGCACACCTGTAAGCATGCTTACGCTTTCCTCGTCTGAGTAAAGCTTCTCACCTGAGCCGTCAGGCATTGTATTCCATCCGACAAAATACTTATCAGGATGCTGGAACATATTCTTGTTGAGCTGTTCTGATACGTTGTATACAAACTCCTGCTTCTCCATAGTGCCGTACGCACCGTCACAGTTTGCAACAAATTCGACATAGTATTTAGCCGGTGTCCAGGTTGAGTATACTGTTACATTTTTTTCTGTTGAAAGTGCCACACTATCACTTGTTGCTGTACCGTTGACACCGAGACCTGTTGCCGGGTCTCTCTGTGTAGTCCAACCGTCAAAGACATAACCTGCTCTTGTGGGTGCAGGACCTGTTTTAATACCTGAAACAGTTCCGCTTGCATCAGTCTTATAAATTGGGTTAGGAACAGAAATTGATGTATCTGCTGTTACATCATAAACATAGATATTGCTGAAAGTAGCTGTAGCAGCTGCATCGTTCCATGCGTTCGAAGCATTTTTGAAATTGTCACAGTCAAGACGAATTTCAACATAAGGCTTACCTGTCGGCACTGTAAAGGTAAGGCCGGAGTATTTCTGAACGCCTGCGCTACTATCTACAGCACCTGTGAGCAGACCACTACCGGCCAAATAATTCTCTGCCCCGCTATAGGTCTTTTCGCCACCTTCGGTAGCAAGGTAGCATACATGTGCCTGTGTGTTTGCTTTACCCGAATTAACAAGGAAATCATAAGTAACCTTATATGTATGGTCTTCTGAAAGTGTCATCTTAAACCATTCACTGGTTTTTTCGCCTGCACCTGCATTGAAGCTCAATTTGAATGAATTGTCAGCATAATCAACGCCGTCAACATAAGTGCTGCTGTTGTTAACAGCCTTGTCAAAATCAAACTCGTTACCGAAAAGAACCTCTGCCATTGTCCACTTTGCGTAAAGCATATCTGAAGTGATTGCAGTAGTTTCAGTTACCGGTGAACCTGTACAATCGGGATTTGTGTACCAACCGCCGAAGATGTAGCCGGTTCTTGTAGGATTGGAAGGCAATGCCTGGTAGGTACCATTTGCAGATACACGACCAGCAGGAGAATAAGCTGTATCCGATCCGCTTTTTTCAATTTTGAGCTGTATTTCAAAGTTAGTAAACTTTGCTGAACCACCCGAGCCTACCCACGACCACATTTTCAAATAATGAGGTTCAGGAGTACCGTTAGCCGTTCTTTTAGCAACAATATCGTTACTCGGTAGGTCTACATAGACACGGTTACCTGACGAATCGTTAGCAGTGCTGTTACCATCAATTGCATAGAAAGACATGGTTAACGATGCATTTGATCGGCTTTCTGTACCGCCCTTTCTGGTGTACGAAATAGTATAATCACCTGTTGTAGGAGCAGTGCCGAGATCCATCGGATAATAGGTGTCCGATGCAGTGGCACTACCGTTAAGGATGATAGTGTCGTTTGCATGGTTTCCTGTTACTGAAATGTAGTTACCTGCAAAGCTGTCTCTAATAATGAAGATATTCGGGTTGGTGACACCGTCGTTAAGGTTAAAATAATATCTTCTGCCTGCACCGTTCTTAAGTGCTGTAATCGAAGCTGTAAGCTCGTTTACCAATGATGTGACATCGCAAGTATTATCAATTTCACAAAGGCTTCTTGATGCTACCTTATATGCAGCAACAAAGCGTTTCCATGCAGCGCTTTCAGTATCATAGTAATAAGAACCGAAGTTTTCTTTAACACCAAGTGTGCCGAATGCTTCTATTGCTTCGTTAACAGCATCACGAAGAGGACCTTTATCCGTCTGTGTGGCACGCATCGTCATAATTGAAGCGGACAATGCGCCGTCACCGCCTTGGTTTGTCCAAAAAGCCATTTTAACCTTATAGTCCTGAGATGTTGTTTCTTCCAGTTTTCTGTCCCAAACGCCAGAATACTTTACACCGATATCATCGGCTTCAGAATTACCGCCACCTTCTTCGGCATTTCCAAGCGGTGAACCTTTTCTTGCTATATAACCTTTATGGTGGTTCCAAATTCTTTTTGTACCGTCACCTGCATAGGTAACTTTTTCGACACCATAATCAGCATTACCTGTGTCCTGACTGCAACCAGTGAAATCAGCTACATACCAAGCTCCATCACTGGAATCCTCGTTTTGAGTTGCCATAAGACCAACACCTAAATTAGGAACCTGGTTAAGGTTGTCGTATCGGCTTGAATCGATATAAATACCGGAAACACCGGTATTTACAAGTGAATGCCAGTTTGAATGGTCACTTGACCATGTCCACGAACCATGCGATACAGTATCCCAGATAGAAAGAGATACATCAAAAGTTGTATAATTGGTAGTATCTGCATTTTCTTGATACCAATCACTCGGCCAACGATCGTTAATTGAAACACTTCCCGTCTGGCCGGCACTGAAATAAGAATACTTCGTCTTTTCGGAAGCAAAATATGACACCATATTTTTGCCCGTACTGTTATTCACATTCATACCGGATGGGTATGTAAAGGTTTTACCAACAGCATCTTCAGTATTACCGTTAATATTACCGGCGCTTGAAGTCTGGAAAGGAAGGAGACCGTAATCACCGTTATCCTCAGTTGTATACCTTGCAAATCTTTTTCGCTCAGTAGGCTGAGCAATAACACGGTGGAAGCCTGTTATCCAGGAAAGATGAGATGATGTACTGGAGTCACCGGTATCATTTCTTGTTCTTACAGCTGTTGTCTGGGGAACAACATAAGGCTTGTATACATAGGTATACGCGATAGCAGACTGTCTCTCATTTCTGCTGTTTGTATATGAAACAGTCCATTCGATATAACAACCGGTAGTTGCTTTAGCAAGAGACGGTGATGTGCCACCTGAAATATTAAACAGATAATAATCACCGGCAAAGCCTGTATCAGACGCCTTGTACAAGGTTCCTTCATCAACAGAAATCGAGCCGCCAAGTGTATTACCCGCAGCATCAACAAATCTTTTTGACAGGATGACCGAGCTGAATCCGTCTTCAGCAGCCAAATAAATCTGTCCTGTCTCGGATATAGCGGTAGTTGTACTCACTCCGCCATAAAAGTCGTTGACATTTACTTCATTCTGGATGTAGTAATGGAAGGTAGATGTTGTTGAGTCCTTCCATGAGTTTGAAACCGGGTGCAAATAGATTGCTTCCGGTGCAATCAGAAGAACCTTACCCTTTTCCGTTACCACAGCTTCAGGTTTCAACACACCAATGTCGAAAATAAAAAATGTGGTTGCGACAATTGCAAGGCAAAGCACAAGGCTTAATGCTCTTTTTGCAAATCGCTTGAGTTTTTTCATTAAAATCACCTCTCGAAATTTCTTATATGTAAAATAGGCGCTTTTTTACCCATACTCATAGTTATGATAGCACAACCACATAAAAAAATCAACCTTATTTTACAAGATAATTATTCCGGTTTTTGCGTTTTAAAAAAATGCTTTCTTAACAATCCCTAAGTCCTTCGGACAGCTCCCCTGTCAAGGGGCGCTTCCCCTTTAATACAAATTACTTCTAAATTTTAACATCTGTGAAGCAAACATTCTCCCTACATAATAAAGATTCAAAAAATGGCGGCAGTAAGCCACTGTCCAACAATGCACTTTACGGTCACATGCGCAACTATCCCTACACCACTTTGCCGTCCCCCTCCTTTCAGGAAATGAATGCCGGGTTTGTGTGTATACAAACAGAACAAATATTACAATTGGGTTCAAAGTGCATATTATTTTTGGATTTACCGCAGTGTTTATTGTCAAACTTTTCAACTCGTTTGCGGTTGACAAAATGCCGTAAATAATATAGAATATAGGAGTAAATTAAACCATTGCATGACTGACGGATCAGCGGATTACCGCAAGGGAATGCAATTGGCAAACAGCCGACCGTCTGGGCAAGTCAGTTAACGCTGATTTGTCCTTTTTTGTTTTTTAGGAGTGATAATATGATACACGAAAATTGGAACGGTTTTAACAGCGGAGTATGGCAGGACGAGATCAATGTCCGCGACTTCATTCAGACTAACTACAAGGAATACCGCGGTGACGAGGCTTTCCTTTCTAAGGCTACCGAGCGTACAGACGGCCTTATGGCTAAGGTGCAGGAGCTTTTCCGCAAGGAAAGAGCCAAGGGCGGTGTGCTTGATATTGATACCGAGACTGTTTCGTCACTTACTACCTTTGCTCCCGGTTACATTGATAAGGAAAATGAAATTATCGTAGGTATGCAGACTGACAGCCCCCTCAAGCGCGGTGTCAATCCCTTCGGCGGTATCCGTATGGCACGTCAGGCTTGTGAAGCATACGGCTACAAACTCTCGAATAAGATCGAAGAAGAGTTCCGTTACCGTACAACTCACAATGACGGTGTATTCCGCGGATACACAGACGAAATGCGCCAGGCCCGCAAGAGCCACGTAATCACAGGTCTTCCCGACGCATACGGCCGCGGAAGAATCATTGGTGACTATCGCCGCGTTG
>JAFWZR010000033.1 GCA_017522225.1 Clostridia bacterium | reverse complement strand
TAGCGAAGTAACAACAATCGCACAGCCTGCAACTTGTACGGAAGACGGACATACAGCAGGAAGCTACTGTGCAGTATGTAATGAAGTCCTTGCAGAGAGTGAAGTTATCCCCGCAACAGGACATAGCGAAGTAACAATAATTGCACAGCCTGCAACGTGCATGGAAGACGGCCACACGGCAGGAAGCTACTGTGCAGTATGTAATGAAGTCCTTGCAGAGAGCGAAGTTATCCCCGCAACAGGACACAGCGAAGTAACAACAATCGCACAGCCTGCAACTTGTACGGAAGACGGACATACAGCAGGAAGCTACTGTGCAGTATGTAACGAAGTCCTTGCAGAGAGCGAAGTTATCCCCGCAACAGGACATAAAGAAATAACGGTAAAGGGCAAGGATGCTACTTGCGAAGAAGCGGGCTATACCGAATCTGAAATTTGCTCCGAATGTAATACCGTTCTGAAAGAAAGCACGGAAATACAGCCGACAGGCCATACAGAGGTTATTGACAAAGCGGTTGAAGCCACTTGTGAGGCTGAAGGCAAGACTCAGGGAAGTCACTGCTCTGATTGCGGTGAGGTTATAGCAGAACAGCAGACCGTTCCCAAGAAAGACCATACAGTAATAACTGATTCCGCTGTTGAACCGACCTGTACGGCAAGTGGACTTACTGAGGGTAGTCACTGTGAGGTTTGCGGAACTACAATAGCCGAGCAGGAAATTATTCCTGCAAAGGGACACGAGGAAGTAACCGAATCGGGCATTGAGCCTACCTGTGAAGAGGCAGGATATTCAGATTTTATCTATTGCTCGGTATGTAACGAAACTATAAAAGATCGCACAGAGCTTGAGCCTCTCGGTCACACCGAAGTTATTGACGAGGCTGTTGAAGCAACCTGTGAGGCAACAGGCTTGACGGAAGGCTCACACTGTTCGGTATATGATAAGGTAATTGTTGAACAGACAGAAACACCTGTAGCGCCCCACAAGGAAGTAATTGTCGAAGGTAAGGCTGCAACCTGTACCGAAGGCGGCTACACTGAAAGTGTTGAATGTGAATACTGCGGACAAACTATTTCCGAGTCTCAACCGATTCCTGAGAAGGGACATACAGAGGTTATTGACGAAGCTGTTGAGGCGACCTGTGAATCAACAGGACTTACCGAAGGCTCGCATTGTGCGGAATGTAATGAAGTTCTTGTTAAACAAGAAGTAACAGATATGCTTGAGCATTCTCTTGTCGAGGTTAAGGGAGTTGAACCGACCTGTACTCAGGCGGGCTACACAGTAAGCCTCGAATGCGAACAGTGCGGCTTTGTTGATACACCTGCGGAAGAAATTCCTGCACTCGGCCACGATGAGGTTGTTGAGGACGGTCTTGCACCCACCTGTACCGAAGCAGGCTATACAGAGCGCATAACCTGCGGTAATTGTGATGAGGTTATTCAGGAACGGGAAGAGCTCGAAGCTATGGGACACCACGAGGTCACAGAGCCGGGCATTGAGCCTACCTGTGAAGCAGAGGGATATACAGACTATATTTACTGTGATGTCTGTAAGGAAATAATACAGGAGCGCGAAGTTCTGCCGATGCTTGACCATACAGTTGTAATTGATGAAGCAGTTGAGGCTACCTGTACGCAGGAAGGACTTACTCAGGGCTCACACTGTTCTGTATGTAACCTGATAATTGTTGAACAGGAAACTACTGAAATGCTGCCGCATTCAGCGGTTGAAAGTCCCGGTCAGGAGCCGACCTGTACTGAAGACGGTTACACTTCAGCAACAGTCTGCGAGGTCTGCGGAGAGGTTCTTGAGGCATCCGAAATAATTGAAGCTACGGGTCACGGCGAACCGGTTCTTGTTGAGGGACAGCCCGCAACCTGTACGGAAGAAGGATATACAGATTCTTACATCTGCGGTATCTGCAATGAGGTGCTTGTCGAATCGGAAGTGATTCCGGCACTCGGACATGAAGAGGTTGTTGAAGAAGCTCTCGCGCCTACCTGTACAGAGGAAGGCTACACCGAGCGCATAACCTGCGGAAATTGTGATGAGGTAATCAAAGAGCGTGAAACTCTTCCGCCTGAAGGACACAGTGAGGTTGATGTTATTGAACAGCCTGCAACCTGTACCGAAGACGGACACACGGCAGGACGATACTGTGCGGTGTGTAACGAAGTGCTTGCAGAAAGCACCGTTATTCCCGCAACGGGACACAGTGAAATTGAAATCGTCGGAAAGGATGCAACCTGTACCGAGGACGGACATACGGCGGGACTGATGTGTGCAACCTGCGGAATAATACTTGAAGAAACGCAGGTAATACCTTCAACCGGTCACGGTGAACCCGTTCTTGCTGAGGGACAGCCCGCAACCTGTACCGAAGAGGGATATACAGATTCTTACTTCTGCGGTATATGCAATGAGGTACTTATCGAAGCAGAAACAATTCCTCCGCTAGGACACGAGGAGGTTGTTGAAGAAGGTCTCGCACCTACCTGTACAGAAGCAGGCTATACAGAACGCATAACCTGCGGCAACTGTGATGAAGTGATTCAGGAAAGAGAAGAACTGCCTGCAACAGGACACAACGAAATCGTGGAGGAAGGATATCCCGCTACTTGTGAAGAACTGGGAATGTCAGACAGAGTATATTGTGATATATGCTTTGAAGAGCTTGTGCAGGCAATGCTGATTGAACCTTTGGGACATACCGAGGTTATTGACGAAGCTGTGGAGCCCGGCTGTGAAACAGACGGACTGACTGAAGGCATCCATTGTAGCGTATGTAACACTATACTCGTTGAACAGGAAATTATCGAAAGAACAGGACATAATCTTATGGAAATACCGGGTAAAGAGCCGACCTGCACCGAGGACGGATATACCGTAAGTCTTCAGTGTGATATCTGCGGATATGTTGATATGCCACCTGACATAATTCCCGCGCAGCATTCGTGGATACAGGATTCTGGCTCACCGGTTGAGTCGTATATTTGTGAACACTGCGGAACCCGCAAAGAAGAATAACAGATAAAGGGAGTTTTATTATGAACAAGAAAAACAATAAAAAGGGTGTCGGCGTTTTAGTTCTGCTGGTCGCAATTCTGATTGTGATTGTCGGATTGTTCAACATCTCACGCCTTACCTTCATTCCTGAAGCAATCAGAGAGTCTGTTTCAACATTTATCGGAACATACTATTCAAAATCGATTGTTTCAAGCATAACCTTTGAGGCTGTCGGAGCCGCATTGCTTACACTTTTTGCAACATGGGTAATCGCAAGTATTGTGAAGTTTATTACAAACAATATAAAACACAAAAAGAACCGTGCAAAAACTCTGCATCAGCTCATCGGTAAATTGGTTGTTTATGCGATTTATATTGTTGGTGCAATCGTTGCTCTTGGCTGTCTCGGTGTCAACACAACCGCAATTCTTGTTTCGGCAGGAGTTGTAGGAATTATCGTAGGCTTCGGCGCACAGTCCTTGATCGAGGATATTATCACAGGATTGTTCATTATCCTTGAGGGCGAGTTTGCAATCGGTGATATTATCACAATTGACGGCTTCCGCGGTGAGGTTAAGACAATCGGTCTGAGAACCGTAAGCATCGAGGACCTTGGCGGTAATGTCCGCATTATCAACAACAGCGAAATCAGCTCGCTTATCAACCTTTCCGACAACACATCGGTTGCAGTTGTAAATGTTCCTGTCAGCTATGAGGACAGCCTTGAAAAAGCAGAAGCGGCTGTTAAAGAGGCTCTCTCCGAGCTTCCGTCTGAGTATCCCGATATCTTCAAGGAAGCTCCGTTCTATAAGGGTGTTGACCAGCTTATCGAAACTCATTTTGAGCTTATGGTCGTTGCTAATGTGGCAGAAGAGAATATCTACAACGCACGCAGAATTATGCAGCGTGAAATCCGCTACTCCTGTGAAAAAGCAGGTCTGACCACACCGTGTAAAGAATAAAACTTTAAGTTGATAGTTTAATAGATTTAAATGCCTTGCTGAAAAGCAGGGCGTTTAAACTTAAACGATATCCCTGTCCGAATACACAGGTAGATAAACCTGAATATACTGTTTAGCAGTCCATAAAAAAGAACATTGGTTATGACAAAAACTCCCGTGGATTTTTCCACGGGAGTTGATCGTTTATTTATATCATTCTTAAATGCTTTAATGCATCCATTATTGCATCTTCTTTTTCCTTGGGACACTGCGGCACTCTGTGTCCTTCTTTACCTTATATGTTGCCTTGGTTTCAGCAGCAGTAACATCAAGTTCTGAAAGGTCAAGTTTTATGTCAATATGTGTGTCCGCTTTGCGTTGGGACAAAAGAACAACCGTCTCGACGTGGTTTGTGTGCGGGAACATATCGACGGGTTGGATTTTTCTGACCTTATAGCCGTTCTTTATCAGATACTTAAGGTCTCTTTCCTGCGTTTCGGGGTTACAGGAAACATATACGATTTTCTTCGGATTGAGTGTTACAACCGAAGAAAGAAATGCCTCGTCACTGCCTGCACGCGGCGGGTCCATAAAAACAACATCGGCTGTTTCGCCGTTTGCTGCCATCTTTGTCATAAATTTTCCTGCATCGTCGCAGTAGAATTTTATGTTCTGTGTATCATTTCTCTTTGCGTTGTTCTTTGCGTCAAAAACAGCATCCTTGTTTACTTCAACCGCGATAACATCCTTTGCAGCTTTTGCAGCAATTATACCGATTGTGCCTATTCCGCAATAGGCATCGATAACAGTTTCATTACCTGTAAGCTCGGCAAATTCAATCGCCTTTGAATAAAGCTTTTCGGTCTGTATCGGATTGATCTGATAAAAGGATTTTGCCGAAATTCTGAAAACACATCCGCAAAGCGTGTCTTCAATTGTGCCCTTACCGTAAAGCACCTTCTCGGTGTTTCCGAGCACAAGGCTTGTATGCTCGCGGTTGATGTTTTGTATTATCGTTGTGATTTCGGGATGCTTTTTGAGAAGCTCCTTTACAAAAGCGTTTTTACCCGGAAACATCGGTGTTCCCGTAACAAGCACAACCATAACCTGTCCGCTTGTAAAGCCTCGTTTAACAAGCACGTGGCGAAGAAATCCCACGCCTGTATCCTCGTTATACGGAATCATACGGTAGTGTTTCATCATACTGCGGATTGTGACGATTATTTCATCAGCCTTTTTATCCTCGAGCCGACACTCGTCTATGCATACAATCCGATGTGACTTTGACTGATAAACACCCGAAATAATCTTTCCGCCTCTTGTCATTCCGAAAGCAGCCTGAACCTTATTGCGGTAATTATACGGATTTTCCATACCGATAATTTCATTAACATGGCAGAACTTACCGAGCAGACGGATAACCTTTGACTGCTTGTAGCTCAACTGTTCGGGATAAGTAAGATTCTGAAGCTGACATCCGCCGCATTTTTTTGCAACGGGACAAAACTCAGCCTTCTTTTGTGCAGTAGTGTTCTTTTTACTCATTTGAAGCGTCCTTTGGTTTTTTCATTGTAAGGGAAATTCGCTTTTTATTGGTATCAACGGAAATTACCCAAACGGTAACAACCTGACCTACCTTAAGCACCTCTGACGGATGCTTGATATATTTGTCCGTAATCTGTGAGATGTGAACAAGTCCGTCCTGATGCACACCGATATCAACAAATGCACCGAAGTCGATAACATTACGCACCGTACCCTGAAGCTCCATACCTGCTTTAAGGTCGTTCATATCCATAACATCGGTGCGAAGCATCGGCGGGGGCAGCTCGTCACGCGGGTCACGGCCGGGCTGCTTCAATTCTTTTATGATGTCGAGCATTGTCGGCACACCGACACCGATTTTTTCGGCGACAGCATCCTGTCCGATTGCATCGATTTTTTTAGAAAGGCAATCAAGGTTACCGCTTGCTGCATCCTTTACAGTGTAACCGCAGAGCTCGAGCAGAGCCTTTGCGGCATCATAGCTTTCGGGGTGAACGCCTGTGTTGTCGAGGAGATTATTGCTCTCCGCAACACGCATAAAGCCTGCACACTGTTCATATGCTTTTGCTCCAAGCTTCGGAACCTTCTTAAGCTGAGCACGGCTTGTGAAAGCACCGTTTTCTTCACGGAAAGCAACAATATTCTTTGCAACGGTACTGTTGATGCCTGCAACTCTTGTAAGCAGGGAAGGGGAAGCGGTGTTTACATCAACGCCTACGTTATTAACTGCATCCTCAACAACACCGTCAAGTGCGCTGTCAAGCTCCTTCTTAGGCATATCGTGCTGATACTGACCGACACCGATTGCCTTCGGGTCAATCTTTACAAGCTCGGCAAGAGGATCCTGCAGACGGCGTGCAATGGAAACTGCACTGCGCAATGAAACATCGAACTGCGGAAATTCCTCTGCAGCAAGCTTTGATGCGGAATAAACGGAAGCGCCTGCTTCGTTGACTACCATATATGCGGTATCTGTATCAAGCTCCTTAAGAAGATTTGCAGTAAAAATTTCTGTCTCCTTTGAAGCTGTACCGTTACCGATTGCGATAATCCTGACACCGTAGCGTCTGATCATATTTTTGATAAGTGTTTTTGCACTTTCCTGCTGTGCGGCAGAATGTGTGATATAAGCCACACCTGTGTCAAGCACTCTGCCTGTCTCGTCAACAACAGCAACCTTACAGCCTGTTCTGTAACCCGGGTCAAGACCGAGCGCAACCTTACCCTTAACGGGAGGCTGAAGCAAAAGCTCCTTAACATTTGAAGAGAAAACCTTTATTGCCGAAGCCGCTGCGTTTGCTGTCAGCATTGAGCGGATTTCACGCTCAATTGACGGGTAAATAAGTCTGTCATAAGCATCGGCACCCGCCTCGCGGACAGTGTCTGTGCAAAGTGAACCGCTGTCGGAAAGAGTAACGGATGTGATAACATTCGAAGCCTTTACCTTGTCGAGGTCAACACTTACCTTAAGGAAGCCTTCACGCTCACCGCGGTCAATTGCAAGAACTCTGTGACCTGCAATTTTATCAACAGGCTGTGAAAAATCATAATACTGCTCGTAAACGCTTTCTGCTGTTTCGTCCGAAGCCTTTGCACTGACAACACCGAGCACGATGAAAAGGTTACGCAGTCTGCGGCGGATATCTGCATTGTCTGAAATATCCTCGGCAATAATATCCATAGCACCCTGCAAAGCATCCTCTGCAGTAAGCACTTCTTTTTCTTCATTTATATAGTCCTTTGCAAGCTCAATTGCGGCGGGGCTGTCCTTAAGCTGTGCGTAAATTGCGGCAGCAAGAGGCTCGAGTCCCTTTTCACGCGCAACGGAAGCACGGGTTTTTCTTTTTGGTTTGAACGGGCGGTAGATGTCCTCGATTTCTGCAAGAGTTACAGCTTTGTCGAGTGCGGCTGCAATTTCTTCTGTCAGCTTCTCCTGTGTTTCGATAGAAGAACGCACCTCTTCACGACGCTTGTCAAGATTGCGAAGATATTCAAGTCTTTCTGAAATCTCACGCAGAGTCTGGTCATCAAGTGTGCCGTGTGCTTCTTTACGGTAACGGGCAATGAAGGGGATAGTGTTGCCGTCATCGATAAGGCCTACAACATTTTCTACCTGCCACGATTGAAGCTTGAATTCATTGGTAAGTGCTGAAATAATATCCATAAGTACTCCTGTAATATGTTAAATAGTCTTAAGCTGTCTGATGTCTGCACCGTCAAACTGCAGAATGGTGTATGTGCTGAGAATTCTTGAAGCAATACGGTCGCTGTATGCATCCTTGATTGCCTCGGGGTCAAGGTTTGTGCTGATTACTGTCGGCTTCTCCTCAAGTCCGCGGCAGTTTACAATGTTATAAAGTGCAGAGATTGTAAGCTGTGTGCTGAACTCCGCGCCGAGATCGTCAATTATAAGCAAATCGCAGTCAAGGATTGACTGCTCGGTATTTTCGCCGTCACCTCTGCCGAACTTTTCGCGTTCAAGACGGTTGAAAAGATTCTGTGCAGTCATGTAGATAACACCGTAGCCTGCTTCAACAGCTTTACCTGCGATTGCGAGCGAAAGGTGAGTTTTGCCGAGTCCTGTCTTGCCGTAAAGCAGAAGGCTGGGGGACTTCAGGCTGAAATCGTCTGCATAAGCCTTGCAATAGCTGAGTACACTTTCCATACGCTGACGGGGACTGATGCCTGCACCGTCGGGATAATAGTCGAGCTTGAAATTGTCAAATCTGCACTTGTCAACAGGGAGCTTTGAACAGAGCTTTTCATACTCTGTTGAACGCAGAAGAAGCTTGAAGCAGTCGCAAACGTAACCGCCGACTGAGCCCTTATCCTCACATTTTTGGCAAGTGTATTTCACATCGAGCCAATCCTCGGGATAACCGTTTTTAATAAGAAGCGCGCGGCGCTTTGCCTGTGCGTCAAGGTTTACCTCTGCAAGAGTTCTGATGTAATCCTCACCACCGTTGCCCATACCGACAGCCTTGATTGTTGCAAGACCTGCACGGGCCATGGTTTCCTCGATTTCAAGAATCTCGGGAATATTTTTAACAGCCTCATCGTGACGTCTTTCACGCTGCATAAGTGCATCGTTGCGGCGCTTTTTAAGTTCACGCTCAGCTTTTTCGTAAGTATCTCTGCTGAATGCCACGGTTTAACCCCCTTTTTTGTATACGGGCAGCTGATTTGCCCTGCGGTTGAATTCGTTCATATCGTAAGATGTGTCTGCATCATTATTTTTTGCAGCTTTTCTTGACTTTTTCTCACGGAAGGTTTGCTTGTCGTTTTCTACATCTGACGGAGTCTTAAGTCCTTTCTCGTGCCAGTTGGCAAGCACCTTGTTCATATATGCAAAGCTGATTTTTCCGGAATGGTCGAGAGTCTCCTCATAAGCGAGGTAAATCATATCTGTACCGTATCTGAATTCTCTTGACCACGTCTGCAGATATGCTGACTGTGAAGCAGTTGGACGGGGATTCTGAATACCGGCCATACCTGCAAATTCCTTCCACAGGGAGATACACGCATTAAGCAGAGTTATCTGTTCATCTGCCTTTTCGATTGTGTCGATTTCCTTTTCGCCCCAGGTTTTGCCGACCTTTGCTATGTACGCGAGGTTACCCTTGCCGATGCTTACGCAGTGGCTGACAAGCATATATATCACTTCGACGGGCAGACCGTACTGGTCGTGCATCATAAGAAGTATGCATTCGCTGTCATAGCCGAGAGTTTTACCGAGAAGGCCTTCAATGTCCGTAAACATATGTGCAATTTCGGGTGATTCCTCGCACCGGGCAATAACCTGATCGTATGAGGGCTTGACGAGTGCAAGCTCAGGCAGCTCTTTTTTGATTTCCGTAGCAACGGGAGCGGACACAGCTGCGGGTGTGGGTGCGGGAGCAGGTGCAGGCAGCTGTACGGTTACATTGCCGTCAGAAGCAATAACACCCCACTCACAAAGCACGGTCAGTGCATCACATACATCGCTTTCTCTGTAATTGATTTCTCTGCTGATAACGGCAGGGTCAATCGGCTCACTTGCATGGCGGAAAATCCATAACAGAGTTTTCAGCTGTGAAGCACTTGCAAGTTTTAAATTGTTGTCAACAATCTGCGACGGAACGGCAAACATAGAGCCAAACACCGCAGGATTAATTGTATAAGCCATTTTTTCACTTTCCTTAATTTTATTTAATTGACGCTAAAATACCAAATATCATTATACACATTTCAGGGTCAAAAGAAAATAGCAAAAATCAGTTTCTACACCCCTATTTTTTATCCACAATAAATTGTGCTTTTAACGCAACATAATCACAAGTCTATTGACAAAACAACAAAATTTGTAAAAAGGTAAAAAATGAATAATTCTGCAATTGTTGACTATTATTAAATAATGTGCTACAATATTTTGGACTTTTAGCAAAAGTCCACTATGAAAAACGAAAGGAGTTAATCCATAATGGATGACCCGGCTGGGATTATACTGAAATTAGTTTTACTTATCGCACTTATTTTAGTCAACGCATTTTTCTCAATGAGTGAGATTGCGATTATATCCCTTAATGACAACAAAATAGACAAAATGGCAGAAGAAGGCCACAAAAAAGCAAAGATGGTTGCAAAGCTGACTGCAAATTCAAGCAGATTCCTCTCTACAATCCAGATTGGCGTTACTCTTGCAGGCTTCCTTACATCTGCCAGTGCTTCACAGACCTTTGCCGATATGCTTGCTGCTGCCTTTGCGGGCACTGCAGTGGAAAGAGTACTCGGTGCGAGTGTAATCAACGGCATTTCCGTTGTTGTAATCACACTTGTTATGTCGTACTTCTCACTTGTATTCGGCGAGCTTGTGCCAAAGAAAATCGGTATGCAGATTCCTGAAAAGATTTCCTTCAAGGTTGTCGGCATATTGCTCTTTATTTCAAAGGCTTTCAGCCCCGTGGTCAAGATTCTTTCTCTGTCCACCAACGGAGTTGTCAGAATTCTCGGCTTTAACCCTCACGCTGATGAAGAGACCGTTACGGAAGAAGAAATCCGTATGATGGTTGATGTCGGCGGTGAAAAGGGTGTTATAGAGGACGTTCAGAAGGAGATGATTAACAACATCTTCGAGTTTGATGACCTCGATGCAGGTGACATTATGACTCACCGTACTGATATGACAGCAGTTGAGCTCAATGACCCGATTATGGAAGCTGTAAATCTGAGTATCGAAAACGGTTATTCGCGTATTCCTGTCTTTGAGGATGATCCCGACAATATTGTGGGTATCGTTTATATCAAGGACTTACTCAAATATGTCGGTAAGGATATGCCCGATGCATCGCTCAAGGATGTTATGCGTGCACCGATGTTTGTGCCTGAGTCAAAAATCTGCGGAGATTTGTTTAAGGAAATGACTGCAACAAGAACGCAGATGGCGGTTGTTGTTGATGAGTACGGCGGCACAGCGGGTATTGTAACTCTTGAAGATATAGTTGAGGCTATCGTCGGTAATATTCAGGACGAATACGACAACGAGGACGAGGAATTTTCACAGATTGATGAAACAACCTTCACCGTTGAAGGTATTATGAATATTGACGAGATATATGAGCTTACGGGCAAGAAGCTGCCCGAGGATGATTATGACACCGTTGCAGGCTTTATAATCAGTGAGCTCGGTTATCTGCCCAAGGATGGCGAAATGAATGAGGTAATGTTTGAGAATCTCAAGTTCACCGTTCTTGCAGTTGATAACAGAAGAATTGAAAAAGTCCGTGTCGAAATTCTCCCTGAGGAGAAAAACGACGGCGAAGACGATGAAGATGACGATGAGTCAACATTCAGATTCTCCCGTAAAAATAACGAATAAAATAAGTGCAGTAGGATGTAAAAATCTTACTGCACTTTTTAATTCAATCAATCTTTGCTTAAAACCTTTTTTTGCCAGGATACTTTTTTGCATTGAGGACATTTCATATATCTTGTTCTGCCGATATGGGGCGCAATAAACACCGATTTATACTCAGGTACATATTGGTGATGACAGTGTCTGCACTCGTAAAAGCCTGCAACCTGCTCAATACGGAGCAAAAACGGAATTGCCACTAACAGCGGCACCATGCCTGACAGCACTATCACTACCTGCTTCCACTCTTCCATCGGTACGAACAATCCTATCACGATTCCTATCGCCAATGGTATACTTGCCATTATACCCGCAAGAAATTCCATACGGAGTAATCTTTTGTCTGCTTCCTGCTTCTGCTTGAGTATTTCAAGTAAGTTGGTTTCTGTTTCTTTGCTGTAATTATCCATTGTAACTATCTCCCCGCTTAATAAGTCATTTACAGTGATTTTAAGAACATCGCACAGCTCGAGCATTATAGAAGCATCGGGAAGGGATTTGCCTGTTTCCCATTTTGATACTGCTCTGTCGGTGATGTTCAGTTTTTCTGCCAGCTGCATTTGTGTCAGGTTTGCGTTCTTTCTTCGTTCAGCAATAAATCTTCCGATTTTCACCTGATTCATCCGAATGCCTCCTTTCAGCTCCAGTGTAGGTGCTTTTGTTTTAAAAATCAACATACCAACGGTTGAGTGGGGGTATCAACCGCAGGTAGAGCTGATAAATTGTCTGTTTATTCAAATATATCACAATTCAGATAAATAATCCATTTAATTTCGGATATATTTTATTGTTTATATTTGACACGGTATTTCGGTTGTGCTATTGTAAAAGAAAAACAACCGAAATTGACGGTGATTTCAAGTATGTGTTTTATGAGATACATACTAAAAGTAAATTAAACAGGAAAGGAAATTGTTATGAAAAAAATTCTCTCTGTTTTAATGTCAGCAGTCATTCTGTTTTCAGTTTTTTCAATCAGCATTCCTTCGGCTTTTGCAGCTGATACGGTTTGCTATTATGTCGACTCTATCGACGGTGATGATGCTGCGGGTGACGGCACACTTGCAAAGCCGTGGAAAACAATTGCCCCGCTCGGCAATGTTGCCTTTGTTGCAGGTGTTAATATTCTTTTCAGATGCGGCGGTGTTTATGAATGTGCAGCTACACTTACGGCATCCGGTACAAAAGAAAATCCGATTGTCATTTCCTCTTACGGTGAGGGCAAAAAGCCTTTGCTTACAACAAACGAAAACAAGGAAGTTCTGTGTCTGTTTGATTGCAGCTATATAACTGTTTCCAATCTTGAGATTACGGCACCTAACGGCGGCGGTATCTGGATTGATACGCTTAATCAGACATCATACGGAATTACGATTGATAATGTTGAATTCCACGATATTCAGAACTATCACCTTCCTGCAAGAGATAACGCTTCTGCAGGTGCGGCAGCAGCAAGATGCTGTATTATGGTCAAGGGACTTCCCGCGCGTTCGCGTTATGCTGTCAATGATCTTACCATAACAAACTGCGAAATGTATGATTGCGGTAACGGTATCAATGTATGGGGCTCGTGGAACGATTCGCAGACTCCGTGGTGCGAAACTGAGGAAGAAATTGATCCTGTTTATAACACAGGCTTGCTTGTGAAGGGCTGTTACTTCCACGATATGGACAGCGAAGCAATTATCGTCGGTATGTGCGACGGTGCACTTGTTACTCATTGCCGTTCAATTGATTGCTGTCAGGGCAGCGGTGTTGACGAAAACGGTAATCCGACATACTTTACGGCAGCTATGTGGTTCTGGGGCAGTGAAAACAGCGTGATCCAGTACTGCGAAATTGCAGGACAGAAGAATTTCGGTGACGGTATGTCAATCGACTTTGACTCCCATACAAATAACTGTACATATCAGTATATCTATTCTCACGATAATATGAGATTTATGTGCAACAATGCAAACTACAGCGGTCAGCACAACAATACCGTGAGATATTGCCTGTCTGTAAATGACGGCGAGGGTAGAAGCAAGACGAGCTCAGGTGCGGGTGAGTACGGCTTCAGGTTCTATAACAACACAATCATCGGCTGCGGAGAGTTCCAGGTAACACATATTTATGACGGTATCTTCGCAAATAATATCATAATTCCTAAGGACGGCAACAAGATTTATTTTGAGCTTGATGACATCGTCGGCTCGGGAATGGATTTTTCAAACAACTGCTATTACAACTGTCCTAAACCGATTTTCGATATAATTTCTTCAAAGAATACCGTACCCGGTTTTGTCGGCGGAGATGGTTATGAAGCATACAGGCTTTCGGCAGATTCACCGCTTATCGGAGCAGGTAAGGTGATTGATGATGACCTCACAACCGATTTCTTCGGTAACGAAATCACAAGTGCAAACATCGGCTGTTATGCAGCAGACGGTGAGGATGCAGAATATGACAGAGAATGGCTTATTGAAAAGATAATCCGTCTCTTCCGTCAGTGGTTCAATATTTTAAAAAGAGAAATCAACTATCTTATAAACGAAAATAAATAAAAAGCAACGGCTCGATTCATAGAATCGGGCCGTTAATTTGTTTTATCAGTCTGCAATTTTATTTCCGCTAAGCTTGATTTTGCCTACGAAGGGGAGCTTGACCGTGCAGACGAAAGTGTCATCGTCAAATGTTACGGAAACAGGAATTTCTTTTCCCGGAAATGCTTCACATTCACCGATTGCTGTGAGTGTGTCATCGTCTTCTTCAATATCCTTAACTGTGATTTTCGGAAGATTCTCGCCGACAAGCTCAAACTTGAAATCGTACTCGCCGTTAACGTCGCTGATTGTAACTCTGCCTGTACCTCTGAACAACATTGTGTTAATCGGTGCTTCCCATGTGCCAAGACCTATCATAATCAAAACTCCTTATCTGCTTTTTAAAAAAATTACCATATTTTTGCTTTTATGTCAATATATTAAACCCTTGTGAATTGGCTGTTTACTTGACTTTTATTCAGTCGTGTATTAAAATATACTTATCTTATTATGCTTAATTGGGGTAGTATGACCTTTTGTGCGTTTTTATGTTATATACATAACGGAGGGTGAAAAATGAGACGTATAAACTGGAAGGATATGTTGACCAAAAAGGTTCTTATGGCAGCTTATGACGTTGTTGCCGTTAATCTTGCATATTTTTTGGCACAGATTTCTGTTCACTTTGTTTATAAGGAAGCAAGTCCCGAGGTCTGGTCACAGATTTTTGTTGAGAGATCTATCCCTGTGACCTTAGTTTTCCTTTTGCTTCTTAATGCTTTCCGTGTTTATGCAAGTATGTGGGAGTATGCCGGCATCAGAGAGCTTGCGAATATAGTTGCGGCTGTATCTATAGGTGCTCTTTCCAGTGTGGCAATTGATATTTCAATGGCAAAGTTCGGATTTACGATGTCTGAGATTCCGAGAGGCTGCTTGAGCGCCTATACATATGTGATGGGTACAGTGATTGCTATCGCTTTGGTTGGCGGAATGAGACTTTCCTACAGACTTATAAGACGTTATATCTGGAACAGAAGATTCCCGAGACATAAAAAGGTCGACAGGATTATGATTGTCGGTGCAGGCGATATGGGTATGATTATCATCAGTGAGCTTGCAGCAGGTAATTATTCGAGAGGTAAGCCTGTTGTTGCGGTTGACGATAATCCTGCAAAAATCGGTAAAAGATTGCGCGGTGTTCCCGTTAAAGGTAACTGTTCAGATATTCCTGAAATTGCTAAAAAGTATGATGTGGACACAATTATTATGTGCCTGCCTTCCATTGCAGTGGAAAGACAGACGGAAATTATGCGTATAGCGGTCGAAACAGGCTGTAAGCTCAAAACCTCACCCAGTATTCTCGAAATGGAAGAGGGCGTTGATGTCAAGCGACTCCGTGATGTTAACATTTCTGACCTGCTTGCTCGTCCTGAGGTTAAGCTTGATACTGAGGTATGTAAGTATATTACAAATCAGACAATTCTTGTAACGGGCGGCGGCGGATCAATCGGTAGTGAGCTTTGCCGTCAGATTTCAAAGTATAATCCTGAAAAAATTGTTATTTTTGATATTTACGAGAACAATGCATATCTTCTCAAATGTCAGCTTGATTCGCACAATAAAGAAAAGCCGGAGATACATATCCGTATAGGCTCAATCCGTGATGAGGACAGACTCAGAGAGGTTTTTGCCGAGTTCAGACCGACAGTAGTTTTTCACGCAGCTGCCCACAAGCATGTTCCGCTTATGGAGGACAGCCCGAAGGAGGCTGTTAAAAACAATGTTTTTGGCACATATAATCTTGCTAAAACTGCAGTTGACTTCGGTGTCAGGCGTTTTGTAAGCATTTCAACAGATAAGGCTGTTAACCCTGCGAATGTTATGGGTGCAACCAAGCGCGTTACAGAGATGGTTATTCAGTATTTTCAACGCAAATGTAATGGCAGTACTATGTTTGCGGCAGTTCGTTTCGGCAATGTTCTCGGCTCAAGCGGAAGTGTTATTCCGATTTTCACCGAGCAGATAAAAGAGGGCGGCCCGGTTACTGTTACACACCCCGAAATTACACGCTACTTTATGACTATTCCCGAGGCTTCGCAGCTTGTTGCACAGGCAGGCGGTCTTGCGAACGGCGGCGAGGTATTTGTTCTTGATATGGGTGAGCCTGTCAAGATTCTTTCACTTGCAGAAAATCTTATCAGACTTTCGGGATATAAGCCGTATTCAGAAATTGATATTCAGTTCTCAGGCCTTCGTCCGGGCGAAAAGCTCTATGAGGAGCTCGTGCTTGAAGAGGAGAGTAACGAACGCAGAATGACTGCAAACAACAAAATTTTTGTTACTAAACCGCTTGAAATGGATGACGGATTTTTTGAGAAAAAGCTTGAGGAGCTTAAAAATGCCGAAGAGTGTGATATAAGAAATATCCTTAAAGAGCTTGTTCCGAATTATGTTGAGCAGCAGTCTCACGGCATTGTTCATTAATTTATCTGAGAGGGATTATAATGTACAGAATATTCAAAAGGGTGGCAGACTTTGGTCTTGCCCTTGCGATGTTGATTTTCCTTTCTCCGCTTATGGTTGCGGCGGCAATACTCATTAAAATCAACCGTGATGGTCCCGTTCTTTTTAAACAGCAAAGACCGGGTATGAATGAAAAAATATTTACGGTTTATAAGTTCAGAACAATGTCTGTCCGCACTCACGATGCCGATGGCAGAGAGCTTGCCGATTTTGAAAGAATGTCTAAGATCGGTAGCTTTTTAAGAAAAACGAGCGTGGACGAGCTGCCACAGCTGATAAACATACTCAAGGGTGATATGAGCTTTATCGGCCCCAGACCGTTGCTTGTGGAATATCTGCCCCTGTATAACGCACAGCAGAAGCGTCGCCACGAGGTAAGACCGGGAATATCCGGTCTTGCACAGGTAAACGGCAGAAACGCTATTTCGTGGGAAGAAAAATTCAGACTCGATGTTGAGTATGTCGACAGTCTGAGTCTGAAAACAGATATACATATTTTCTTTAAAACTATTACTAATGTTTTAAAGCAGGACGGCATTAACAGTGCTGCAGACAACACAATGGAAAAATTCACCGGAACAAAAGAGGAAGTGGCTCAATGAAAAAAATACTCTATGTTGCAACAATTACAGAGCATTTTTATTACTTCCACTTGCCGTATCTCAGGATGTTCAAGGAGCTTGGCTGGCAGGTCGATGTTGCGAGTCACGGTGACGTGGAGCTTCCTTTTTGTGATAACAGATATGAAATTCCGATAAGACGTTCGCCTGCTGACAAAGAAAATATTCAGGCATATAAAAAGCTTAAGGAAATTATAAAAGATAATCAATATGACATCATACACTGTCATACTCCGATGGGTGGTATTCTTGCACGGCTTGCTGCTGCTTCTCAGAGAAAGCACGGCACAAAGATTTTGTATACCGCTCACGGTTTCCATTTTTATCAGGGTGCACCGATGCTGAATTGGCTGGTGTTTTATCCGATTGAGTTTGTGATGTCGTTTTTTACGGATTGTCTTATTACTATAAATGAAGAGGACTATAGCTGTGCTAAAAAGCGGCTTCCCGTTAAGGATATAAGAAAAGTAAACGGTGTCGGCTATAACAGCGACAGATATTTTCCTGTCTCATATGAAGAAAAAATGGCCTTGCGTCAGAAGCTGGGATATTCCTCGGACGAAAAGCTGCTGATTTATGTTGCAGAGATGAATGCAAATAAGAATCAGGCTATGCTTATACGTGCACTCGAGAGTGTCAGCCATAAGCGTGATGATGTAAGGTTAATTATTGCAGGTGCAGATAATTTTAACGGTGAATATGTGCGTCTTGCAAAAGAGCTCGGTGTTGAGGATAAGGTTGATTTTCTCGGACACCGTGAAGATATCAATGATCTTCTTCATATCAGCGATATTGCTGTGGGCTCCAGCTACCGTGAAGGTCTGCCGGTAAATGTTATGGAAGCGCTTGCCTGCGGATTACCCGTTGTTCTTTCTGACAACAGAGGTCACCGTGTCCTCGGTGTAAACGGTGAGAATGGCTATGTGATAAAAGTGAATGACCACGAGGCTATGGCAGAAAAAATAAAGATGATTTTGGATGATGACAGTCTTTACAGCAGACTTTCAGAGAATGCAATTAAACTTGTTAAACCGTACTCAAAGGAAAGTGTGCTTGCGGAGTTGACGCAGGTTTACAATCAATACACATAATGAGGATTTTATGATTAAGTATTATTTTCAATTCGACTTTTACGAAAAAGTAATATGGGTAGCGACTATAATAATGTGTCTCGTAGCAGTAGCTTGCCGTCGCGCACCTCTCCGACGTCCCGGAGGCCTCGGTCAGCCATTGCCCAATCCGGTTGCCGTGATTCTGCCTATAGTATTTTTTACGGTATTTGCAGCCTGCAGAAAAAATGTAGGTGATACCTTTTTTTATGCACATGCGTTCAAACTGATGCCTGATGAAAATCCGGTGAACGCTGACTTGTTTTTTGGATATATGTTCGGATTTTTTCAGAACATTATACGAAATATAACCGATGATCCTCAGTGGCTTATTGCGTTTGCTGCAGTTTTCTCCATTCCGATCCCCCTGATTATTCTTTATAAATATTGTCCGCGTTTTGAAATGGCAATTTTTATGTTTGTTGCTTTTGGCTATCTGGGCGGTACAATGAACGGTATGAGACAGTATATGGCAACCTCGATATTTTTGTTGGGAACAAAATATCTTTTCTCAATGAAAAAGAGTGATTTTATAAAGTATGCCGTTATAGTTTTGTTGGCGTACTGTATGCATAACAGCGCGATGATACTGATTCCGTTGTATTTTGTTGTACGCCGCCGGTCATGGCAGTTGAGTTCATATCTGATTATACTGGGAAGTATGGTGGGAGTTGTGATTTTTGATGCTATTCTGCCATCTTTTTTATCAGCACTTGAGCAGACAAGCTTTTCAAATTATTCTGAAAACGGATGGTTTACGAGCGGACAAGAGGGCGGAAGCAGCCTTTTCCGTGTAATGTTTATTATATATCCGATTGCAATTGCTTATTTTAACAAAGAAAGACTCAGGATGATGGGACATATCGGAGATATATTGACTAATACAGCCTTTATTACAGCCGCCATTAATATTATTGCAATGTATAACTGGATCTTTGCCCGACTTTCAATCTATCTTTCGATATATTTTATAATCTTTACTGTCTGGGTAGTTAACTATGCCGTAAAGCCAAAAGACAGAACCCTTGTGGTCTTTTTGTCGATAATTATCTATTATATGTGTTTCCGTATGGATTCGCATATGATTGCTGCGTATGAATCCGATTACTTCCTTCCGGGCAGAAAGCTTTTCAGGTGAGTTTTATGAAGTATTTTTTGTTTAATCATGTCGGCAGTTTTAATCACGGTTGCGAAGCAATTGTCAGAGGAACGGTCAATATAATAAGTAATGCTGACAGCAGCGCGTGTTTTGTGCTTTCTTCGTATGCTCCTGAAACTGATGCCGTGATTCAGGATGTTGAGAAAAGAGTGTTTGCAACTCGAGAACTTACATCTTTTGAAAAATTGATATCGGCCTTTAATGTTAAAGCACGTGGCTCCGAAGAGTATGCACTCAGAAAGATGTATTCCGGAATTGTTGAACAGGCACAGGACTGTGACATATGTCTTTCAATAGGCGGAGATACATATTGCTACGGAGATAATCAAGGTATCCAGGTGCTGACGAAAGAACTGAAAAAATCAGGTAAAAAAGTTGTTCTATGGGGCGCATCAATAGGTGAAGAGGACCTGAATGAGCAGAAGCTTCAAAGCCTTGCAGATTTTGATGCGATTTTCACAAGAGAAACCTTGACTTATGATTTGCTTAAAAGCAAGAATGCGAATGCAAATATTTTCTTTAATCCCGATCCTGCTTTTTGTATGGAGAGAGATGAGATCGAGGCTATTGCCGGCTTTAACAAGGATAACACCCTCGGCCTTAATGTCAGTCCTTTAGTAGAGGGATACAATCCCCGGATAACACAGATTACAAAGGATTTTATCAAGTATATTCTTGATAATACAACACTTAAAATTCTGCTCATTCCTCACGTTGTTGAAAAAGGAAACAACGATTATGAGTATATGCTTGACTTTTACAATGTATTCAAGGATAGCGGCAGGCTTGAAATTTTGCCCGATAATCTGAATGCCAAGCAGTACAAGGGTTATATTGCCAATACAAGATTTTTTATCGGAGCAAGAACGCATGCAACCATTGCTGCATATTCAAGCGGTGTTCCAACGGCAGTGTTGGGTTACAGTGTTAAGTCAAGAGGCCTTGCAAAAGACCTTTTCGGTGAGGAGTTGTGTGTAGTTAATTCACGTACTCTCAAAAGTGCATATCCTGTAATCGAGGCCTTTAACACACTACTTGACAAAGAGTCGGAAATAAAAGAAACTCTTATGCAAAAAATCCCGCTGTATCTTCGCAATGCGATGCAGATGGGTGATAAGCTTACAAAACTTTAAAAAGAGGTGATAGCGTGAAAAAGAAAATTCTGTTTGTTATTCCGTCACTTCGCAGTGGCGGTGCAGAAAAAAGTCTTATTACGCTGTTGTCACTTTTTGATTATGAAAAATATGATGTGGATTTACTGTCCTTCAGACGGGACGGACTTTTCTTTGACAAAATTCCACAAGAGGTTAATGTTATAAAAGAAACAGAAGATTATGAAGTATTTGACGGTGACATAAAGTCGACACTTAAGTATTTTATGAAAAAAGGAAAGCTTTTTTCTGTTATTGACCGTATCAGATATGCTCAGTGCGTCAAAGAGGCTGATGCATATAAACGCGAAGAAAAAATGTGGTCCTTGTTAAAAAAACAATTGCCTGTTCTGAATACCGAATATGACTGTGCAATCGGATATCTTGAAGGCAATGCAAGCTATTTTGTTGCAGATGATGTTTGCGCAAAGAAAAAAATCTGCTATGTGCATAACGATTTTAAAAAGCTTGGCTTGGACAAAGAAAAAAATCGTAAGATTTTCAGAAAATGCGATAAGGTTGTAACAGTATCACAGGTGTGTCTCGAAAGTCTTTTGGATGAATTTGGTGAACTTAAAGAAAAGTTTATTGTCATTGAAAATATTACAAGTCCCGGTATTTTAAAGAAGTATTCACAGGACGAGTCTCCATATAAGGGTAAAAACAAAACTATTATTACAACTGTTGGCAGATTTGCTCCCCAAAAGGCAATTGACCTTGCAGTGAAGGCTTGTGCAGAGCTTAAAAACCGCGGTCAAGAAGTTAATTGGTACCACATAGGTACAGGGGAGCTTAAAGCCGAAATCGAAAAATTGATAAAAGAGCTTGCCCTTGAAAATGAATTCATTCTTCTTGGTGAACGCTCAAACCCGTATCCGTATATTGCAGGCTGTGATATTTATGTTCAGCCGTCACGCTTCGAGGGAAAATCAATTGCGATTGATGAGGCAAAGTGCCTTAACAAACCGATTGTTACAACTAATTTTACAACGGTTGCCGATCAGATAACTGACGGTGTAAACGGTCTTGTCTGTGAAATGAATGTAACGGACATAGCGGATAAAATTGAAAGACTGATTGAAGATGCGGCATTACGGGCTCGGCTTTCCGAAAATCTTTCAATGGAAAAAACAGGCAATGAAGAGGAAATTGAAAAGCTTTACGGACTGATAAACTGAAAGGAAAAACACAATGACTGTTTTAATAATCATAGTGCTTCTGATTGCACTTATAATTCTTGGGTTTGATTATCTGGATATCTTTCTTAATTGGTTGGGCAGAATAAAAATCGGCTCGATAGTCGACAGAGAAGCATGGCTCGTAGCAACACACGGTGTGATTGACAGATGGCTCGAGTCAGGTACGCCCGAGTTGCCTGTTAACGAAAACAAGAAGTTTAAGCTTGTAACACTGATCAAGAATTTTAAAAAAATCGATTCAACCGCATATTGGCAGGATGCTGCAGTACTTAAAGCTGCAGGAGCTACAGAAAACGGTGAGGAAGGTGCATTTGCACTTTTTGAAAGATATATTAATGAAAGCGGTGAATGGATAGTTCCACCCAAAAAAATCGATTGTGCAATGCTAGCGTATGAGATGCTGTGTAACAAGACAATTGATAACAAAAGAATTCGTCCTGCTATGGATTATGTTGCAGATTATCTTTACGAGCTTTACGATGAGTTTGGAACAGTACCGTATAATACGAATGTCAAAAATGTCCGCTTTGTCGATACGATCGGGATGATTTGTCCGTTTCTTATAAAATATGCATTGGTTTATAATAAGCCTGAGTTTGTTGATGTTGCACTTGCACAGATTAAAGAATACCGAAAGCACGGCTTTGATAAAGATACGCGTATGCCATGCCATTGTTTTAATGTCAAAACGGGTGCACCGCTCGGGATATACGGTTGGGGCAGAGGCTGTGCATGGTGGGCACTTGGTATAACAGACAGTCTCAGGACTCTTATGGAAAGCAAAACTTATAACATTGAAAAGGTTATGCTTCTTAAATACTGTATTGAGTTTATGACTGCGGTCAAGTCGTATCAACGAAGTGACGGTTCTTTTGGCAGAATGTTTTTTACATCTTCTCTTGAAGACAGCTCAGCGGCTGCTATGCTTGCCCATTGCTTTGCGGTTTTGTATGAACTGACCGAAAATGAAGAGTATAAGTCGGCAAGTGAAAAGACTCTTGAGCACCTGATGACACGTACACGCAGAAACGGCGTTATCGATTATGCTCAGGGAGACACAATGGGAATTGGATTTTATTCCGACAGTCTGCGCGTTGTTCCTGCAACGCAGGGCTTTGCAGTTGTTGCAGCAAAAGAAATAGATTTTTAAATTCACCAAGGAGGCGAAGTAGGTATGATTGATATCCATTCGCATATTCTCAACGGAATTGACGACGGCGCGCGAGATCTTGAAACAGCGGTGCAGATGTGCAGAATTGCACAGGCGAACGGTATTAAGCACATTGTCGCGACTCCGCATACAACAACGGTTGATAATGTAGGACATTTCATTGAAACCAGAGACAATAAAATAAGGATTCTCCGCCAGGTGATTGAGGAAAGAGGGATAGATGTAAAGATTTATCCGGGTGCAGAGGTTTTTGTAGATGATGACATTTTCTTTGCCAACGATTTAAAACGCCTGACGATAAACAACAGCAGATACATCCTTATTGAATTTGCTTTCAGAAATGTTAAAATCAGACGAATCTATGACTATCTCAATGAGGTTATAAATGCCGGACTCGTACCGATAATTGCACATCCCGAAAGATACGAATTTTTTCAGTTTGATTATGAAGCAGTTAATTCATTGGTGCGAAACGGTGTGATTTTTCAGATAAACGCATCAAGTCTGGCAAGCTTTGACGGACTTCAGGAATTTGAGCTTGCTTATTCAATGGCTTATAACGGTGTTGCGTCGTTAATAGGTACGGATGCACATTCACCTGTTCACAGGGCTAACAATCTTTCGGAAATGATGAGATATTTTCCGCCTGATATCAGCCAGTATAATATGCAGGTTATGGTTCACGATGCAGGCAGGGCTGTGCTGACTGATGCTCAGATGCCGCAAATGGACCGCAAAGAGATTCGTAAGCGTGGCGGTTTTTAACAGTTGACAGGCTCTTGATGATAACTTATAATTAATCTATTGACTATCGATATATTTCGACAGTGTTCTGTCGGGAAGGACGGTAAATATGCAGGATCTTGATACCAATAAGAATATATATTACAACGAAGAGGGCAGCGGATTTGACATTGGCCGTCTGGTTCAGAATCTTCTGAATAAAATCTGGGCAATAATCCTTGTCGGCGCAATCTTTGCAGCGGCAGGCTTCGGTATTGCAAAGGCTTCTTATGTTGAGGTTTATTCGGCGAATATGACTTTGAGCTTTATGCAGACTCAGATGGTTATTGTTAAAGACTATTCAGGACGCAAGGATGCTCCCATCGAATATGAGGAAGAAACAAACTTCTACGGTGCCTCCGATGCCAGAATTTATCAGTATCTTTTAAAAAGCGACGAAATGGTAAAAATGATTCAGGACAGACTTAAGGAAGCTGATCCGAACAGTAATTACAGTCACTCTTTTGTTGAGAACAGTCTTGGAATCGCTACTATTGATGAAGGAATTAACGGATTCTTCAAGGTAAGTGTTACAAGCACGGATAAGTCCTATTGCGAACGTGCACTTGAGGTTGTGCTCGAGGAATTCCCCGGTTTTGTTCAGAGCTTTGACAGTACTCTTTCAATTAAGGTTATCAAGGGTGCCAGCGCACCGTTTATCACTAACAGTGACGATGCATCTACAAAGGCACTTTACGGCTTTATTATTGGTGCAGTGATAGTTGCTGCGATTATATTCTTTATCACGATTACTACTAACACAGTTACAAGTCTTGAGAATCTTCGCCGGGAGGTTAATGTCAAGGTGCTTGGTTCGGTTCCTCTTCTTGAAAAACCGGTCGGTCTTTTCGGCAAGAAGAAAAAGACTCCGCAGGGATCACTGCTTATTACAGATTCGTCAAAGGTCAGCTTTGCTTTTGTTGAAAGCTTTAAGTCAATCCGAACAAAGCTTGAAAATGTCAAGAGTGAAAAAGGCTATAAGGCATTTGTTGTTACAAGTACTTATGAGGACGAGGGTAAAACAACAGTTGCTGTTAACCTTGCGTGCTCACTTGCACAGAAGGGTAAATCCGTTCTTCTTATCGACTGTGACCTGAGAAAGCCTGCAGTGCTTCACGCAGTAGGTGTTAAATCTGACACCAATTACGGTCTTATCCCGATCATCAAGGGTACATCAACTTATGTTGATTCTATTAAGTTTATCAAGTCTCTCGGTATTTTTGTTCTTCCGACAGGCGGTGTTTCACTTAAGTCAACAGAAGTTCTTGACACAGATAAGGTTCGTAACGTTATTGAACAGGCAAGACGCGAATTTGATTACATTATCATTGACTCTCCGCCGTCAAATGTTGTTACGGACAGCTTGGTTATTGCTCCGCTTGCTGACGGTATCATCTACAGTATCAGACGCGATTACGCTAAGGTAAATGACATCAACAGAACGCTTGAGGAAATCCGCGGTGCAGATATTGATGTTGTAGGTGCAATCTTCACAATGAGCGGTAATGAGGAAAACAGCAGATATTACAAGCGTAAGAGTTATCTTCGTTACGGTTATTACGGTAAACGCAGAAGAAAGGGCGGCTACGGTAACGGCTACGGATATGGCGGTTACGGTAATGGCTATGGCGGCTACGGCTACGGATATGGCGGTTATGGCTATGGCGGCTACGGTTACGGTTACGGCGGTTACGGATACGGCCCCGGTCCGTCATCAGGCAACAAGCAGATAGATGAATAATTAAAAGCAAATCACCGCAGGTTCGTAAGCCTGCGGTGATTTTTTATTTTATAATGTCTTTGATAACTTCTCCTGCGATAATAAGTCCTGCGACAGACGGCACAAACGAAATACTTCCGGGAACAGGTCGGCCGTTTTCGGTTTGTCCGTGCTTTATCGGTTCTTCCTCAGAGAACAAAACCTTAACATTATTTATTCCTCTTTTTCTGAGTTCATATCTCATTACCTTAGCAAGGGGACATACGCTTGTCTTGCTGATATCACAGATTTTAAAGCGGGTGGGGTCAAGCTTATTGCCCGTACCCATACAGCTTATAATCGGCACATTGTTCTGTTTTGCTTTTTCTATCAGCAGGATTTTCGAGGACACCGTATCAATTGCGTCAACAATATAATCAAATTGCGAAAAATCAACAGAATCCGCGGTTTCTGCACTGAAGAAAATTTTTTCTGCAACAATTTCAAGGTTGGGGTTGACTTCAAGTAAATGCTTTTTTGCTACATCAACCTTATCCATACCTATTGTTTTGGTGGTAGCAACCAGCTGACGGTTAATGTTCGTTTCGCTGACAACATCGGCATCAAAGATGCTTATTTTACCGATACCGCCGCGCACGAGAGCTTCCACGGTATACGAACCGACACCGCCGACACCGAAAACCGCAATATGCGACTTTTTCAGCGTGAGCAGTGCTTCGGCACCAATCAAAAGTTCACTTCTGTCTAAAATACCCATAACATCCTCCTGAATTTACTAAATTATACCAATAAAAAATTCCTTTTTCAAGTATACAGCGTGCCATATTTATGATATAATGGTAATGTATTAAAGTGTAGAAAAATGGAGGAAAACAAAAATGTTGATGAAGAAATTTGTTTCAGCAATTTTATGTGTTGTAACATTGATTCTTTGTTTAGCCGTGCCCGTTGTTGCGGTATCGGAAATTAAACTCACCGACGAAGTTTATCCGACTGAAATTATAGAAGGCAGCACTTTTTCTGTTTACGGTATTGTAACATCAAGCAATAATCTTGTTGCAGTTACAATCGGAGTATATAGGCCTGACGGTAGTGCAGCTTTTGACTATACCGGAAGACCGGGAACAAAGTCATATGATATTCACGTAGTAGATTACCTGATGACTTTTTCAAAGCTTGAGGCGGGAGATTATGTGTACAAAATCGTAGCTTCGGACACGGTCGACAGTGATGTTGTACTTCTTGAAAAAGAGTTTAAGGTGCTTTCCAAGGATTTGTTTGATACGATGAAAATCACATCGGCAAATGCACCTGATTCGCTCTTGCAGGGCAATACTTTTTCGGTTAAGGGTAATATTACTTCTGATTACAAAATTTTGGCGGTTACATGTTCGGTCAGAAGCACCAACGGTACCTTGCAGTTCACTAAAACAGTCAATCCGAACACCAACACATATGATATAAGCGAGATTGACAGATATATGACCTTCTCTCGTCTGCAGGCAGGCACTTACGTTTACAAAATTGTAGCAAGCGATACCTATAACAAGAATAAAGTATTGCTTGAACGTACATTTACCGTCACTGCACCAAAACCCCCGACACCCGGTTACGGTGAAGTGGTGTGGGATGTTATTGACCTGTCAGTCTGGAACGAAATCCGATCGTGGGACAAAATTGCAGACAATGTGGATGCAGTAATTCTGCGTATCGGTTACAGAGCGACGGGCGGCAGCAGATCGATCGGATCGGACAAGAAATTCCTTGATAATTATAAAAATGCAAAGGCTCAGGGCTTGCCTGTCGGATGTTATTTCTTCAGTGCTGCATTGACGGCAAGTGAGGCTGTTGAAGAAGCAAAGTATGTTCTGAGTGTACTTAACAAGAATAACTGTACACTTGAAATGCCCGTATACTTCGATATAGAAACGGATGCACAGGTAGCGCTGTCCTCAGCACGCGCAACAGAAGTAGCAAGAGCATTCTGTGAGGAAATTGAAAAGGGCGGATTCTATACGGGTATTTACTGTAACAAATTCTTTGCCCGTGATGAGCTTTATGCAAATCAGCTTTCCGATTATCATTTCTGGATTGCTCAGTACGCAAGCGAATGTACATATGACGGTCCTTACGGTATGTGGCAGTACAGTGAAAACGGTTCTGTGCCGGGCATACAGGGTGATGTTGACCTTAACTTCTGCTATTACGATTATCCTAAGATTATCAAGGGACTCGGAATGAGTGGCAATAAAGCGGAGGTAGAACCGAAGCCTCCCGTAGTGCCTGAGTCGTTTTCCTTCAAGGAAACTGACGGTGCAGTGATTAATGAATCAACAAAAATTATTTCAGGTATTCCGTCAGAAATGAAGTCTGCAGATTTTACAAAAAAATATCTCACGCTTGAGGGCGGTGCTACCGTCAGCTACTCAAGTACGGTCAGCGGACTGATGGCAACGGGAACAAAGGTGAAAATTTCAGGCACGGATAAGGTTCTTGGTGAGTTTACTGTTTCAGTTGTCGGTGATACAGATATGAACGCAAAGGTGAATTCAACGGATGCCCTTGTTGTGTTACAGTTTGTTGTCGGAGGAAGGTCGCTCGGCCCCGCTAGGCAGCTGAGTGCGGACATAACGGGAGACGGAGCAATTAACTCTACGGATGCGTTAAAGATACTGAGGGTATCAGTCGGTAAATAAATTTTTCGAGGTCGGAAAAGAAAATGCAGCTTGAGGATTTGATATATTTTATAGTTGAAATCATCGGTACCATTGCATTTGCAACATCGGGCGCAATGGTGGCAATTAACAAAAGGGTAGATATCTTCGGTGTGCTTGTGTTAAGCTCAATTACAGCGCTCGGAGGCGGTGCTATCAGAGACATATTAATCGGTGCAACTCCGCCGAGAATGTTCTCGGATTACCGCTATGTAATGGTTGCTGTTATAGTGTCAACGGTTGTGTTTATAATTGCATACATATTCCGTGAACGCTACCAGAAAAGTGCAAAGATGGTTGACAGTGTGAATAATATTTTCGACGCTGTCGGTCTCGGACTTTTCACTGTAACGGGTGTTCAGGTGGCAATTGATTCGGGATTCGGTCTTAACAGTATTCTTGCTGTCTGTCTCGGTGTTATCACGGGTATAGGCGGCGGAGTGCTCAGAGATGTTATGCTGTGCGAGATTCCGTTCGTACTCAAAAAAAGAATTTATGCTCTTGCATCAATTGCAGGCGGCACGGTGTATTATCACCTGCAGATGTCAAAGACAGACAGAACATGGTCGATCGTCATTGCAGTGCTTGTAACATTTGTAATCCGTATTCTTGCGACCATATTCAAGCTTAATTTACCGAAAGTAAAACTTAAAGAAAACACATAAAAAATCAAGCAGTATCAACAAAATGTTGATACTGCTTTTCTTATCTGCGAAGTATTTTCTTTGCCAGCTTAAAAATCGGGGTTGCCTTGAGCTTATCAATGACCTTAGCCTTACGGTAGCGCTTGAGCGCTTCATCGTCAAGCCTTTCTGCCATACCTTCCTCCACAACACCCTTGCACGGATTACACTGTCCACAGGGCTTTCCGTTTACAGGCTTGTGGCAGAACCATGTTGCTTTCATAACATCCTCGTATCCGTGAGTCATAAAAAACTCTTTCATATCAAGCTTTGAAAGCTCGAGCAACGGAATTGAGAAATTGCCGAACAGTGCATAATAGTCAGGGTCGGTGATATCTCTGTCAACAACATAATAATCACCGATTTCGCTGTCGCTGCACTTTTTGAAGCCGCCGTTTTTATTGATAAGGTTTACGGGATTGGTTCCCTTTTCAATTGAAAGCTCAACACCGGGATGCTCAACGGCAAAATCTGCGAGCCACACATACTGATTACCGAGCCAGTTTTTATCAAAAATACGTTTGTAAGCATCCTTGATATACGGCTGGCTTGCAGACCTGTCCTCGACAGAAATATAGATTGCAGGCAAAATCTCAGCCTTTGTATCGGGATGATTTCTGATAAGCTGAGTAATCTTTTCGATTGCACCGACCTCATATTTTTCGTTAGTACGGTTGTCGGAAAGATAATACGGCTGAACTGTTATATCCATACGGGAAAGCTGTACGACCCGAAAGGTCGAGTCATAACCGCCCGTCCAGAATATTTCAACTGTTTTTTTATTCATAGGTTATTTAACCTCGATTGCAGAAGCGGGGATGATGTTACCCTTGTCGGTTGTGATTGTAACTGTGATGCTGTCACCCTTATTTACAAGCACAACATTTTCTGCATCGGCAGCCTTTACAGAGTAGTAGCTGTCTGAAGAATCAAGCTTGATGTAATAAACACTGTTACCGTCAATAACTGCTGTTCTGATTTCTGTAACAGTACCTGTTGCTGTGATTGCTTCACCTGTCAGATCGTTTGACGGATTGTCAATGATTTCATCAGTGTCAACGTCAACCTTAATGTTGTTCTTTGCAAGCTCCTTGACATAGTTGTCAATACAAGTGGTAAGAGTTGTGCCTGTTGCACCGATAGAGTACTGACCTACGTTAATCATAGCATAGCCCTTAACAAGGCTGCTTGCATCCTTAAGAGACATAAAGTATGTCGGCTCACCGTCGATGTTAAGAAGAAGCGGGAAGGATGCACGGTAATCGTACTGCTGAACAAGACCTTCAGCAGAGGACTGTGCTGAGGATTCCTTAGCACCGGACATTACATAGTATCTTGCATCCTTTGTACGCTGATTGATGAGGATGAAGCCTGTGATTGACTCGTCATTTGTAAGAGATGTAACACCTGTGTACATATAAACGTCGTCATTCATAGCAAGGTAAGAGTAATCCTCTGTTGTTGAGTATGTGTTCTTCTGACCGAGGATGGAGTTCCAGAAGCCCTCCTGATATCTGCCGAAGAAGTTGTACTGCTCGTTAAGAAGCTGTGCAGAATAAACACGGTCAATCCACTGAAGCTCTTCCTTTGTACGGATGTCTTCAATAGAGTACTCTTTACATTCACCTGTAACACCGTCAACGATGATTGCACCTGTTACGTCCTTACCGCCGAAGAGACCGATTGTCATATCAAGCTTTGCGAAAATCCAGAACGGATGTCCTGTTTCGTCAATCTCAAATGTCGGTGTATCAAGGAGGTATGTGGGATACCGGAAACGCACGTGACGGTTAACATTCTTGTTAAAGTGGTCAGCTGTTGAATACTTGATACCGCCCTCAACCTCAACAAGATCTGCCTTCTGAGTGGTTGCGTCAACAATGATGTAAGCGGGGAGACCGTTCTTTGTATTAGTGAACCACTTGATGATGTTTGAATACTGAAGACAAGCAACACGAACGGGAGTATCCTTGTAGTTAATCTGATAGTAGTTCGGCTGAACTGTGAACTGTGAAACAAGTCCGAGCTCAGAAAGGTCAGAAAGCGCACGGTCTGCCATAACTGCTGTTGTTGTCTCGTCAATTACGGGAACATTGGCAAAGTCTGCCTCTGCAACCTCCTGCGAAAAATCACCTGTCTGCACGTCGATAATCTTCGCATAGCTTGATGCACGGAAGAAAACCGAAGAAACAACAAATCCGAGTGCAACAACAACGGCAAGAATACCGATGATGATTTTAGGCACAAGTGACGACTTGTTGGCATAGGGTGAATAGTCGGGTGTACGCAACGCACCGCTGGTTACATAGTTGACAGCGATATAGAAAACTGCCATAGCACCAAAAAATGCGTACATCATAACTGATTTGAAGTTGAAAACGGGAAGCATAAAGTAATAAAGCACAGCGCCGAAAATAATTGTAGCGATGATGTTTAAAACGATTTTAATGCCTCTTTTTTCGGGAGGGATAACAACACTCGTCTTTTTGTCAGGTCCGTTTGAAGAACCTCCGGTGAAGTCAACCTTGATAGGATCCATAGAGTCATCTCCTTTAATTTGTATACCATTAAAGTATACATTAAAATATAAGAAAAAACAAGTACTATTTGTTGTTCTTAAAAAGTTAACAATTGATAGCCTTGATAATTGAACAGTATTAGGATATAATTAATTGTAACAAACAATTTGTCGAAAAAGTGAGGTGGAAAAATGAACGGTAACGAACACACAATGAACTATGCTGACCAGACAGGCAGCCATAATTATTATCAGAATCTTTACAATATGTTCGGCGGTCAGAATCCGCTTCTTGATAAGCATTTCACTTCGCTGCGCCGTCTGGGCTTTTCGGCAGGCTTCGTTATGCTTATGTGTATTCTGATGCAGAATGTTGTTGCGGTGTTTATCCGTTTTACTCAGCTTTCCTCACTTTATGCTTCTGATACCTTCTATTTCCATGCAATCAGTGCAGTTGCGCAGTTTTTCTATACATTCCTGCCGTTTTTCGTTCTTTTCGTTTTTTCAAAACCGAGGGAAAGAAAGCAGATGAACATTTTTGAGATGCCGAAGTCGAAGGAGCTGTTCATCCTCGCGGTTTTTGCGGGTCTTATGTTCTGTATGCTCGGCAACACCGCAACGTCGGTCTTGGCGGCAGTTATCTCTGTTTTCGGTATAGAGTTCGGCTCGGGAATGGAAGACCTGGCAGTCCCGTCGGGATTTATGGGAATTCTGATTTATGTTATCAATTTTGCCGTACTCCCTGCATTGTTTGAGGAGTTTGCTTTCCGCTGTGTAATTCTGCAGCCGTTGAGAAAATACGGTGATTGGTTTGCGATTCTTGCAACATCTTTCTGCTTCGCTATTCTGCATGGCAATATGGTGCAGATTCCGTTTGCATTTATTGTCGGTATCGCACTCGGATACTTCTGTATAAAAACAAAAAGCATATGGACGAGTGTTACCATCCATTTTCTTAATAATCTTTTCTCGGTTATCACGACTATTTGTTATAATGAAAAACCCGAGTCAAGTACATTTTTCTACTATGTTGTTACATCGGCAATTGTGTTTGCAGGTGCAATCGCTATGGTGCTTTTCAAGCTCAACTGTAATGTCAAGCTGAAAAAGGATGCAACCGTTATGGCGAAGAACAAGGTTCTCAAGCGTGCAGCGTTTGTAACATCACCTGCACTTATCTTCTCGATTTACAATGCAATTTACACCTCGCTCTCACTTACAAGAGTGCAGTCTGCACCGGGTGTGCTTATGCTTTTCGGCGCGTGTGTATTTGCCTCGTATCTGCTCATCAAGTGGATACTTACAATCAGAAAGGACAGCAGATTGAAGCCTCGCAAAACAAACACGGCCGCGCTTATCATAACAGGTGTTCTTACTGCAGTTACGGTCTTTACTTTATTCGGAATATCAGGTTGATGCTATTATGAATGATATGGATTTTATGAAGGAGGCGCTCCGCCTTGCAGACGAGGCGGCACTTGAGGGTGAGGTGCCTGTCGGCGCAGTTGTCACCATTGACGGCAGGATTGTCGGCAGGGGACGAAACCGACGCGAAAAAGACAAAAACGCTCTTGCTCACGCGGAGCTTGAGGCGATTGATGAGGCGTGCAAAACCCTCGGCGGTTGGAGGCTGTGGAAATGCGATTTGTATGTAACCCTCGAGCCTTGCCCGATGTGCACCGGAGCAATCATTAACAGCAGAATAAAGCGTCTTGTTTACGGTGCATCGGATTACAAGGCAGGCTCGTGCGGTAGCGTGGTCAATCTCTTCAGCTTGCCGTATAACCACAAGCCTGAGGTTGTATCGGGCTTTATGCAGGAAGAGTGCGCAGAGAAGCTGACAGAATTTTTTAAAAGATTAAGAGAGAAAAAAACTAAGGCAGGGGAGTAACCCTGCCTTTCGTTTTTATGTGAACATTTTGATTATTCCGACAACGCCTGCAACAATGCCGATGGGGATGAGCAGCACAAAGCCACCCGCAAAAATCAGACACAGTACAAGTGCCGGTATTGCCAACACAAGCAGCACTGTTGCAAGGATTTTTGCAATGCCCCACGAGATTTTGAACATCAGCTTGATTGTCCACAAAAACAACGCAATAAAAATCACCGTAAACAGAATATCCAACATTTTATCACCTCATTATATTTTATAATTTATTTTTGTTTATGTTAAGTTTTAGTGTGCCTGAATTTTTAACGATTGTATTTTCTGTCTGCATAAACCAGAATTGCAATAGCTGCGGCACTTCCCGGTATCAGAATAAGAAGGCCCCACAAAGAAACTGTAATCAGAAGAACTAAAACACATAACAATGCAGAAAGACCGATTAAAATTATTCCGGATCCTGATGCTTTGCAAAAAGCTTTTTTGTCTTCGTCTTTAACCCTGGCATAACGTGAATTATGAAGCAACGAGATTTGTTCTTTGAAGCATACCCTATATCCAAGCCATATTAAGAATAATCCCATCAGCGTGAACCATATGATGCCGTGAAACATAAAACACCATCCAAAAAACAATTTTCCCTGCACCGAAACAGTAAAACATACTGATGTGCGATGCGCTCTTTACTGTGACTATATAATACAATATCTGCCGTCAGAACGGAATGACACTCTGTGTAAAAAATGCTCACTGATTTTTACAATCAGTGTAAAAAATCGGGCACTGTGTGTTATACGCAGTACCCGACAACTTACTCGTTTATAATCTCATTATACTTTTCAAGATTGATTTTTTGGTCTGCGAGCATCTGCTCAACCCAGAGCTGAAGACTCTCGATGGTTATTGAAAGGCTTTCGAGCTTTCGCTGAATAGAAACAAAATCCTTAATTTCGTCATCGTTGATTTGTCCGTTAGCCGTGATTTCAATAAGTCTTTCCTGACTCTTCTTCATCCAGTTCAAAGAAGAAAGCATTTCGAGAACAATCTGCGAAAGATCCTTGACCTCAACCTTGGGAACATACTTTTTGCCGATCGGACATTCTCTTGAACAGAAATGGTTGCAAAGCGTGGGCTCGCCGTAGATTTTGGAAAGAAGCAAAACTTCGTCGGGTGTGATATTAAATTTGCCGTTTTCGATACGCTCAAGTCTTTCAGGCTGAAGAGGAAAGTTGAGAAGCGATGCCTCGTCACATACTTCGTCACGGGTAAGGTTATGCTTTTTTCTTGTCTCTTTGTAAACTGTATCTGCCATTTCGTTTTCTCCTCGTATTTGATGCAAAAGAATTATACCATACTTTACGGGATAAATAAAGATATAAAACAAAAAACCTCGCCGAACACTTCGACGAGGTTTAAGTTGTTTTTACTCAGCTTTCTTTGAGTACTTTGTCTGATAGATGACTCTCATAATGTTTGCATCAATCGGGCTGAGGACTTCGCCTGAACCGAAGAATACAGAACCGATAATAGTCTGACATTCTCTTGACATAATAAGCTCAACTGCATCAAGGTCACTTTCCTTTGTTCCTGTGCAGAGTGCACCTGAACCGGAAATAAGTACAGCGTTGTTGCCCTTGACAGCCTTTGCTGCGTTTTTAGCAGAAGCGCGTGAGCCGTCCCACTTGAAGGAGTTGATTTTTGTGCCTGCGATCTGTGCAAAGTCATCAAGACGGGGAGCAATTGTGCTCTGCGCAATACTTACTGCAATCATCTCGCTTGCGGTAAGGTGCTTGATGAAGCCTGCGTTAGTTTTAGCATAAATTTCAGCGTGAACCATTGCAGTTGCAGGAACAGCCTCTTCAGCTGTTGACTTTGCTGTTTTGATGTCAACAGTGAAGGTCTTGCCGTTCTTGTAACGGATTTCAAACTTTGAACCGATTCTTGCACTTTCACCAAAGTCTGCAATCTGCTTGGGCATCTTACCTGAACCGATTGCCTTTATGTAGCTGTTAAGCATAGCTTTATAAGAATACTCGGAAGTACCCTCATAGAGCATATATGCCTTCTGAATTTTCTCTTCGCAGAGGTTTTCAAGCTCAGATACAACCTCAAAAGCCTGCTCGAAGCTGTTGCCTGTAACAACTGCACCGTGCTGCTTCATAAGGATTGCCTTGCTGTTGGGGTAGTCTGCGTAAGCAGTCTCAACAGCCTTACGGAGCTTTGATGTTGAGGGCATACCGTAGTCGGCAACGGGAATGCAGTCGCCGAAAAGTGCCTCATATTTTTCAGGGACATCAACGTTGATGCCTGCTGCACCTACAACTGATGCCTTGATCTGATGTGTATGAATAACGAAATTCTCTTCGGGACGAAGTCTGTATGCGTCAGCGTGAACACCCTTTTCGCTTGACGGCTTGATGTCGCCCTCGTAAGAGCAGTCAGCGATGTTTACAACAACAATGTCATCGGGTGTAAGTGTCTCATACGGTCTGCCGCTTGGAGTGATAACGAACTGAGTGTCAGAAATTCTTGCACTTACGTTACCCCATGTGCGGGCAATAAGACCTGTCTCGAGAAGCTTTTTGCCGGCCTCAACAACCAGCTCTTTCGCTTCCTGAATATTATAAGCCATAATTTATTCTCCTATTAACCGATGCGGCCGCAGTTGTCGAATACTCTGTCGAAACGTGCGATTGCATCGTCGATGTCAGCTTCTGTGTAAGCAGCACTTGTGTAAAGACGGCTGCCTGCAAGAGTAACCATACCCTCAGCCATGTAAGCAGCACCCATATGCTCCATTTCCTTCTTACGTGCGCTTGTCTGCTTAAGAACATCGGGGATGAGCCACGGCTTTGACCAGTCGATTGAGTAGTGCATTGTACCAACTGTGTCAAGGTGACAGATTGAACCCTGATTGAATGCTACGAAGGGAAGGTTGTGCTTCTCGATGGACTTCTGAAGACCCTTGATGAGTCTGTCGCCCATTTCGCCTGCCTTCTGGCATGCGTTTGACTCTTCAATTTCACAAAGAGTATAGTAACCTGCAACACAAGAAATGGGAGTTGCAGCCATTGTACCGCCGCACATAGCCTTCTTAACCTTCTTGCCTGAACCGTCAAGACCTGCACCGAGGTGAGCCATAACGTCCTTGTGACCGCCGATACCGCCTGCACCGGGGTAGCCGCCTGCGATGATCTTACCGAAGATTGTGATGTCGGGATCTACACCGAAGTAGCCCTGTGCACCTGAAACGCCGATACGGAAGCCTGTAACAACCTCATCAAATACGAGGAGTGAGCCATACTTACGGCAAAGCTTTTCAACGCCCTTAACAAATGCCTTGCTTACGGGACGTGTGCCGCTTTCGGGACCAACGGGCTCAAGGAATACGGCAGCAGTACCGCCGTTGAGCTGATTTCTCTTAAGCTTCTTCTCAAGATCTTCAAGATCGTTCGGGAAGAATTCGTCTGTGTGCTTGAAAACAAACATCGGAACACCGGGAGACTGAAGATTCTTTGTGCCGGGAACTCTCATACCGTAAGCCATCTGATCTGACCAGCCGTGGTATGCGCCACCCATCTTAAGGATGTTCTTCTTACCTGTTGCAAGACGAGCCACACGAACAGCACACATACAAGCCTCAGTACCTGAACCGAGCATACGGAACATTTCAACTGACGGAACACACTCAGCAATCTTATTTGCGAGCTTGTACTCATACTCATGGAAAAGGCCTGTTGAAGGACCGCAGTCATTAAGAAGCTCGATAACCTTGTTACGAACCTTTTCAGGGTTGCTGCCTACGATTGTCGGACCGCCTGCCTGAAGGAAGTCATAATACTCGTTACCGTCGATGTCATAAAGCTTGTTGCCCGATGCCTTTGTGAAAACAAGGGGGAATGGATAGTTGAATGCGAGGTTGTGCTGAACACCGCCGGGGATGCGTCCCTTTGCAATGTCGATCATTTCCTTTGACTTTGTACATTTCTTTGCAAAGTACTCTTCTTCGTACTTTTTAAGAGCCTCTGGCTTAACGCTGTAGATGGGCTTTTTGATAAGCGCATCAAGCTGTCTTGTAACAGCATCAGCATCAAGATACTTGGTGATAGCAAAATTTTCAGCCATAGTAATTCCTCCGATATACGTATAATTTTTGTAAATATAGCGATGACGCTTTATATCCAATATGCAGTATAACATATATAACAGAAAAATTAAATATTTTTTTGCATTTTTTAAAAAATTTTTTGCAAATTTTATATTTTATGATACAATAGTATCAAGAAAATTTGGGGGTTATAAAAATGGCTATCTATGTTATTGCTTACGATGTCGGTACAACCGGCATGAAAACCTGTCTTTTTGAGATTGATAAAACAATCAGACCCATTACAAATGCATACGGTGCTTACAACCTTTATATGGTTGGCGACGGCGGTGCCGAGCAGGATCCTAATGAATGGTGGGGTGCAATGTGCTCGACCACAAAGGAGCTTTTCAGCAAAACTGATATCAAGCCGTCACAGATTGCGGGTATTTCCTTCTGCTCACAGGCGCAGGGACTTGTCCTCGTTGATAAGGACGGTAACCCTGTCCGCAGAGCGATGAGCTATATGGATCAGCGTGCCAAGGAAGAGCTTAAGAAATATATGGCATACGGTTTGCAGATTGCGGGCGCAAACATTGTTCCGCTTCTCAAATCTCTTATTGCAACGGGTGCTGTTGCGTGCAGTGTAAAGGACCCTGTTTACAAATACAAGTGGGTTGAGGCACACGAACCCGAAAATTACAAGAAAACACACAAATGGCTTGACGTTAAAGATTTCCTTATCAGCCGTTGCACAGGTGAGTTTGCAATGACAAAGGACTCTGCTTTTGCAACTCTTCTTTATGATACAAGAAAGGGTAAAGAGGGCTGGAGCAAGAGCGTTACAGGCATTTTTGATATCAATATGGATCATCTTCCGAAGATTCTCGGTTCTACTGATGTTGTGGGTAAGGTTACTGCAAAGGCTGCCGAGCAGCTCGGTCTTGCAGAGGGCACACCTGTATTCGGCGGCGGTAGTGACTCTTCACTTATCGGTGTTGGTGCAGGCAGCGGTGCAGTCGGTGACACTCATATTTATCAGGGTACATCAGGCTGGGTAGGTACAGTTGTTGACAAGCAGCTTGTTGACACATCTGCTATGATTGCGGCTATCGTAGGTGCAGACCCCGATTCATTCATCTACTTTGCAGAGCTAGAAACTGCAGGTAAGTGCCTTGAATGGGTGCGTGACCACCTTTGCCTTGACGAAATCGGTATCTTCAAGCAGAAGATGGACGTTGCAGAGGACCCCGAAACAGAGTATACAAGCCTTTATGACTATATGACGAAGGTTATAAACGAAGTTCCTGCAGGCTCAAACGGAGTTGTGTTCACACCGTGGCTTCACGGTAACCGTTGCCCGTTTGAAGATCCGAATGCAGCAGGTATGTTCTTTAACATAAGCATTGATACAGGCAAGTCAGAAATGCTCCGTGCAGTAATCGAGGGTGTTTGCTTCCATCTTAACTGGATGCTTGAGGCACAGAATAAGAAAATCAAGACATCCGATGTTATCCGTTTTGTCGGCGGCGGCGCACTTTCAGATGTAACCTGCCAGATTCTTGCTGACATAACAGGCAAGACAGTTGAAACGGTAAACCGTCCGCAGGATATCGGTGCGGTAGGTGCAGCTGCAATGGTAGGTATCGGTCTTGGTGTTATTAAAAATGTCGGTCAGGTTAAGGATTTCGTTCCTGCTGTCAAGACATTCAAGCCCAATCCTGCAAACAGAGCAGTTTACGACAAGAACTTTGCTGTATTCAAGATGCTTTACAAGAATAACAAAGACAGCTTTAAAGCGCTTAACGGTTAATTAAAATATGAAGAAAGCAATCCTGAAAATTTTATCGGTTGTTTCAGTAATTCTCTGCCTTGTGTCCGTGATTCTGTCACGGCACAAGGCGGACTTGTATTCCGTACTCTATCCGCAGAATGTAACGATAGAAAGTACAGACACAATCAGATCGGTAGAATTAAATAAAGGTGACAGCTTTGTGTTCGGAAAAATTTACGGTGAGGAAATTATCTGGAAGGTTATTGCTGACGGTGAAAATTTTCTTGTCTGGTCAGAAAATGCGATCTGTTTCAGACCGTTTGATGAAAAATCTTCCGATTGGCAAACGAGTGACCTCAGAGAATGGCTCAACAGTGAAGACGGCTTTTTGTCGGAAGAAAATTTCACTTCAACTGAAATGATAAAAGAAAATAAAGAAGCTGATAAAATGTTTCTTCTTTCAAAGAATCAGTTACAGAAATTCAGTGAGAGTGAAAGAGCAAAAGCACCGACAGTATCAGCCGTTGCGAATGACGGCTCGGATAGATTGATTATACGAAAGAATTGCTGGTATTGGACAAGCAGCCCGATTCAAACCAACTCGTCGAGCGTGACTACAGTAACGAATGCAGGCGGATTTTATAAAACACTTTCAACGGACACAGTGGTCGGGGTATGTCCTGCTTTTTATCTGTGTGACAATACCGTTACCGTTTGCGGTGGCAACGGCACAAAAGAAAAGCCGTATGTATTATTGTCGGGAGGTGAGTCCCGATGAAGAAAAAAGAAAATTATCCGCTGATTATTTTTTCACTTGCAACTTTTGCGTTTTTTGTACTGTTTACACATTTGATAATAAAAACCGATGACGGGCATTTTCTCGGAATATTAAACGAAGAAAGCTTTAGCCTTACCGAATGGCTTTATCAAAGATACAATACAGTTTCGGGACGGACAGTCAGCGAATTTCTGATGATGAGTTTTCTGAAAATTAATCCGATTTTCTGGAAAGCTTTTGCGACGGGTTCGTTTGTTTTTATTGCTTGGTTTTTACAAAAAATCTGTTCAGCTTTTTCAGGAACACTTACACCGATACAAAAGAATATTTTTTGTTGCAGTGTGCCTTTTCTTGTATTTATAGGCGCGCTTAATTCGGGTGCATTCTGGTTTGCGGGAAGCTTTACTTTCCTTTTTCCGTTCACAGCGTTTCTTTTGACGGTTGCACCTCTTACCTTTGAATATTTTGGAATAAAATACAACAAAATTGCTTTCAATATAATTGCTGTTTCGGCTTCTCTTCTTGCCTGTTCTCAGGAACAAACAGCAGCATTGACAATTGTATTTTTAACAGTTTTGCTCATTGTAAATTCATTCAAAAAGACATTGAGATTTTACCACGCACCGCCAATGTTTTTTGGCTTTGCGAGTGCGGTGTGGCTTTTTACATCACCGGGTATGACAGGGAGACAGACGCTGGAAAGCGGCTCGTTCCCACGCTTTACAGAAATGAATGTTTTTGAAAAGCTACTGTGTGGTTTCTCAAATTATTTCGGTTACTCTTTATTTATGTCGTTAATTGTTACAGGTGTTTTTGCCGTGCTTGTTTTCTTCATGGTTTCAACATTGTATGACGATAAAAAGGTGAAAACTTTTTCGAAGCTTTTTCTGATATTTTTTGTAGCCGTCGTTGTGGTTTTAAATATAATTTATATAGCAATCAATCATACGGTTCCCGACAAAGGATTTGAAAAAGCATTCAAAAACGGAAGTTTTGATTTAACTGATATTTTCACTCTTGTTTTATGCTTTACACTTTTGCTTATGTTAGCTGCGATGCTCGTTCTTTTAATCGTCAAAGATAAAAAACTCGGCTTAGCAGTTTCAATTCTGTTTGCGGCTTCTGTTGCAAGTGCGGTTGTGGTGGGATTCAGTTCGTCAATCTACGCATCAGGGCAGAGGGTGTTTTACTTTACGGATATGCTTATGCTTTTTGCTTGTGCAATTCTTATTTCGTCGGGCAAAGGGAAACATACCGTTAATGTATATAACACGGCAGTAATAATTGCACTCGTGATGTTTATTATTAACTGTTTCAACTTTGCATTATTGGAAATCCCTATAATGGGATAATACATTAAAAGGATATTACTATGAACAAAGAACAGATAAAAAGAAAGCTCAGGATAATGAAGCGTAAAAAGTGGCCGTTTGTCCTTATTGCACTTGCACTTGTTGTTGCGGTTGCGTTACCGGTTTTTCTTTCGGTCAGCAGTACTAATAACAGACTCAGGGAAAAACCTCCGATTCCGCTTACGAGTGTTATTATCAAACAGTCCGAGCGTGATAAGCTTACTCTTGTTGCTCACCGCGGTTATTCCTCGCAGGCGCCCGAGAATACTCTGCCTGCAATACGCAAGGCGGCGGAATTCGGCTTTGATTATGTTGAGATTGATGTCCGTCAGACAAAGGACGGTGTGTGGGTGCTGATGCACGATGAGGATATCGGAACGGTATGTGAAAAGTCGGGCAAGGTTTCGTCTTTTACGTACTATGATCTTGTACCGTACAATGTGGTAAAGGGCGCAAATGCTGAAGATTATCCCGACCTTAAAATCCCGACATTTGAGCAGGCACTCAAAGCCTGTCTTGAATTCAATGTTAAGCCTATGATTGAGATTAAGGACTATACCCGTGAGGGACTTGAAAATCTTCTGAGGCTTATCGAAAAATACGGCTTTACAAAAACCTGCTCCGTTATTTCCTTCCACCGTGAAGCGGTAGAAATTGTAAGAGAGCTCAACAGCGAAATAAAGCTGTATAAGCTCGTCTCAAAGCTTAATAAAAATGAAATGGAGTTTTGCCTTGCGAATCCCGATATGGGCGTCAGCTTCAACGGTAACAACAAAGCAAATACTCCCGAAAAAATTGCCGAGCTGCAAAAGGCAGGCATACCCATAGCCTGTTGGACTGTTGACACAGCCGAGACAATGCAGAAATGGGTAGGCGAGGGAGTAACAACCTTTGTTACAAACCGTATATATTATCATAACTAAAACAAAAACGCTGCTCGGAAGAGCAGCGTTTGATTTTCGTATTTACATAAGTTTCTGATATCTTTCCTTGGCTTTGCGGATAAGCTCCTTCGGGTCTTCCACACCCTGATGAGGAACAGCAGGTTCGCTCTGTTCCTCATCAAGTGGACCTGCCTGCGATTCATCACCTTCAACGGGCGTTTCTAATTCATCCTCAGCTAGGTATTTTTCGGATGGGTCCATAAACGCGTCATATTCAGCTTTGAGATCTGCAAGGCTAGTATACAATGCAAGGACATCGTCAGATATCCCTGTAATGTCGAGAAGAAGGGAACTTACTTTTTCTTTAGCGTCGTCAACGCTCGCATTGGTTTTTTCAGAAATATTGTCAGCAATAACCTTTGCACTTTCGACATAGCGGTCAGCATATTCAACTGATTCACGCATAAGCTGTGCGGAGGTTTTTGATACACGCAGACTACCCTCTGCCTCTTTGATTTGAGCAGAAAGCCGTTCAATTTCGGCATCTCTTTCAGCAATCAGTGCTTCAAGCTCGGTAATCCTTGACTGAAGTGACCTGAGTTCTTCAGCTTCGCCTTTTGCACTCAGAGCCTCTTCCTGCAATTTTGCGATGCAGTTTATGACCTCGTTACGGTCAAAGCCGCCGATTATTGCTTTTTTCAGAACAATTTCCTTTTCCAAGAAAACCTCTCCCAAGAAGAAAGTGAATTACTCTACGTCAGAAGTACAGTTCGGACACTTAACAGCCTTGATATCGATTTCAGAGCAGCAGTACGGGCACTTCTTTGTTGTGGGTGCTGCTTCGGGCTCTGCGTCCTTCTTTATAGCCTTTTCTGTGATTGTGTTGATAAGCTTAACAAAACAGAAAATTACGAATGACATAATAAGGAAGTTGAGAACAGCTGTAACAAAGTTACCCCATGTAACTGTTGCAGCAAACTCGCCCTCGCCGATTTTCCATACACGCTGTGAAAAATCGATGTTACCTGTAACCATACCTACAAGGGGCATTACGATATCGTCAACCAAGGACTTAACAATAGCCTGGAAAGCACCGCCGATGATAACACCGACTGCAAGGTCAACAACGTTGCCTCTTAAGATAAATTTCTTAAATTCACCAAAAAAACCTTTACCTTTTTTCATTTTGGCACACCTCTCCTAATAATATTCAATTTATATTATCATAAATGAGTTTTGATTTCAATATCAAATACGCAAAATTATGGTACAAAAGTCGATTTTTTGACAAAAAAGAACAACATATTGTGGTGAACGGTAAAAAATAACCCCGAAACAGATTATCTGCTTCGGGGCTGTATATTGTATTATTCGGGTTTAGGGAATAGCGGCGGACAGTCTGAAAATTCAGATTACTCTCTGTGCCACTTAACACCCTGTGCAGTATCCTCAAGCACAATGCCCATTGCCTTGAGTTCATCACGGATTCTGTCTGCCTCTGCCCAGTTCTTGTCTTTTCTTGCCTGTGTACGCTGTGCGATAAGAGCCTCAACCTCGCTGTCAAGGTCGTTAGCCTTTCTGTTGTAAACAAGACCGAGTACTCCGCAGAGCTCGTCAAAGAGCTTTGCTGCAGCCTCACAGCTACCTTTGACGGGTGTATCTGTGATAACCTTTGAATTGATGTCGCGTACAAGCTCAAACACTGCTGCGATACCGTCTGCTGTGTTAAGGTCGTCGTTCATAGCGTCGATGAACTGCTGACGGCGCTTCTCAAGCATTGCTGCAATTTCTTCGTTTACATCACCGTCAACTGCATTCTTGAGTGCAAAGTCGAGGTTGTCACGGCAGGTGTAAAGTCTTGTAAGCGAAGCCTTGCACTGCTCAATAACATCTGTGCTGTAGTTGATGGGACTTCTGTAATGTGAAGAAATCATCAGGTAACGGATAGGCTCGTATCCGTAAGCTTCAGCAACATCGCGTACCGTAAAGAAGTTGCCGAGTGACTTTGACATCTTTACGTTGTCAACATTGATATAGCCGTTGTGCATCCAATAGTTTGCAAAGGGTACACCGTTGCAGCATTCACTTTGTGCAATTTCGTTTTCGTGGTGAGGGAAGATAAGGTCCTGACCGCCGCAGTGAATATCAATTGTGTCGCCGAGGTAGCGTCTTACCATAGCGGAGCATTCAATATGCCAGCCCGGTCTGCCGTGCCCCCAGGGTGACTCCCAATAGGGCTCGCCCGGCTTTGCATTCTTCCAGAGAGCAAAGTCCATCGGCTCTTTCTTGACTTCGCCGACCATAATTCTTGCACCTGCCTCAAGGTCCTCGAGAGGCTGATGTGAAAGCTTGCCGTATTCGTCAAACTTTTTGGGGCTGAAATAAACATCACCGTCAACAGCGTAAGCGTAACCCTTTTCAATAAGAGTTGAAACGATGCTGATAATTTCATCAATGTTTTCTGTTGCCTTCGGGTGAACGGTAGCCTCGCGGATGTTCATACCCTTAACATCTTTCCAAAATTCCTCGATATACTTTTCACTTACTTCCTTGTACGTTGAGTTTTCCTCGTTTGCGCGCTTGATAATTTTATCGTCAATGTCGGTAAAGTTCTGAACAAAACGCACATCATAGCCTGTGTATTCAAGGAAACGGCGGAGCACGTCAAAAACGCACAAGGGTCTTGCGTTACCGATGTGGATAAAATTATAAACCGTAGGGCCGCAGGCATAGATTTTTACCTTGCCCTCTTCAACTGTTTTAAGGTCTTCCTTCTGACGAGTCAGAGTGTTAAAAACTTTCATTGTTCCTGTTCCTCCATCTTTTTCTTTAGTTTATCAATTTCAGCCCGTAATTTGCACAATTCCTGTGAAATCGGGTCGGGAATGTGAATCTGGTCAAGGTCTTCGACCTTTTTGCCGTTTTGGCGTACAACTCTTGCGGGTACACCGACGGCAGTTGAATTATCGGGGATTCTGTCAAGCACAACCGCACCTGCGGCGATGTTTGTGTTGTTGCCGACAGTAACGGGACCGAGCACCTTTGAACCCGCACCGATAAGCACATTGTTGCCGATAGTCGGATGTCGTTTGCCTGTGTCCTTACCTGTACCGCCGAGCGTTACGCCCTGATAAATTGTAACATCGTCACCGATGATTGTTGTTTCACCGATAACAATTCCCGTGCCGTGGTCGATAAAAAATCTTCTGCCGATCTGAGCACCGGGATGAATTTCGATACCTGTGCGTCTGACGTTAATCTGCGAAATCATACGCGCAATGAAAAACATCTTTTTGTTGTAAAACCAATGAGCTTTTCTGTGACTTCTGACAGCCTTGAATCCGGGATAGAGGAGCATAACCTCAATTGCCGAATGTGCGGCAGGGTCACGGTCGAGGACACATTGAATGTCCTCACGCATTCTTTTAAACATACTATCACTCACTTTCAAAAGCGGTCGGAGACAACAAAAAACGCCCCATCGCCAATGGCGACGGAGGCGGTATTCCGCGGTTCCACTCCGACTTATTACTTTTTAGCCCTGTAACGGTGGCTTCCGCACAGAGATAATCGGCATGTACCTTTCCCCCTGCGTGCTGGCGGGTGCATTTCACAAAAGACGGAACAAGAAGCTTTCACCATAATGCTTCATTCTCTGATGAACCGAACAAGAGTTACTTCTCCCGATAGTCGCATTTAATTCCAATGTATTATACTATAATTATATTGAAAAATCAAGACCCTTGTTACGAATGATGTTACGGCAATGGATAAGGGTTTGTTTCACCCGAGATGCCGTCACGGACTTGGTACATACTATCCCGAAATTGACGAAATCGACCGCGAATATGACGGTTATGTCGAGCGTGATGTAACCGATTACGGTGAGCACAGCAAAGCACATATAGAGAATATGATCCAGAAATACAAGCGACTCTCCCTCGGTAGTATCGATCCTGATAATGTCGCAAAGTATGAGGCAAAGTTGAGGGAGTGGGAGGGTAAGCTTACATCATTTAATATTGCAAAATCTGAGAATGGTGGTATAATAAAGGCAGAGATGTTCAGAAAAGAAACCGAAGTGCAACGAAATATAAAGCCTATAAGTGAAAAAAGGTTTAACGAACTAACTGTAGAAGCAAGGAAAAATGGTGCAAACATTTTGAGAGGAACTAAAGAAGTAGAAGAACATCTAAACTCAATGAAAGTGCACGCTTCTACTGTAGGCGATACAATTCTTTTCCGAAAAGAAGTTTCTGTTAGTGAGGTTTTAGAAGAGACTTATCATTTTATGCAAATAAAAAATGGCACAAATGAGAATTTTCCTGAATCTGAAAAAACATATCAAAATGAGATTGAAGCTCAAAAGTATTTAATTAAAAATGCCCCAAAATACAAAATACCAAGAGCGGAAACAGAAGAGACCAAAAAGGCACTTAAACATTATGAGAATTTATTAAAAAAATATAGAAAGGAGCAAAGGTAATGCCGAAAATAATTGATGAATTGAAATTGGACGAGTGTTCGTTGCTGAAAATTGATAAAATGCCTAATTCACCTTACAATAAGGTTGTTATTGACGATGATGAGTATAATCTTGTTCCTTCTTATGATCTCGGAGAATACAATATTGCAGTTAATTCCCGAAAAACTTTAAAAAACAAAGATATTGGTTTTATAAGGCAATGATTAAAATCTAACATAGAGTATCAAAAAGCTCATTTGCTTTTGTAACGGGGGTGCTGCCGGCATCCCCTTAGTTTTTACCCAAATTCGCAATCACTTCAAATTTAATAAGATGATTCAAGACATCGATTCGTAAGATTCGGTGTCTTTTTTCATATATATTTTCGTTTGCCCGTATCGAGAATAACGGGGGCGGATGTCCTTATCCGTTCATTGTTCAATGGGGATTAACACATATTTTTTCAGTGCATAGAATGTATTAGGCGTATGCCAAAAATCAGAAAAGGAGTTAGTTTGACTTGAATAACCCTTCATATACCCATCACGTGAAACCGATGGGTTATCATAGACCGCATTTTGCGGAAGCATATTCGGGCAAAATGACGGCTTTGCCCGAGTGTCCGCAGGTTGCAATGGCTTATGTCCCGTTTCAGACAGACTTTACCACCTATGACGAAATGACGGCAATCAGATGCGGAACTTTGTTTCCCGTGCTCAACAAGCCCTTCCTCGGAAGTGGTAACAGATGACAAGAGCAATGCTTTTACAGAAGCTTGATGCCGTACAGTTTGCAATGTGGGAGCTTCATCTTTATATGGACACTCATCCCGACGACCTTGAGGCACTTTCGCTTTACAAAAAATACGAAGAAAAAAATGAAAAACTCGTCTGCGAATATGAGGAGCAGTTCGGCCCTCTTTATTCTGACGGTGACCCCGGTGCAATGTGGCTTAAAAATCCCTGGCCGTGGGATATAGGAGGCAGCTGCTGATGTTTGTTTATGAAAAGAAATTACAGTATCCCGTAAAAATTGCAAATCCCAACCCGAAGTATGCAAAAATAATCATTTCGCAATACGGTGGTCCTGACGGTGAATTGGGTGCATCCTTGCGTTATCTCAGCCAGCGTTATTCAATGCCTTTTGCAGAGCTTAAGGGCTTGCTGACTGACGTCGGTGTTGAGGAGCTCGGGCATCTCGAGATGATTGGCGCTATCGTTTATCAGCTCACAAGAAACCTTACACCCGAGGAAATCAAGCGCAGCGGATTTGACACATATTTTGTTGATCACACTGCAGGCGTTTATCCGACGGCAGCGAGCGGTTTGCCGTGGACTGCGGCAAGTATGCAGTCAAAGGGCGACCTCATCACCGACCTTCACGAGAATATGGCGGCAGAGCAGAAAGCACGTACTACTTACGACAACATCCTCAGACTTGTGGATGACCCCGATGTGCGTGAGCCGATCAAATTCCTGCGTGAAAGAGAAATTGTTCACTATCAGCGCTTCGGCGAAGGTCTCCGCCTTGCAACAGATAAAATGGATTGCAAAAACTTCTATGCAATCAACCCAAGTTTTGATAAGTAAAAAAACAAAGACCTTCCGCGGAAGGTCTTTTTCTTTATTGCAGTATAAATCCCGATGCTATGCCGAGTGCTGCCGCAAGGATGATTATGATTATCGGATGAACTTTTTTGAATGCCAGAACGGTGCAGATTACAAATGTTGCAAGTGCAACGTAGAACGAAGCATCCGTAAAAATTCCCATTGAAAATCCGTTCGGGATGAAAACCGTAAGAAGCACGGAAATAATTGCCGAGCCGATAAGTCCGACAACTGCAGGCTTGAGTCCTGTCATACAGCCCTTGACAAACTTACTGTTTTTGAAACGCTCAAAGCATTTTGCAACAATAAGAATAATACTAAACGACGGAAGCACAACACCGAAGGTTGCACAGAATGAGCCGAAAAGACTGCCTGCAAGACCGAATGCACCGCCAACCTCCGAGCCGACATAGGTTGCCATATTGATGGCAAACGGTCCGGGTGTACTCTCGCTGACAGCGATGAAGTTGACAACATCCTCAAGTGCCATCCATTTGTGGTTAAGCACTTCCTCCTGCATAAGCGGAAGCATTGCGTATCCGCCACCGAAGGTGAATGCGCCTATTTTAAAGAAGGTCAGAAAAATATCAAGGAAGATGTTCATTTCTTACTCCTCCTTTCTGCAATAAGAGAAGTAACAAGTCCGAAAACAGCGCATCCGATGATTACAAAAAGCACATTGATATCAAAAAATGCCGTAATAAGGAATGATGCACCCATAACGATGTAACCCACAAGACCCTTAGGAGCTTTTTTGTACATTGTAACAAGTGCCTTGATAAGCAGAGCAAGAACACCTGCGCGGATACCGTTGAATGCGTACTGAACTGCAGGGATATCCTGAAACTCTCTTAACACAAATGAGATAAGAAGAATTATAACGAAAGACGGCAGTACAACAGCGAGTGTTGCGAACATTGCACCGAAAAATCCTGCTACACGGTAGCCGACAAATGTTGCAGAGTTGATTGCAATCGGACCCGGGGTGGATTCGGCAATTGCAATAATCTCAAGTATGTCGTCATCTGTAATCCATTTTTTGTTTTCAACAATTTCTTTCTGAATAATCGGAATCATAGCGTAGCCGCCGCCGAAGGTGAACGCTCCGATTCTAAGAAAAACAAGAAACAGTTGAAGAATACGACCGAATTTATCTTTCAAAATTAACACCTCTTATTCTTCGGACAGGTTAATTTCATCCGTAACTAATACTTCTTTGCTGTTTGTAACGTCCTCACGCACAAGTCTGTATACCGTGGCAACAATGGGTACACCGATAAGCATACCGAAAATGCCGAATACACCGCCGCCGACAGTAACTGCGGCAAGCACCCATATTCCGGGCAGACCGATTGATGTGCCGACAACCTTCGGGTAGATAAGGTTACCCTCAAGCTGCTGAAGAATGATAACGAATATAATAAAAATCAATGCCTTGACAGGAGATTCCATAAGGATAAGGAATGCTCCCACACCTGCACCGATAAGTCCGCCGACAATGGGGATAAGTGCAGTAAAGCCCATAAGAGTGCCGATCATCAGGGCGTAGGGAATACGCAGGATGAACATACCGATTATGCACAGAACACCGAGTATAACAGCCTCTGTACACTGACCGACGATAAAACGGTGGAAGCAGTCATCAAGCACATCGATAATATGCGCGATTTTGCCAAGAAAGCGCGCGGGGACATATTTCATTGAAACCTTCTTGAACTGTCTGCCGAGTCTTTTTTTATCAATAAGAATGTAAAGAGCAAAAATAACACCGAGAACGATGTTGGAAACGACAGAGAAAACTGAAGTAACTGCAGAAACCGCAACGCCTGCAACATCTCCGATTCCGCTTGTGACCGTCTGCATAATATCAGATATGCGGTCCTTCCAGTCTATTGAGGTAAGTGAGTTGAGAAGATTCTTGGAAATGAACTCATTTTCCTTGAGCTTGCCGATAACAAACTCCATTGCACCCGGTATTTCGTTAACGAGCATCTGAATACAGGTGACAAGCTGCGGTGCAATAAGTCCGATAACAAGTGAAATGATGCCGAGGATTGTTATAACCGCACCGATGAGGCTAACTGCCTTACGGCTTTTTACCACAATCGGCTTTGCCGACTTGGGGAAATAATGCCTTTCGTAAAAGGACATCAGGATGTCGAGCGGATATGCAATAATTGCACCGACGATAACCGGTGTTGCGGCAGAAAGTACCGTGCCGATTACCCCCGAAATATTCGGCCAGTAGTGAACGGCAAGGTAAACCGCAATCACACCGACCGCGATTTTGAAAACCGTTTTCCATTCAAGTTTTTTCAGCATACGTCCAACTCACTTTCGAATTCTTTATGTAGTTTATTTAAGGTTTATTTCAATGCATTCGTAACCGAGGAGCTTATTGCTTACGCTGTCGGGCTGATGTCCGCCGATAAAGAGCCTGAGCTCACCGTCAGGAGTGATTCGCTGACCGTTTTCGTCAACCGCCTTAAGCCAGTAAGTGTCAATGTCAAAGGTTACCGTTTTGGTTTCGCCCTTCTCAAGCTCAACGGAATTGATACCGCAAAGCTGAAAGTGGGGAGTGTATGTTCTGCTGTCGGTAAATTTTGCATAGACCTGAGCCTTTTCGATACCGTTTCTGTCACCTGTGTTGGTGATTTCAACGCTTACCTGTACTTTTTCTTCATCATTTGCAAGCACCTTTGCGTTGTTATAAGAAAAGCTTGTGTATGAAAGACCGAAGCCGAACGGATAAAGTGCATCACCGTCAATGTAACGGTATGTCTTACCGCGCATATCATAATCAAGGAAGCTCGGAAGGTCGTGATTTGCATCATAGATTGTAACAGGAAGCTTACCGCAGGGTGAAGCATCACCTGCAAGAATGTTTGCAACTGCAAGTCCGCCCGTTGAACCGGGATACCACGCGTGAAGGATAGCCTTTGCCTTGCTTCTGACTTTTTCACCAACGTCAACGGAGCTGCCGCACATAAGCACAACAATAACATTTTCACATTCATCACAAACAGCTTCTGCAAGCTTCTGCTGTGTTGCGGGAAGTGTGACATATTTCTTGTCACCGCAAGCCGTGTAATCGTTGTCAAAGCCTGTGTCTTCACCCTCGATTGAGCAGTCAAGGCCAAGTGCGAGAACAGTGATATCTGCCTGAGCCGCAGCAGCAACACCGTCACTGATAAGGTTACCGAAGCCGCCCCAGTCATTCTGCTTTTCAAGGCAGTAGTTTGTGCCTTTTTCAACTGTGATGTGCGAGTTTGTGAAAACGCGCCTAATACCGTCTGCAACCGTGATGTATTCGGAAGCGTAAGCGTTGTAGTTACCCTCAAGCGCAGTAACAGACATTGAGTTAGGGCCGACAACCGCAATTCTCTTATCAATATTTTTGTCAAGAGGAAGGAAGTTATCCTTGTTGTGAAGAAGAACTATGCTTTCCTGTGCGGTTTTAAGATTCAGCTCTCTGTGCTCCTTGCAGTCGAGCTTATCATATCTGATATCGGAGTACGGTCTGACTTCTTCAAATTCACCGAGAAGGAAGCGGATTGTGTAAAGTCTTTCTGCGGCAATCGTGATGTCTTCTTCTGTTATTAAGTCTTCTTCGTAAGCGTCAATAAGATGCTGATAAATCTCACCGCAGTTGAGGTCGCATGTGTTTTTGAGAGAAACGGCTGCAGCCTCGGCCTTTGTGCTTACATATTTGTGATGCTCGTAAATATCGTTGAGCGCACCGCAGTCGGAAACAACATAACCGTCAAAATTCCAGTCACCGCGGAGAACCTCCTTAAGAAGGTAAGGGTGAGCACAGCAGGGGTGGCCGTTGGTACGGTTATAAGCACCCATAACACCCGCAACACCTGCCTTGACAGTTTTTTCAAAAGCGGGAAGATATGTTTCGTACATATCGTGCATTGAAGCGATGGCATCGAATCCGTGGCGGTCTTTTTCAGGACCTGAATGAACTGCGTAGTGCTTTGAGCAGGCTGTTGCCTTGTAAAACTCGCCGTCGCCCTGGATACCCTTTACAAATGAAACACCGAGCTCTGCAGTAAGGAACGGATCCTCACCGAAGGTTTCCTGACCTCTGCCCCAACGCGGATCACGGAAAATATTGATGTTCGGTGCCCAGAAGGTGATACCCTTGAAAATATCAAAATCGTTGTACTTCACGTGTTGGTTATACTTGACTCTGCCTTCTGTTGAAATTGCATCGGCAACAGTGTTCACAAGCTTGGGGTCAAAGGTCGCAGCCATAGCGATAGCGTGTGGAAAAACCGTTGCAGTTCCTGAGCGGGCAACACCGTGCGAGCCCTCGTTCCACCAGTTATAAGCCTTGATGCCGAGTCTTTCAATCGGAGCGGATGTATAAAGAAGCTGAGAAATTTTTTCCTCAACAGTCATTTTAGCAACCAATTCTTTTGCTTTAATTTTTGCCTGTTCTTTTGTCATAATAGTACCCCTTTAGACAGTTTTTATGATTCTATCATTTAATGTTTATTAATTCAATACGGTAAAGGAAAATAAAAAAATATTTAAAGCTCCTTTACAGTCTGCTTGCAGTACGAAATAAACTTGTGTACGGCAGGTGAAAGGTTGTTTTTGTTTTTTATCAGAATACCGAGCTCACGTTGAGAGGACGGCTCAATTTCCTTTGCAACAAATCTGCCGTGCATACCTTTGAGCACAAGCTTCGGCAGAATGCTGAGTCCAAGAGAATGGCTGACCATAGACACAACTGCTGTGTCATCAAGTGCCGTTCGGTTGATAAGAGGCTTTACGCGGTTTTCGTCAAGCGTATGCATAATATCATAATCAAAACCGTAAGTCGGCATAAAAAAAGATTTATTGTTAAATATAGAAATGTGTGCTTTTTCCTTTGCGTCGTCATATTCAACGGGCAGAACAGCATAGAGCGGATCGTCCTTGAGCGTTATCCACTCGCCGTGCATTTCCGGCTGAAGACTTGTAAACCCAAGGTCAACACTGCCGTTTGTGACAGACTGAGAAATCTCGTCAAAGCCGGCAACCTGCAGTTCAAAATCGATATTCGGAAAATCCTTTTTGAAATTGCTGATAATTTTAGGCAGCCAATGGCTTGTGATACTGGCATAGGCGGCAATACGGATAATCTTTTCGTGACCGTTTTTGAGCTTTGTTATCGCATTTTCAAGCGCGATGCCTTTTTCGGTGAATTCTTCAATCAGGCTGAGAAGCTCCTGTCCGTTTTCTGTGAGCATAACGCCCGACTTGCTGCGTTGTAGAAGAGATAGACCGATTTCTTTTTCAAGTCGGTTCATCATATGGGTAAGCCCTGCCTGAGTGTAGCCGAGCTCATCAGCTGCTTTTGTAAGGCTTCCGTATTCCACTGCCTTAAGCAATGCATAAAATTTTGAAGATTCCAAAAAATCAACTCCAAACATTACAAGGTGTAATATCTACATTATAATGTGCAATTTTACTTTTTTCAAGTTTTATTTTATAATTTATAACGCAGAATTTTAATAATATGCAACTAAGAAAGGGGTTTTAATCTTGGGTACAGAACTTAAGAAAAAGTACGGTCTCGTTACTGCGATCTGTATGGTTGTCGGTATCGTTATCGGTAGCGGTGTTTTCTTTAAAGCACAGAACGTACTTCAGTACACACAGGGCAATATGCCGCTCGGTATTCTTGCCTGGGTAATCGGCGGTATTGTTATTGTCGTTTGCTCTTACAACTTTGCAACTCTCGCAAATAAATACGAAAAGGTTAACGGTCTTGTTGACTACGCGGAGGCAACACTCGGACCAAAGTACGCTTATATGCTCGGATGGTTTACAACAACCATTTACTATCCCGGTATGACAAGCGTTCTCGCATGGGTTTCAGCCCGTTACACACTTGTTTTGTTCGGCTCAGACGATATCACAGGCGGTCTTTGCCTCGCTTTGTCCTGCCTCTATCTCTGCCTGAGCTACGCAATCAATGCTCTTTCACCGATTCTTGCAGGTAAGTTCCAGGTTGGTTCAACAGCTGTTAAGCTCATTCCGCTTATCATTATGGCTGTTGTAGGTACAATTGTTGGTCTTAAGAACGGTAATACCGTTGCAGCCTTCCAGACATGGGATCTTGTTGAACAGACAGGTGTAGGTGCTCCGCTCTTCGCAGCAGTTGTTGCAACTGCATTCGCTTACGAGGGCTGGATCATCGCAACATCGATCAATGCAGAGCTTAAGGATTCAAAGAAGAATCTTCCCATCGCTCTTGTTGTAGGTGCTCTTATCATCGTTGCGGTTTACATTCTTTACTACATCGGTCTTGCAGGCGGTGCAAAGATTGCTGACCTTAAGGACGGCGCAGGTGCACCCACAGCTTTCCTTAACATCTTCGGTAATGTCGGCGGTACAGCACTTAACGCTATGATCGTTGTTTCCTGCCTTGGTACACTTAACGGTCTTATGGTTGCAAGTACACGCAGCCTTTACGCTCTTTCAGCAAGAAATCAGGGACCGAAGGTTAAGATGTTCAAGGAAGTCAGCCCTGAGACAAATATGCCGACGAATGCATCTGTTTTCGGTCTTCTTGTTTGTGCTGCATGGCTCTTCTACTTCTATGGTGCAAACCTTTGGGGCAATCCTGAAACAGGTAAGCCGCTCTTTGGTATCTTCAGCTTCGACTCATCAGAGCTTCCGATTATCACAATCTATGCTCTTTATATTCCCATTTTCTTCGCATTTATTTTAAAGCACGGCAAAGAAAGCACATTCAAAAATGTTGTTATGCCGCTTGTAGGTATCATTGCTTCAGCCTTTATGGTATTTGCTGCTGTTTATGCACACGGTATCACACCGTACCTCAACGCTAAGGCAAACGGAGAATTCTCATTCCCCGTACTCTTCTATCTTATCGTGTTTGCGGTTATCATGGTTATCGGTGCTTTCTTCTACAAAAAGAGCAGTAAAGAAAACTGATTCTGACTAAAATTAAAAGAGCTGAGTTTTCGGACTCAGCTCTTATTTTTTTATTTAAATGCCGAAGTAATTCTTTGCGTTGTTAAATGAGATATCCTCGATAATCTGTTCAAGCTCATCTGTATAAGGATAAAGTCCGCTTTCGACCATATCACCGATAAGACCGCAGAGTATACGGCGGAAGTATTCGTGTCTGGGGTAGGAGAGGAAGCTTCTTGAATCTGTAACCATACCGACAAACTTGCCGAGCACACCGAGGTTGCCGAGTGTTTTCATCTGCTCACGCATACCGTCGATGTTATCGTTGAACCACCAGCCTGAACCGAACTGAATTTTTGACGGTGCTTCACTCGACTGGAAGTTGCCGAGCATTGTGCCGAGCACGTAATTATCCTTCGGGTTAAGGCAGAAGAGGATTGTTTTCGGAAGACTGTCTTCAACTGAGAGTGAATCAAGCATTCTTGAAAGGTCTTCTGCTATATTACGGTCGCAGATTGAGTCAAAGCCCGTATCGGGACCGATCTTTTTGAACATCGCAGTGTTGTTGTTTCTCATAGGGCCGATGTGGATTTCACATCCCCAGCCTTTCTTTGCATATTCCTTTGCAAAGAAGCGGAAAAGCTCAGTCTTGTATTTATCCTGCTCATCAACAGTAAGCTCTTCACCGTTGAGTGCTTTTTTAAAAATAGCTTCAAGCTCGTCCTCTGTGGCCCTGTTATACGGCACATAGAGAAAGCCGTGGTCACTCGCACGGCAACCCATTTTGTCGAAGAAATCTATTCTTGTCTTGAGAACCTCAACCAGCTTTTTGTAGGTTGTGATTTTCTTACCGCTGATTTTCTCGAGATCGGAAAGCCAGGGGAGATAAGTCGGCAGCTCAATGCTCAATGCCTTGTCGGGACGGAATGCGGGAAGCACCTTGCACCTGAAGCTCTCGTCTTCTTTAAGAAGCTTGTGGTATTCAAGACTGTCTGCCGAATCGTCTGTTGTGCAAAGACAGGCAACATTTGAATTTTCAATAAGCTGACGGGGAGTGAATCCGCCTGCAGCAATTTTTGCATTTGCCTTTTCCCAGATTTCGTCTGCGGTTTTTTCGCTCAACGGCTCATAGATATCAAAATATCTCTGAAGCTCAAGGTGAGTCCAATGGTAAAGCGGGTTGCCGATGCAGTAAGGCATTGCCTTTGCCCATGCCTTGAATTTTTCATAATCGCTTGCATCGCCCGTGATGTATTTTTCGTCAATACCGCAGCTTCTCATCGCGCGCCACTTGTAGTGGTCACCGCCAAGCCAGAGCTGAGCAATGTTTTCGGGCTGCTTGTTCTCGTAAATCTCTTTCGGAGAAAGGTGGCAGTGCCAGTCGAAAATCGGCATCTTTGCAGCGTGGGAGTGAAAAAGCTTTTTAGCTGTGTCATTAAAAAGGAGAAAATCCTTATCCATAAAGTTTTTCATAGAAGAAATTCCTTTCATTCGGGAATGATGTCGTAGGAGAAGCTGAATTCTTTTTCTTCAAACTTTCTCCACGGCTCAAGATTTGCATATTCCTGATTGTCGCAGTGCATCTTGTAGTCAATCGAAACGATTGTTTCATCAAGTGCAACCAACTCATCGTCGTGCTTTGTGCTGTGAATCTGAGCGTCGTCAAAATGAATAGCCTTGAAGCAGAAGCCTTTTTTGCTGTTGTCTGCAAATACAAGACCGTTGCCGTCTGTATCCTTGACAGATGCAATTTTTGTTTTGTAGTGTGAACCGCATTCCTGAGGCTTGATATAATGCTCAAAGCAATTGGTTGCGGTTGTGTTGTATTCGGAAATCATCTGACTTGCAAAGCGATCTGCGTAGGTTTCAACAGGACCGTAGCCGAGGTATGTTACATTCTCGAAGCCCTCGGGCATTGTGATCTTAAGACCGAAACGCGGGAGCGCGGGTGCGTTGTATGTAACAACTGCTCTTACACAGATGTTAAGCTTACCGTCTGCCGTGAAGGTGTAAACAATGTTTGCATTGATTGCAGGAGGCATAGCCGCAGCGGCAAAGGATGTCTTTGTTACAATTACAAGCTTTTCGTCGCTTGATTCGGTGATTTCGCTTGAATATGTTTTCTGCTTAATCTGCTCGTATCTTGCGCGCTTCCACTCGTCAGCGAAGCCGTTGCTCAGGTGGTAGCTGCGGTCAACATTGAACTCAATTGGATTTGCAAGAAGCTCCTTACCGTTGTTGATTGATTTGACCTTACCTGCGATTTTATCAAATACATACTCTGTGTTACCGCAGTTAACGGTTATCCCGGTTCTTGTTTCACTGTATTTAACAGCATCGTTTCTGCCTGTTTCAACGCTGACAGCTTCATCAGAAAGAATGAACTGCTTGTAGCCGACTTCAAAGCCCTTTGCTGCCCAGAGTGTATCCGCATTCTGAACAAAACGGATGATAAGCGTCGTAAGGCCGTCTGCATCAACACCGTCGAAAAGCTTGTATTCAGCTTCACCGCGTGCAGAAATTTCAAGCTTATCAACAGCACCGCTCATAACAGGCTTACCGTTTTTCTCAATTGCCCAGTTGAAGCCGAGATCTTCAAGACCTGTGAAATAACGCTTGTTTCTTACCTTGATTGTACCGTCAGCATATTCAACCTCAAACGGCTGATATGTAATCTTCATATCGTGGAAACCGGGACGAAGACTTCTGTCGGGATAAACAAGACCGTCAACACAATAAATCTTATCATTCGGAAGGTCACCGAAGTCACCGCCGTAACGGTATTTCGGATTTTCGGGAGTACCGATGTTTACAGCGTGGTCACAGTATTCCCAGATGCAACCGCCCATATAGTTGTCGTATTCTTCAAACTTGCCCCAATGAAGAGGAATGTCGCCGGTGCTCCACGCCGCAACATATTCGCAGTAATAGAACGGCTTATGGTTTTCGGGATTTTTAAGATAAGATTCAAGATAGTCAAGCGATGCATACATACGGCTTTCAACATCTGAAATGTCACTGAAATCCTTGCAAAGTCTTGACTGATACTCAAGATGTGCGTTTTCGTAATGGATGATAGCATCCGCCTTGCGTGAACGGATGTAGTTTGCCATCTGTCTGTGGTTTTCACCGCAGCCTGACTCGTTGCCGAGCGACCACATAATGATACAGCCGTGATTCTTGTCACGCTCAAAAAGTCTCATTGCACGGTCGATATAAGCCTCACGCCATTCGGAAGTGTCAGAAAGGAATGCCCAGTAGTCCCAATACCAGTCACCGTAGTTGTAGCCCATACCATGAGTTTCAATGTCAGCCTCGTCAATTACCATAAAGCCGATTTTGTCGCACAGCTCAAGGAAGCGCGGATCATTCGGGTAGTGGGATGTGCGGATAGCATTGACGTTACCCTGCTTGAGGATGTAAAGATCTCTCGTTATATGCTCCATAGAAACGGCATAGCCTGTTTCGGGATGGCTGTCGTGACGGTTGATACCGCGGATTTTTATTTTCTTACCGTTGAAAAGGAAGCAACGGTTTTTGATTTCAGCCTTTCTTACGGCAAGAGGGAAGTTGATCCACTCATTACCGATGTTAAGAGTGAGGTTGTAGAGCTTCGGATTTTCTGTATTCCACAGTACGGGAGAGTCAACATTTATTCTGAAGGAGCCGTCAGCCTTGCCGTCAGCGACCTTGCAGCCGCAGGGTGAAGTGAGTGTCCATTCGATTGAGGATGCACCTGTAAGAGTTACATCTGCGTTGATTTCAACTGAAGAGAAATCGTCTGCAAAGCTGTATTCAATATAGATATCCTTAAGGTGATTTTCGTCGCGCTCAAGGATGTAAACATCGCGGAAGATGCCTGAAAGGCGGAAGAAGTCCTGATCTTCAAGGTAAGAGCCTTCGCACCATTTAACAACAAGAACCTCAAATGTGTTTTCACCGTCTGCGAGGTAATCTGTGATATCAAGCTCACTTGTGTTGTGGCTGACCTGGCTGTAGCCGACAAACTTGCCGTTTACCCACAGGTAGAAGCAGGGCGCAACACCCTCAAAGTTGATGAAATACTTTTTGCCCTCAGCCTTTGAGAAGTCAGCCTTTCGACGGTAGAAGCCGCAGGGGATAACATCGGGGAGGTGAGGCGGGTCAACGGGGTAGGGGTAGTCCTGATTGATGTAGTTCGGAACATCGTAACCGCCGTCAAGCTTCATCTGCCAGCAGAACGGAACAGTCATCTTGTCGGGGCAGATAACGGAAGAAGAAAAACCCTCAGCCTCAATATCAAGCTCCTCAACATTTTTGAAGAAGGCAAAGTCCCATTCACCGTTGAGTAAAGTAAAAAATGCCGAGTTCTCACGGGGAAGTGATGCTTTTTCGCAGGACTCTGACGGCACGAAATATGCCCTCGGAGCTTCACAGCCGACGTGCAGATTTTCGAGCATTCTGTAAAATCTTTTAACCATAACAAACTCTCCTTTTTCAAGGTGGATTTAGTAAATTTTAACATATATAAATTGTATTGTCGAGAGGAAACGGAAAAGTTTTGAGTTGAAAAAAAGCTTCCGTATGCTATAATTAAATAAAAGGGATAGTGGGGTGTTCTAATGCTCAAAAAAATAATTGCAATCGCTGTTGCGGTTCTGATTATAGGGGTAATAGTCAACAATGTAATCAAGGCATCGCAGTTACCTAAGTTCCCTGAAGCGTCGTGGGTTGAAAATCCTAATTCCGAATATGTGGACATCGTTATAGGGGACAAGCGCTATGAATTGATTGAATCGGAAATTGCCGACAGAGAAATCGAACTGACTGACAAGATTGCTATGTATAAGGACGATGTTTCCGTTTTATTTAAATATGCGTCTTTTTATTCGGTGAACAATGCAACGGATTGCGACATGATTGTTGATGATGTTCAGTATGCGTTATTTTGCAACATTGAGGATAAGGAAAAGGCACGGGCATATTATGGTGATCTGAACAACTATATTTTCTACGGAATGAAGTCTGATGACAGTAAGGGATTTCTTGATAAAAAAGACTTAAAAAAAGCAGAGACTTTAGATACGCTGAACAAGGAGTTTTTTAATGATATTGAGAAAACAAAACGAGCAGCTGATGATGACTTTGACAGAATGTCAATAGGAATAAACGATGAAGATGTTAAAGAATGGTACACGGTATCGGCATTAAGCTCGGACGGTTTGGTGCAAAAGAATTATGAATTTGTCAGAACAGATAACGGCTGGTATTATTTCTACAGCATCTGGGTTACAGACAACCGGGATATTGATTATTGCGTTATAAGTCTTGAGGATATCCTTAGATAGAAAGTGAGACTTTCAGAATGGATTTAGTATGTGAGGTTTTAGTAGAGTTTTTTGCGGAATTGTTTTGTGAAGCATTTCTGTCTGCAAGCACTGAAATTGTTCCGTATGAAAAACTACCACGCAAAAAAAGAGAAAAATACAAATTTATAGTGGCAGTAGTATCAGTTGTTCTTTTGGTTTTGCTCGTCATTGGCGGGATAATACTGTTAGAAACAAACGGTAATAGTGAGTTAGGTAAAATCCTCATAGGCTTCCCGACAGTATATATTCTGACCGCAGTCGTATTGATGATAAAAAAACTCCGAAAACGAAAGAAAAGAAATAACTTTAATCAATAAATACAAAAACAAACCGAGCAAACCCTCGAGTTTACTCGGTTTGTTTCTGGAGCTGGTAGTCGGACTCGAACCGACGACCTGCGCATTACGAATGCGCTGCTCTACCAACTGAGCCATACCAGCATTTTGTGTGAGGTTTATTATAATACATATCCGCACAAAATTCAAGAGTTTTCATAAAGTTTGTTTGCGTTTAATTCTGGCTGTCAAACCACTCCATAAGCTCCTTTGTCATTAAGTATGTTGTATTCACAGGCGGGGGAAGGAAGGACAATACCTTGTCTGCGATTTCAAGATAATTCTTGTCTGCCTTGAGTTCAATGCCCTCGTGAGTGGTGACGGAAATCTGCATATTTTCCCTTTCTGCGACAATCTTACCCGCGCGTATGCCTGTCTGCATATAATCCGTGTTGACCTTGCTTATTGCCACACCGCATACAACAAGCATCACTGCGGTAATCAATACAATCACAGTTACATAAACATCAAATATCCGTTGCAGCTGAGTTTTCTCTTTACTCATTTTAACACCTCCGTTATTATTTTTGACAAAACAGGAAATTTTAATCTTTATAAATCTGTTGTTAATTTTGTAACATTTCACAAAATAATAACTGTTTTATGAAAACAATATGCAATTTGTATATTGCAAATTCCCTTTTTATTGGATATAATATATGTGTAAAAATTTGTATTTTCAACGAAAGGATTGAAATATTATGGCATTAACAACCAACAAGTCAATTCTTGATTGGATTGACGAAAAAGTAGAACTCGTTAAGCCTGACCAGGTAATCTGGATTGACGGTTCTGAAGAACAGCTCGAAGCTCTCCGTGCAGAGTCTGTTGCTACAGGAGAAATGATCAAGCTCAACGAAGAAAAGCTTCCCGGCTGCTACCTTCACAGAACAAACCCCAACGACGTTGCACGTGTTGAGGACAGAACATTCATCTGCTCAAAGAAGAAGGAAGATGCAGGCCCGACAAACAACTGGTGTGATCCCGAAGAGATGTACGCAAAGCTTTACGACATCGCTCGTGATTCTTACAAGGGCAGAACAATGTATGTTATTCCCTTCTCAATGGGTCCGATCGGATCACCTCTTGCAAAGGTTGGTGTTGAGATCACAGACTCAATCTACGTTGTTCTTAACATGGTTATCATGACACGTGTCGGCAAGGAAGTTCTTGATGTTCTCGGCGACAGCAATGACTGGGTACGCTGCTTCCACGCAAAATGCGACATCGATCCCGAAAAGAGATATATCTGCCAGTTCCCCGAAGACAACGCTATCATCTCTGTTAACTCAGGTTACGGCGGAAACGTTCTTCTCGGTAAGAAGTGCTTTGCTCTTCGTATCGCATCATACCAGGGCTGGAAAGAGGGCTGGATGGCTGAGCATATGCTCATCCTCGGTCTTGAGAATCCTCAGGGCGAAGTTAAGTACATCGCTGCTGCATTCCCGTCAGCTTGCGGTAAGACAAACCTTGCTATGCTTATTCCTCCCAAGTATCTTAAGGAGAAGGGCTACAAGATCTGGACAATCGGTGATGATATAGCTTGGATGAGAATCGGTAAGGATGGCAGACTCTATGCTATCAACCCTGAAAACGGTTTCTTCGGCGTTGCACCCGGTACAAACGAGAAGTCAAACTTCAACGCTCTTGAGTCAACAAAGAAGAATACAATCTTCACAAACGTTCTTCATAATCTTGAAGATAACACAGTTTGGTGGGAAGGCCTCAACAAGGATCTCCCGACAAACGCTAACGACTGGATCGGCAATCCCTGGGATCCGACAAAGTTCAACAAGGCAGACAAGTCAACTTACGGTGCAAACCCGAACTCAAGATTTACAGCTCCGGCAATCAACTGCCCCTGCATTTCTCCTGAGTTTGATAAGGGCGAAGGTGTGCCGATTTCTGCAATCGTATTCGGCGGCCGCCGTGCAAAGTGCGCTCCGCTTGTTTACCAGTCAAAGAGCTGGGAGAACGGTGTATTCGTAGGCTCAGCTATGGCTTCTGAAACAACAGCTGCAGCAGCAGGTGCTGTTGGTGTTGTTCGTCGTGACCCGATGGCTATGCTTCCGTTCTGCGGTTATCATATGGCTGACTACTTCCAGCATTGGCTTGACATGGGCGAAAAGCTCGGTGACAAGGCTCCGAAGATTTTCAATGTTAACTGGTTCCGTACAGACGACGAAGGCAACTTCATCTGGCCGGGCTTCGGCGACAATATGCGTGTTCTCAATTGGATTCTTGATCGTTGCGAGGGCAAGGCAGATGCAACAGAAACAGCTATCGGTTATGTTCCGAAGCCGGAAGACATCGACCTTACAGACCTCGATATGGATATCGAAACTCTTAAGGACATCCTTACAGTTGATAAGGCAACATGGGAGAAGGAAGCAGCAGAGATCGAAGAGCACTACAAGAAGTTTGGTGACAGACTTCCCGAAGAGCTCAAGGCTCAGCTTGCTAACCTCAAGGAAAACCTTGCAAAATAAAATAATAAACAATCAGGCGACTGGCACAGCGATGTGCGAGTCGCTTTTTGCATATCGGGTTTTAACACAGTTGATTTTATTGGTGTAAGAATGTATAATCATCTCGGAGGTGGCGTTATGAAATATGACCTTGTTGTTGCAGGCGGAGGACTTTCGGGTGTTGCAGCGGCAGTTAGTGCCGCACGTGAGGGACTGCGTGTATTACTTGTTGAAAAGTCGGGTTGCCTTGGCGGTGCAATTTCAAACTGCCTTGTTTATCCGTTTATGCCATATTGGACAAAGCCATATTGGGGTGAAGCGGCAAAAAACAAAAAATACCTCTCACAAGGGGTTTTTAAAGAAATGAAGGAAAGGCACGATAAGTATGTTTCGGATTGTAAGGATCACGAATTCAATTCGGAATATTTCAAAATAGTGCTTGATGATATGACCGCTGAAGCAGGTGTTGATGTTCTTTTTCACGGCATTGTTTACGGTGTCAAAACACAGGAAAGACAAGTTACCGAGGTTGAAATAACCGCAAAAAGTCAGAAGATAACCGTACAGGCAGATTTCTTTGTTGATGCGACGGGCGATGGAGAGTTATTTTACCTTGCAGGGTGTGATTTTCAACTCGGACGAGAGAGTGACGGCCTTTGTCAGCCGATGACAACCTGTTTCAGAATGAGTGGTGTCGATCTCGACCTTTTCACTCAGGAAAGGCCGAGATTACAGGAGTTATATAAAGAAAAGCAGGCTAAGGGTGAGATTACAAACCCGAGAGAAAATATTCTTGTTTTCTTTGGTGTAGGTGAGGATGTTCTGCATTTCAATACAACCCGTGTGGTTAAGCTTGATCCGACGAATCCGTTTGATGTAAGTTGCGCGGAGGTTATTGCAAGACGTCAGATTCACGAAATGGTTAGTTTCCTGAAAGAAAACTCGAAAGCCTTTGATGAAAGTGCGTTGATTTCTATTGCAGTTGACATCGGTGTGCGTGAAAGCCGCAAACTCAAAGGTGTACATATTCTTACCGCTGACGAGATTATAAATTGCACTCATTTTGAGGATTCGATTGCACTCGGTAATTATGACATAGATATACATAACCCATCGGGCACGGGCACAAGCCACAGATTTTTCGGTGACGGTGAGTATTATAAAATTCCGTACCGCAGTCTTTTGCCGGTTGAGTATGATAATCTGTTGGTTGCTGGACGTTGCCTATCCGCTACTCACGAAGCACAGGCTTCTGTCAGGATTATGCCTATCTGCTGTTGTCTCGGTCAGGCGGCAGGCACAGCGGCAGCACTTGCTTTGAAAACAAATAAAAATGCCCACACGGTTGATGTTACGGATTTACAGAAAAAACTTATCGAAAACGGTGCGGTATTGTAAGAATAATAAAAAAGCTGACATCTGATGATGTCAGCTTTTTATTGCATAACGGTATTTTATTTCAATGCGTCAATGTAGTCGCAGGCTGCAAGTGCAGCAACTGCACCGTCTGCGGCAGCTGTTGCAACCTGACGGATTTTCTTTGTACGGCAGTCACCTGCAACAAAGATTCCGTTTGCACCTGTCACGCAGGATTCATCTGAACTTGCGTATCCTCTTTCATCAAGAGCAATAACGTTTGCAAAAGCCTCGTTCTGAGGAATAAGACCGATTGCGATGAACAGACCGTCAAGCTTGATGTGCGAAACACTGCCGTCAGCATTCTTTGTGATTTCAACACCGTCGAGCTCTGTTTCACCTGTAAAAGCGGTAACCTTTGTACCTGTGATAACCTCGATGTTGTCCTTTGCATAGACCTGCTCGGCAAGCTTGTTCTCACCTGTAAGGAAGTCGAGATCCTGCATAACATAAACCTTTTCAGCAAGGTCAGAAAGGAGAATAGCCTCCTGCAAAGCTGAGTTTCCGCCGCCTACAACACCGACTGTCTTGCCCTTGTAAAAGGCACCGTCACAAACAGCACAGAAGGAAATGCCTTCACCGACATATTTGTGCTCGTTGGGAAGACCCAGCATTCTGTGCTTTGCACCTGTTGAGATGATGACGGTTTTGCCTTCAAACTCACCTGAATCCGTTACAACGGTTTTTATGTCACCGTCTTTGATTTCAAGTGCTTCGCAAAGCTCGACATCTGCACCCTGTTCGAGCACCTGTTCAACAAGCTTATCTGCAAATTCGTTGCCTGTAAGCTGAATGAAGCCGGGGATATTTTCAACCTTGGGTGAGTATGTAATCTGACCGCCGAAGGTTGCCTTTTCAATAACAAGAACGCTCTTATTAGCCCTGCGAGCATACAGGGCGGCGGTAAGCCCCGCAGGGCCACCGCCGATAACTATAATATCATACATAATAATATTATCCCTTATAAATAATTTTTAAGCGCCGAGGAACTTTTTGATGTCTGAAACACCTGTGTACTTCTGAGCAACGCCGTCCTTGATAACAACAAGAGTCGGAGCCTGTCTGATGCCGAACTCTGTTGCAAGCTCTGCGTTTTATTCAGCAAGGAGCTTCTCGTACGGGAAGCCCGCCTTATCAAGGAAAGCACAAGCAATCTTACAGTTCGGGCAGGTTGCTGTTGCAAAGAGAATGTTTTTGCTTTCAGCTACGGGAGCTGCAGCCTCAACTGCTGTCTCTTCAACAACGGGAGCAGCCTTTTTAAGAGTTGACTTACCGATATCGTAAACCTTACGGTCCTTGTATTCCTGAGTCTTACCGTCATTCCAGTTCTTAACGGGACGGTAGTAGCCTGTGATACGGCTGTAAACCTCAGCCTCTTCACCGCACTCGGGGCAAGTGAATGCTTCGCCTGCGATGTATCCGTGGTTCTTACATACTGAGTAAGTCGGAGAAATTGAGTAGTAGGGGAGTCTGTAGTTTTCTGCAATCTTTCTTACAAGACTTGCACATGACTGCCAGTCAGGAAGCTTTTCGCCAAGGAAAGCGTGGAAAACAGTACCTGATGTGTAAAGTGTATGAAGCTCATCCTGCATATCAAGAGCTGTGAAGATATCCTCTGTGTAACCAACAGGAAGGTGTGAAGAGTTGGTGTAGTACGGAGTCTGATTCTTCTCGCAGCCTGCTGTGATGATGTCGGGATAGTACTTAAGGTCATGCTTTGCAAGACGGAATGCTGTTGACTCAGCGGGAGTAGCCTCAAGGTTGTAAAGGTCACCGTACTGAACCTGATAGTCAGAGAGTCTTTCTCTCATGTGGTTAAGAACGTCCTTTGCAAACTGCTGTGTCTTCTCTGTTGTCATATCAGCACGGAGCCACTTTGCGTTAAGGCCAACCTCGTTCATACCTACAAGACCGATTGTTGAGAAGTGGTTGTCGAATGTGCCGAGGTATCTCTTTGTATACGGATAGAGACCTGAATCAAGAAGCTTTGTGATAACTGTACGCTTAACCTTGAGTGAACGTGCGGAAATATCCATCATTCTGTCAAGACGAGCGTAGAAATCAGCCTCATCCTTTGCAAGGTAAGCGATTCTCGGAAGGTTGATTGTAACAACACCGACTGAACCTGTTGATTCACCGCTGCCGAAGAAACCGCCTGACTTCTTACGAAGCTCACGAAGGTCAAGACGAAGACGGCAACACATTGAACGTACATCGCTGGGCTCCATATCGGAGTTGATGTAGTTTGAGAAATACGGTGTACCGTACTTTGCAGTCATTTCGAAGAGAAGCTTGTTGTTCTCTGTCTCTGACCAGTCGAAGTCGCGTGTGATTGAGTAAGTGGGGATAGGATACTGGAAGCCGCGGCCGTTAGCATCACCTTCAACCATAATCTCGATGAATGCCTTGTTGACCATATCCATTTCTTTTTTACAGTCTTTGTACTTGAAGTCCATTTCCTTGCCGCCTACGATAGCGTTGAGCTCTGCAAGGTCGTTGGGAACTGTCCAGTCAAGTGTGATGTTTGTGAACGGTGACTGTGTACCCCAACGTGACGGAGTGTTAACACCGTAGATGAAAGACTGAATGCACTGCTTAACCTCTTTGTAAGAAAGGTTATCAACCTTTACAAAGGGAGCAAGGTATGTGTCGAATGAAGAGAAAGCCTGAGCACCTGCCCATTCGTTCTGCATAATACCGAGGAAGTTAACCATCTGGTTGCAGAGTGTGGAAAGGTGAGCAGCGGGAGCAGATGTGATCTTACCGGGAACACCGCCGAGGCCTTCCTGAATAAGCTGCTTGAGTGACCAACCTGCACAGTAACCTGTAAGCATTGAAAGGTCGTGGATGTGAATATCAGCGTTTCTGTGAGCGTTGCCGATTTCGTCGTCATAAATCTCAGAAAGCCAGTAGTTAGCAGTAACTGCACCTGAGTTTGAAAGGATAAGACCGCCTACTGAATAAGTAACGGTTGAGTTCTCCTTAACACGCCAGTCATTGATTTTAAGGTAATTGTCGATAATTGCCTTGTAGTCAACCATTGTTGCGTTGATGTTACGGATTTTCTCTCTCTGGCGACGGTAGATGATGTATGCCTTAGCAACATCGTCATAGCCTGCCTTGATAAGAACTGATTCAACGCTGTCCTGAATGTTTTCAACAGAAATCTGACCGTCCTTGATTTTCGGCTCAAATTCTGCAGTAACCTTTAAAGCGATAAGGTCGATTATGTCGGGGTGAGAATACTTTTCGCATGCTTCAAATGCCTGGGAGATAGCTGTGCTGATTTTCGAGATGTCAAACGGTACGGTTTTACCGTCTCTTTTAAGAACAGTATACATAGTTCGTCTCCTTTTCTTGAATTTTTTCATGTTTCTTTGCGAGCGTGACGATTATATCATACATATTGTGTGCTTGTCAACCGGAAAAACACAATATCTTGGTTATTTTATGTCTCACGGTACGATATTTAGTACTTAATGTTGTGATTGTCTAAAGAAATACGGTATAATTTGGTTATTTTACACCTCTTAACACAGTATTTGGTACATTTTTCTGTGCCAGAGTACAAAATTCTACCATTTCTTGTGGTCTCAGAGCACTCATTTCGCTGCCGATGAGATTACCTGAATCCACAAAGCCCTGCAGAAAATATCGTTTTGCGCCCGCTATCCATTGTGTGATTTCTGTGATGTCGTCTGCAGTATGGAATTCCCTTACCACGGTGGTACGGAACTCATAATCGACGGCATCGGTCAGAAGAAAATTAACACTTTCTTCAATCCGGCTGATATCATAGCCGTCAAGGCCGACTGTTGCGGGATACTTTTTTCTGGAGTTTTTGATATCCATTGCAACGTAATCAACAAGACCGTCAGTAACAAGAGACCTGAGCTTTTCGGGATAGCTGCCGTTTGTGTCAAGCTTCACGGGCAGTCCCGTTTCCTTGACCTTTAAAATGAATTCGGCAATATCCTTCTGCATAAGAGGTTCACCGCCGGTGATACATACACCGTCGATAATACCTTTTCTTTTATAAAGGTATTCGATAATTTCGCTTTCCTCCCATAAGGCGGTGTAGTCAATCTCCGTCACAAGCGAAGCGTTATGGCAGAAGGGACAACGGAAGTTACAGCCGCCCGTAAAAACCGTACAGGCAACCTTGCCGGGATAGTCAAGCATTGTCATTTTCTGAAAACCGCAGATTTTCATAACTCGTCTCCTTTTTATTGCGTGCTTTTATATTATAGCAGAAGAAATTGTGATTGCATATTGGTATCTTGCTTGAAAAAAGAGAAGATTTTCTGCAAATTTTTTATACAAAAAAATTTAACCAAATTTTTCCTGTTTATTTTGTCAGCCTTGTTTATTTCATAAAAGTTGACACTCAATTTTCAATATGGTAACATTAAAATGACTATAGGTGCTGATACTTTAAGCACCACAATCGTAAAGGAGCGATTTTATGAAAAAGATTTTATCGGTTATTATGGCAATCGTAATGGCTTTTGCCGTTATGGTACCTGCTTTTGCTTCAGCAGGTAAATGTGACTGCGGTGAAACACCGTCAGTTTACGTTGCTGCACTCGGAAGCGGTTATGTAATGCTCGACGAGGGTACTGAAAACGAGCGTGTGCTTTTCAGGCCCGAAACAGAGGATATTCTTGAGATTTTACTCCCTGTTATCCCTGCAGCGGTTGAGCTTATCGCAACAAAAAATTACGACAAGTTCGGCGATGTGCTTATCGGCTGCGTCAATGAGGCATTCGGTATGCTTGCACTTGACGGCAACGGCGATTCTCACCCGAGAGTAACAAGTGAACAGTTCCATCCCGACACAGCTGAGCACGGCGGTGACCATTCATATTATTTCGGTTACGATTTCCGTATGGATCCTGTTGAAACTGCACGCAAGCTTCATACATATTTAGAAGAGGTTAAGGAGCTTACAGGTCACGATGATGTTAAAATCCGTGCATCGAGCATGGGCGGTGTTGTAATGATGTCATACATTCGTCTTTACGGCACAAAGAACATTGAGACCATCATCTTCCAGAACTGTCCTATTCTCGGCACAGCAGTTGCAGGTGAGCTTTTCAACGGCAAGTTTGAAATTAACAAGGACGCACTCGTAAGATATGCAGAGTGTGCTCTTCCCGCAATCGAAATTGATTTCCTCAGCGGTATTCTTTATGCTCTTTGTGAGGCACTTGACGGTGCAGGTGTGTTTGAAGCACTTCTCGGTCTTGTTGACGGTCTTATTGTAAACCTTAAGGACAGAGTTTTTGACGAATGTCTTATTCCTATCTTCGGAACACTCCCGGGTATTTGGAGCTTTGTTCCTGATGAGTACTATGAAAGCGGTAAGAAGTTTATGAAGCTTGATCCCGCTACACAGGCAGGCCTTATCGCAAAGCTTGATTTCTACCACTATGAGGTTCAGGGCAAGGCTGAACAGCTTCTCCGCGGTGCTCAGGCAGACGGCACAAACATCTATATCGTAGCAGGCTACAATATGCAGAGAACTCCGCTTGTTTCAGCATATATGGAAACATCTGACGGTACTGTTGATACAAAGTACGCTTCATGCGGAGCAACCTGTGCACCTATCGGCTCACAGCTTCCCGAGGATTACACTCAGGCAAGATTCAACGATATCAACTACATTTCACCCGACAGAATGATTGATGCTTCAACCTGTATGCTTCCCGAATGCACCTGGTTTGTAAAGGATATGCTTCACTCAACAACTCATGACGGACACGGCGTGTTCTACGATAAGCTCTTTGCAAGTGAAAAGCAGCTTACTGTTTTTGATATGGAAGAGTATCCTCAGTTTATGCAGAACGATACAATCAACCAGACCTTCGTTCCCGTTGCTGAGCTTTCAAATCCGATTGAGGATGCAGTAAATATGATGGAAGCAATTCCGAGCTTCCTTAATTTTGTAAAGCTTGTTACGGTTATTATCGAAACTGTTGTTGATTTTGTTTTCAAAAATCTTGTACCGGCTGCATAATTAACTCAACAGAGGGGCTTGAAAAATGAAAGACAAAAAACAGGTATTCAGCTTCCTGCCGAATATCATTTCGATGTTACTTATCATTGCGCTGCTGTATAAAAGAACAAATATGTTCGCAGTGGTCAATGTAGGCTTTATGTGTATCTGCACGGTGCTTTTGATACTTAGCCTGATTATCAGCAAAAAGCCGTCGAAGAATGTTCTTGCGGCTTATGCAACATCGGGCTTTGCCGTAACTATGTATTATATAGTATACGGTGCCGATGCAGGCTTCGGTGCTTTTTCCAACTGCCTTGCAGGCTGGAAATCAGCCGAAAATGCACTTTTTGCAGGTGCGGGCAATCTCGGATTGCGTTTTCTCGGCAATTTTCTTCTCATTCTGCCGAGTGCAATCATCTGTGCGTTGCTTTTCCTTCTTGCATCAAAGAAGCTTAAAAAAGCATCCCTGCATAAGGCACTTTCCGCTGTTCTGAGCATTGTTTTTGTGCTCACAACGGTATTATATCTTCTTACAATGAACCTTCGATCTCAGCCGAATGTTGAAAGACTGTGGGAGGGTCACGACGATTATCTCGGCAAGGTTGATAAGGCATCAACGGATAATCCGAATGTTCTGTTTATCCTTATGGATGACCTTGGCTATGGTGACGTTTCACTCAACGGTGCAATCTATGACACACCGAACATTGACAGAATCGGCGAAGAGGGTGTGAACCTCGAAAATTTCTATTCCTGCTATTCCGTCTGTTCACCTGCACGCTTTGGTCTTCTTACCGGACGCTACCCGTTCAGAGGTCACGCTGATAATGTTATTTATCCGACAATCAGTTCAACAACAGAATTTGCAACAACCCGACTTTTCAATTCGTTTGAAATGGGTGCGAACTGTGACGGTATGCTCGGTGATGAAATTACTATTGCAGAGGTTTTCAAAAATGCAGGCTATAACACAGGTGCTTTCGGTAAATGGCACCTTGGTGATTACGGTGAATATCTTCCCACAAATCAGGGATTTGATTACTTCTACGGCAGTCACCACGTTAACGATATGACTCCATTCTATCACGTGGTTGAGGAAAACGGAGAGTACGAGATTGTTCATGGTTACGACGAGCTTGAAGACCAGAGTTTGGCTACAAGGTGGATTCACAATGAAATCACCGAATGGGTTACCGACAAGGTTACAAATTCTGAGGAGCCGTTCTTTGCTTATTATGCTTCTCCGTGGCCTCACGGTCCTGTTTTTGCAGGTGACGATTTCGACGGCACAACGGGTATGGGTACTTATGTTGACTGCGTAACTGAGTTTGACTACTATCTCGGAAAGCTGTTTGCAACTCTTGAGGAGCTTGGCGTTATGGACGATACAATCATCGTCTTCACATCCGATAACGGACCTGCGCTTGAAGGCTCTGTCAACGAGCTCCGAGGCGGTAAATACCTCGCTTACGAGGGCGGACAGAAGGTTCCGTTTATGCTTCGATGGGGCAACGGCGGACTCTGGGATGCAGGCACAGTCCTTGAACAGAGTGCTGTTATGGTTGACCTTTTCCCGACACTTATCGACCTTTGCGGTCTGAGTGTGGGCGGTGAGAAGAATACACTTCCCGAGGATAGAACAATCGACGGTGTTTCAATGCTTGATTTACTTGCGGGTGACAAAGTTATACATACCGAGGAGCATCCGATTCTTCATATGAAGCGTGAAAAGCTCAAGGCGATTCAGTACACCGTTCCGACAGAAGCTGTCAAAACAAACGAGAACTATACAAAATATGACTATGCCGTTCTTAATGAAAACGAGAATGTAACATTCAAGTATTTCAAGAATATACAGAACGACAACTCTGCATTCTTTGACAAGTACCGTAAAAACTGGCTTCATATTTTAACGGATGACGTCGGTGAGAATTACAACCGTACAACCGTTTATCCTGAAATCTCGGAGAAAATGAACACAAAGATGGATGAGATAACGGCTTCGTTCAATGAAAACCGCAGAGGAATAAATTACGATTATTACAAATAAGAGGTAAGCTATGCCACCACTGTCAATAATGATTAAACCTGCATCAAGCCTTTGCAATATGAGGTGCAGATACTGCTTCTACCACGATGTCACCGAGCACAGAGAAGTGCAGAGCTTTGGTGTTATGAGTGAAGAAACGGCAGAAAATTTAATTACAAAAGCACTCCGCTTTGCAAACGGAGAAAGTGTGGCTTTTGCTTTTCAGGGTGGCGAGCCTCTCATAGCAGGACTTGACTATTTTATCAGATTTGTCAGTCTTGTCCGCAGACACAACACACTCGGAAGTCAGGTTTATTTTTCACTCCAGACCAACGGAACGCTTGTTACCGAGGAATGGGCAGAGTTTTTTAAAGAGAACAGCTTCCTTATCGGACTCAGCCTTGACGGAGATTTTGAAAATAACCGTTTCCGTGTGGATGCTGACGGCAACAATACATTTTATAAGATACTTAATACGGCACAGCTTTTTCAACGGGTCGGTGTTGACTTTAATATCCTTACCGTGCTTACGGGAAACTGTGCCGATAATATCGATGATATTTACAGGTTTTTTCGTTCAAAGGGCTTTAAATATCTGCAGTTTATTCCGTGCCTCAGACCCTTCGGGGACAAAACCGAGAATGAACTCTATATGACCGAAAAACAGTATGCCGATTTCCTTATCAAGTGCTTTAACTATTTTGTTAAGGACTATGTGCGAGGGGAGTATACGAGCATAAGATACTTCGACAATCTTGTGCATCTCTTCGTTGGCAACCGTCCCGAGCAATGCGGTGTGTGCGGACACTGTACACATCAGTTTGTTGTTGAGAGCAACGGCAATGTTTACCCGTGCGACTTCTACTGCACGGACGAATGGCTGCTGGGCAACGTGAATACGGTCAGCTTTGAAAGTCTTGCAAACTGTGAAAAATCAAAACGCTTTATAACCGAAAGTCTGCAGGTTGACGAAAAATGTAAAAAATGCAGATTTTATCCCCTCTGCCGTGCGGGCGGCTGCAAGCGTAACCGTGCCGACAGAGACTACTGCGAGGCATACAAAGCTTTCTTCTCGTCCTGCCTGCCGCTTTTCAGGGTATTTATAAACGAAAAAAGAGCCTGACTTTGCGTCAGGTTCTTAATTTTTTGTGCAAACCCTATTTAAAAATTAAAACAGTTGTGCTATTATGTAAGGTGAAATAATTTGTAAATATTTACTTTTCTGAAAGGAATGGGTGATAAATATGAATTTTAAAAAACCAAACGCAACAATCTGCTTCCCGGGCAAGGAAAGCCTTGACGGTGTAACAGATATGTGTATCGCTGCACATCAGGACGATATCGAGATTATGGCTTATGCTCCGATTTCCGAATGCTATGACAGCGAAACACGTAACTTCTGTGGTGTTGTTATGACTGACGGTGCAGGCAGTCCGCGCGCAGGTGAGTACAGCAACTACACAAACGAGCAGATGAAAGAGGTCCGTATTGAGGAGCAGAATGACGCTGCGAGACTCGGTAAGTACACTGCAATCGTTCAGCTCGGTTACTCTTCCTCCGAAATCAAGGACGGAGCAAACAAGGATACGGTTGATGAGCTTTATGACCTGCTTTGCAAGATTCAGCCGAAGCGTCTTTATACTCACAACCTTGCAGACAAGCACGAAACTCACGTCGCAGTTGTGCTTCGTGTAATCGAGGCTGTTCGCCGTATGCCTGAAGAAATGCGTCCCGAAGAGGTTATCGCTCTTGAGGTATGGCGTAATCTTGACTGGCTTCCCGATTCACAGAAGGTATGTCTTGATACATCAAAGCATCCTCAGCTTGCAGAGGATCTTATCACCGTTTACCGTTCACAGGTTGTCGGCGGTAAGAGCTACGATAAAGCCGCAATCGGCAGACGCTGTGCAAACGCAACATTCTTTGAATCACATAACACAGACGAGGCATCAAGTCAGAGCTTCGGCCTTGACCTTATGCCCCTTATAAAGAGTGACGCAACTCCCACAGAGTATATAGTCAGCTATATTGAACAGTTTAAATCAGAAGTAGAAAATACAATAGAGAGGCTCACAAAATGATTAACTTTGGTACAGGCGGCTGGAGAGCCGTAATCGGTAAAGATTTTGTTTATGATAATATAACACGAGTTGCAGCGGGTATAGTTGCCCTTGCAGAAAAAGAAGGCAAGACTGACAAGCCCATAGTTGTCGGATATGACCGTCGTTTCCTTTCACAGGGCGCGGCAAAATGGGTTGCTCAGGTGCTTGCGGGCGGTGGAATTGATGTGTGGTTTATGCCCCGTTCAACTCCGACACCTCTTGTGATGCACACGGTTAAGGACAGTGAGCTTTACTACGGCATTGAAATTACGGCAAGCCATAACCCTGCAAACTATAACGGAATCAAGCTTATCGTTGAAGAGGGTAGAGACGCTCCGCTCGAAACAACTCAGGAGCTTGAACAGCTTATCGAAGACGTAACGGAAATTAAAACGGTTGAGTTTGACGAGGGTATTGACAGCGGTAAGATTGTTTATCTTCGCAACCCGTTCAATAAGTTCCTCGACGATATCCTGGACCTTCTTGATGTTGATGCCTTGCGCGAACGCGGACTTCGTGTTCTTTTTGACACAATGCACGGCTCAGGTGCTTATCCGTTGCAGGTTATTTTCCATACAGCGCGTTGTACAATCGACACGATGAACCTCAACAAGGACGCGTGGTTCGGCGGTATGATGCCCGCACCGAGCGAGAACACACTTGCACTTCTGCGTGACGGTGTTGTCCGCGGAAATTATGACCTCGGTATTGCTATGGACGGTGATGGTGACCGCCTCGGAATTATCGACCGCAGCGGAAGATACATAGATGCTAACGAAATTCTTTGTCTTTTGTATTATTACCTTGTAAAATACAAGGGCTGGAAGGGTCCTGTTGTCCGCAATCTTGCAACAACTCACATGCTTGACAGAATCGCAGAATCCTTTGGTGAAAAGTGCTACGAGGTACCTGTCGGCTTCAAGTACATCTCTTCAAAAATTGACGAAGTTGACGCAGTTCTCGGCGGTGAATCATCAGGCGGTCTTACAGTAAGAGGTCACATCCACGGCAAGGACTCTGTTTATGCGGCATCACTTATGGCGGAGATGATAAGCGTTGTCGGCAAGTCTCCGTCAGATATGATTGACGAGCTGAGTGCTGAATTCGGCAAGTTTGTAATGGTAGAGGACAATCTGCGCTTTGAACCCGAATACAAGCAGACAATCAACGATATCATAATGGTTAAAAAACAGCTTCCTGATTTCGGCAAAAAGGTTGTCCGTGTCAATTACGAGGACGGATGCAAGGTTTACTTTGAGGATGACAGCTTTGTTATCTGCCGCTTCTCAGGCACAGAGCCGCTTCTCCGTATCTTTGCGGAAAGCTCAGAAAAGGAAGCTGCCGCTTCATACATTAATTCATTCAGAGAATTCTTGAATATATAGGGAGTGTTTACAATGAGAGATTTAACAAAATACCAGGGCGTTATTCCTGCGTTTTATGCTTGCTATGACGATAACGGTGATGTAAGTGCAGAACGCACAGCGAATTTTGCAAAGTATTTGCTTGAAAAGGGCGTAAAGGGACTTTATGTCTGCGGTTCATCAGGTGAATGTATTTACCAGAGCAAGGAAGAAAGAAAGATTATTCTTGAAAGTGTTATGCAGGCTGTAGGCGGAAAGATGACAATCATCGCACATGTTGCTTGTAACAATACAAAGGATTCAATGGAGCTTGCGGCTCACGCTGAAAGCCTCGGTGTTGACGCAATTGCTGCCATTCCTCCGATTTATTTTCACCTTCCCGAGGATTCAATTGCAAAGTACTGGAACGATATTTCTTCAGCAGCACCCAACACTGATTTTATTATCTACAACATTCCCCAGCTTGCAGGTGTTGCACTCACTATGCCTCTTTTTAAGAAGATGCTTGAAAATCCCCGTGTAATCGGTGTTAAGAACTCTTCAATGCCTGTTCAGGACATTCAGATGTTCAAAATGGAGGGCGGAGATGATTGCATTATCTTCAACGGTCCTGACGAGCAGTTTATTTCAGGCAGAATCATCGGTGCAGGCGGCGGAATCGGCGGTACTTATGCAGTAATGCCCGAGCTTTTCCTCAAGGCAGACGAGCTTCTTAAGGAAGGCAAGATTGCAGAGGCAAACGAAATTCAGCACGCTATCGATAAGATTATCTATGCTATGTGTGCTTGTAAGTGTAATATGTACGCAGCAGCAAAGCAGATCCTCAGAGAAAAGGGCGTAGAGTGCGGTTCAGTCCGTCCTCCTCTTGCAGAGATTACCGAAGAGGGTATCGTTCTTGCACACAACGTTAAGATTATGATTGACCAAGCAATCGAAAAATTTGTCGGCTGAGGTGCAATATGAACAGAGATTATTTAGTTGAAACTCAGAAATGGGTTAAAGAAGAGCTTGAGCGTTGCGTAAATTTCTGGCTCAAAAACGGCATGGATGAGGTAAACGGCGGTGTTTACACCTGTCTTGACCGTGAGGGTAAGATTTACTCAACAGATAAAAGCGTATGGATGCAGGGCAGATGCGGCTGGATTTTTGCATATCTTTGCAAGGTATACGGTGTTAAGGACGAATGGCTCAAGGCTTCAAAATCCTGTCTTGACTTTATGGAAAACTACTGTATCAACAAGGATGCAGGCAGAAGAATGTACTTTACCGTTACTGCAGACGGTAAGCCGTTGCGTCAGAGAAGATATTGCTTCTCCGAGGGCTTTTACTGTATCGCAAACGCTGAATATTACGGCATAACAGGTGACAAAGAGCATCTCGAGCGTGCAAGACAGGCTTATGACCTTATCTATTTCCTCAACCACGGCGGAAAAGATCCGACAGGTATGGGTGCAAAGACAATTCCCGAAACAAGAACGGGAAGAGCACTTGCAGACCCGATGATTTTCCTTAACACAACAGCAATTATGCGCCGTGTTGACCCCGAAAATAAAGAGAAGTATGACAAATACAGTGCAGAATGTGTGCACGATATTTTTGCATATCATCACAAGCCCGAGCTTAAGTGTACACTTGAAAGCGTCGGTGTTAACGGTGAATTCTGTTCAGAGTACACCGCAGGCAGAGTTGTAAATCCGGGTCACGATATCGAATGTGCGTGGTTTATTATGGAAGAGGCTAACCGCATCGGTGACAAGGAGCTTTACAAAAAGGCAGAGGAAATCTATCGCTTTGCAATTGAAGGCGGTTGGGATCACGAGTACGGCGGACTTCTTTATTTCCGTGACTGTCTCGGCAATCCTCCCGAGGCTTATGAGCACGATATGAAGCTCTGGTGGCCGCATAACGAAATTCTCATCGCATCAATTATGGCATACCGTGATACAGGCGACGAGTATTATATGGAGTGGTTCAAGAAGACTCTTTCTTACTGTCAGGAGGTTTTCTCAGATCCTGAATTCGGCGATTGGTACGGCTATCTGCGCCGTGACGGCAAGCCTACAATGCCTGCTTGTAAGGGCAGCACCTTCAAGGGTCCGTTCCACCTTCCGAGAATGCTTATTATGCTTGACACAATCATCGGCGAAATTCTCACGAAATAATTTTTAAATAAATTTGAAAGAACAAGAAACAGATAACCTGATTCTTGATCTTTTTTTGGACAAATTTTCAATTACGCTATTGTCTTTTTTGTCAAATTGGTATATTATTGAATTTGTAAATTACTTTACGGAGGTAATGTTATGAAAAAGAGTATTTGGACCAAACTTGTTGCAACACTTGTTGCACTTACGCTTGTGTTCAGCGCAGTTATTCCTGCTTTTGCAACTGCAGAGGACAAATGCGATGGTGACTGTGACCAGTGTCCATCACTTGTTATTCCCGGTATCTTCCAGTCAGAAGTTTTTCTTTATGACGAGAACGGCGAAATCGCAATAAACGGTGACGGCGACCAGTACGAAGGTCCCTTCTATCTTGAGTCAACAGAAGAAATTGTCAAGGTTGCGCTTATGCGTCTTCTTGTTCCGCTTCTTATGGCTCTCGGCTTCCAGCACGATTATTTTGACCTCCTTGCAACACAGGCAGGCAAGGCAATCGGCGAAATCCTTATGAAAAATATCAGATGTGACGAGAACGGTAAGGTTATCAAGGATATCCGTGCAACCAAGTACAATGCAAGCGTTGCAGATCTTTCCGCACACGACAGAGAGCACATCCTCGACAATGTTCCGCTTGAAAAGTATATTGAAATTGCAGGTGCTGACCACCTATATTTCTTCTCTTACTTCTCACTCGGCAATATGATTGACACAGTTGAGGAGCTTTACAACTACATTCAGCTTATCAAGGAGCAGACAGGCCACGATAAGATCAATATCGTTCCTATCAGCCAGGGCGGTTCTCTTGCAAATATGCTTCTTCAGATGTACAAGGATAAGGGCAGAGATATCTCTGAAGACATCAACCGTATTGTATATGTTGTTCCTGCAAAGAACGGTTCAACTCTTGTAGGTGAAATCATCGAATACGGTCTTATCGATGATGATGAGGCTCTTTACAGCTATATGATTCCGAGACTTCTCGACAATTCATGGAGCAGCTATCTTATCAACCTTGCAATTCGTATTTTCCCGAAGGATGTTCTCAACAGCCTTCTTGACGGTGCAGTTGACGGTCTTATTGACGGCCTGAGATACAGCACACTTATCTGGGGTCTTTGCCCGTCAGAGAATTATCCTGCAGGTGCAGAGAAGTATCTTTCAGACGAAAGCACAAAGGAAATCAGACGCCAGACAGATATCTTCTACAACGCACAGCTAAACGCTGATCAGAATATCCTCGATGCAATTGATGCAGGCGTAAAGGTGTTTGATATCTGCGGTTATAACTATTCACTCTACGCAATTGTTGACAGCTGGGATAACGTAAACGCAGACGGTATCATTCAGCTTGAGTCAACATCAATGGGTGCTGTAAGCTACGGTGTTGACGTTGAGCTTCCCGAAGGCTATGTTACTGAAGATCCTCATTGTACAAACCCCGACCACAACCACATTGACCCCCACAATATCGTAGACGCACGTGCAGGTCTTCTCCCCGACCACACATTCTATTTCTATAACCAGAACCACGAAAGAACAGGTAACAACGACGTTGTTATGCTTCTTGCGGTTGAGCTTCTCACAGATGAAAACTTTACGGATGTCTACTCATATCCCGATCGTTTCCCGCAGTTCAACACAGCAAGAAATACAAAGGGTATCATCAACGAGGTCAAGGATGCAAAGAAGATAGACACATCTTCACTTGATCCTGCAGTTGCACTTGAGCTTGAGACTGCAATCGCAAAGGTTGAGGCAGTGCTTGCTAATACAGTTGTTGACAACGAGGCACTCGAAGAGGCTAAGGAAGAGTTCTATATCGCAAGAGCACATGCTTATGGTACAGAATATGTAAAGCCCGAAGAGGATAAGACAGAAGCAGCTCTCACAAAGATTATGAAATTTGCGAGCGACATTACATATAAGTTCTTTGGTCCCCGCGGCTGGTTTGACAGCAAATAAATAAAACGATAACGGGGCAGGTAACTGCTCCGTTTTTTCAGGGAGAATTGTTATGACACCTTTCAGATTTTACCTTGTAACGGATACCCACTTTTATGAGCCGTCACTCGGTGCAAGCGGTAAGGCATACGAGGAATATATGAAAACCGAGCAGATCTTTCTTGCCGAGAGCAGCGATATGGTCAAGGCGGTTTTTGCACAGATAATGGCAGACAAAGAGACGGAATATGTAATTATGCCGGGCGATCTGTCCAAAAACGGTGAAAGAGAGAGCCACAAGAGTCTTATCAAAGAGCTGTATAAGCTCAAAGAGGCAGGCAAAAAGGTTTTCGTAATCACTGCCGCGCACGACTATAACGAGTGGTCAAGAAGCTTTAAAAATGACGAGCTGGTGCCCGTTGAGGGTGTAAGCCATCAGGAGCTTTACGATCTTTATTATGATTTCGGTTATTCACAGGCTTTTGCCGTGGATAAGCAGACACTCTCCTATGTTGCCGAAATTGCCCCGAAGGTCCGTTTGCTTGCTGTTAACTGTGACAGCTGTGAAGAGACAAAGGGCGTCATTGATGATCGACTTCTCGGATGGCTGCAGGAACAGATTGATCAGGCAAAAAAGGACGGCTGCTTTATTTTCGCAATCAATCACTATCCTGTTGTTCCGTGCGTACCCGTGTTCGACCTTGTAGGTGATGCACAGGTCAGAAACTGGCGACGCTTTGCTGACTTCCTTGCCGATAACGGAGTTGAGCTTATACTCACGGGACATATGCATATTCAGAGCATCAACGAATACTATTCAAAGCAGGGCAACAGACTTATCGATATCTGCACAAGCGCGACTGTCGGAAGTCCGATGCAGTACCGAAGAATAGATATTTCCGAAGATGCGGTTATGAAGGTTGAGACACTTGATGTGCCGGATTTCGGTTGGGATCTGGGCGGACTTTCAGTCCGTGAATTCGCTGACAAGCAGTTTGTTGTTTCGAATATCAATAAAATCAACCGTGCATTGAACGGCGATGAAGTATATAAGAAGATTCTTAAAAAGGTGCTCAATTCAATCAAGGTCAGTACACTCGGAAAAATCTTTTTTGTAAAGCCCGACAAGTCAATCAAGGACAAGAAGTTTATGGACTTTGCAGGCGAAATCGGATGCTGTATTTTTGCAGGCGACCAACCCCATAAGAAGGGTACACCTGTTTACAATGCCGTGTCGGGTGTTCTGAAAAGACTGAATTTTGTTATAAGAAAAATTGAGCCTAAGCTTCAGAAGGGTGACAATCCGATAAACCTTACCGAAATGGTGCTCAATACCATTGCAAACAACAAGGGTTATTCGGACAACAACGCTGAATTCAATCTCAAAAATATAGAATAAAGTATAAGGAGGCAACTTGAAAAAGTTGTCTCTTTTTTAAAAATTTTACATAAAACCTCTTGACAAAAAAGTTAAATCGCGTTATTATACTTACGGTTAGCGAAGGCTAACTGCATTTTAAGGTAACTGAGTTAGCATAGACTAACCGAATACCTTCAGGTAACAGGAGGACTTTGTATGAAAACACTCAAAGACGCAAAAATCGGTCAGACTGTCAAGGTGGTTAAACTCCACGGCGTCGGTGCACTCAAGCGCAGAATTATGGATATGGGAATAACCAAGGGTGTTGAAATTTACATACGCAAGGTTGCTCCTCTCGGAGACCCTATCGAGATTAATCTTCGCGGCTATGAGCTTTCTTTAAGAAAAGCTGATGCCGAAATGGTCGAGGTTGAATAAAACTTACGGGGATGTAATTCCCCATACTTTTTGATTTCACGGTTAGTTGATGCTAACTCAGAAGGAGAGGACTTGCTATGTCTATTAAAATTGCTCTTGCCGGCAACCCGAACTCCGGTAAGACAACACTGTTCAACGCACTTACGGGATCCAACCAGTATGTCGGCAACTGGCCCGGTGTTACGGTTGAAAAAAAGGAAGGCGCACTTAAAAAGGATAAGGATATTACCATCACCGACCTTCCGGGCATCTATTCACTTTCACCCTATACCCTTGAAGAGGTAGTTGCAAGAAATTACCTTGTAGGTGAACGTCCCGATGCAATTCTCAATATTGTTGACGGTACAAATATCGAGCGTAATCTCTATCTCACAACACAGCTTATTGAGCTTGGAATTCCCGTTGTTATAGCGATAAATATGATGGATATTGTACGCAAAAACGGCGATAAGATAAACATCGATATTCTTTCCAAAAAGCTCGGATGTCCCGTTATCGAGATTTCGGCATTAAAGGGTGAGGGAATTCAGGAAGCAGCGGATGCCGCAATTCTTGCCGCAAAGGCAGAAAAGAAGGGCCCGAAGCATATTGCTCACATTTTCTCAGGCGCAGTAGAGCACGCAATTGCTCATATCGAAGAGGCAACCGTGCACAATATGCCCGAAGATCAGCAGAGATGGTACGCTGTTAAAATCTTTGAGCGTGACGAAAAGGTGCTTGAACAGTTAAAGCTCGACAAGACCACACTTGAGCATATCGAGTTTGACATCAGAGATGTTGAAGAAGAAATGGATGACGATGCAGAAAGCATCATCACCAATGACCGCTATGTTTATATTGAAAAAATTCTTCAGGGCTGCTGTAAGAAAAAGCACGCAGGCAGACTTACAGTTTCTGACAAGATAGACAGAATAGTCACAAACCGAATTCTCGCGTTGCCGATTTTCGTTGTGATTATGTGGCTTGTATATACAATTTCTATCGGTACAATCGGCGATTGGACTGTCGGATTTATGAACGACACTCTTTTCGGCGAAACTATTGTTCCTGCTGTTACAACAGGACTTGAGTCCCTCGGTTGTGCGGCTTGGCTTGTAAGCCTCGTTGCTGACGGTATCGTCGGCGGCGTAGGTGCAGTACTCGGATTTGTTCCGCAGATGGTAATCTTGTTCCTCCTCCTCTCTTTACTTGAAGACTGCGGATATATGTCCCGTGTAGCCTTTATTATGGACCGTCTCTTCCGCAAATTCGGTCTGTCAGGCAAGAGCTTCATACCCATGCTCGTCGCCTCGGGATGCGGAGTTCCGGGTGTTATGGCAAGCCGTACAATCGAACAGGACCGTGACCGTAAGATGACGATTATGACAACCTGCTTCATCCCTTGCGGTGCTAAGATGCCTATTGTCGGTCTTATCGCTTCGGCACTTTTTGGCAACAGTCCGCTTATTGCCACAGTGGCTTATTTCGTCGGTGTTGCCGCAGTAGTTATTTCCGGTATCATTCTTAAGAAAACCAAGGCTTTCTCGGGTGATGCATCACCGTTTGTTATGGAGCTTCCTGCATATCACGCACCTCTCCCGTCAAACATTTTCCGTACAACATGGGAGCGCGGCTGGTCCTTCGTGAAACGTGCAGGTACAGTTATCCTTGCTGCAAGCATTATTATCTGGGTGCTTAACTCGCTTTCATTTGAGGGTGGCTTTCATTACATTACAGAAGAAAATGCAGGCGCATCAATCCTTGAGGCTATCGGTGGTGCGATTGCTGTAATCTTTGCTCCGCTCGGCTTCGGCACATGGCAGGCTGCAGTTGCAACAATCCTCGGTCTTGTTGCTAAGGAAGAGGTTGTCGGTGTGTTCGGCTCACTTTCATCAATGGCTGACGCTGACCTTGCTTTTGAGCTTGTAGAGGGCGCAGACGCAACACGTCTTGCTGTTATCGGCTACGAGATTTTTGGCGGAAGCAAGCTTGCAGGCTTCTCATTTATGATATTCAATCTTCTTTGTGCACCGTGCTTTGCTGCTATGGGCGCAATCAGAAGAGAGATGAACAATGCAAAATGGACTGTCGGTGCTATTACATATATGTGCGTTTTTGCTTATGCAATATCACTTATCGTTTTCCAGTTCGGTTCATGGTTTGTCGGCGGCGGTAACATAGCAGGTACTGTTGCGGCAGCGGTTGTTCTTGCGTTTATGCTTTATATGCTTTTCAGAAAGAACAAGTACGAAAACAAAACTAAGATTAAATAAGGGAGGTATTCGTAATGAATGCACCTACAATTATAGTTGCGGCAATTGTTGCAGTGGTGTTTCTTGCAATCATCATCAAGGCAATTGTTGACAAAAAGAACGGCAAGTCCTCCTGCTCGTGCGGATGCTCTTGCTCCGGATGTGCAATGAAGGGTGCCTGCCATCCGAATGAATAAAAACTACAGGCTTACGGAAAATCCGTAAGCCTGTTTTGCTGTCTGTATTATTCTGCAATTTCTCTGAAATTATTTCTCATCTCGTCTGCTGTACCCGTTGTAAGGTAATAGCTGTATTCGAAAGGATTAAAGGTGTTGATACTCATAACGCGGATAACTGCAATATACGATGTTGGGGCATCGATGGAGGGATCGTGGTTGCTTGTTGTTTCTCTTGCGAAAACACCTGTAAGGAAATCTGTTTCACCGGGGACGTAAACGCCGATGCCGAAGCTGTCATCGAATTCACCGATGAAGGCTGCCCAGTTCTCGAGAGAAGTGAACTTCGGATAACCTGCATCGGGCCAGAAGATCAGGTCAGGTTCAACTGAGAGAGTATCGTTTGTCCACGGCTTGTCGCCGCCGTAGTAGATAAATCTGTTGAAGGGTTCAATGCAGTAGAAGGCAGGTATTTCCTGATCACGTGCCAAAGGCTCGCGGCCTGAAAAATCTATAAATCGGCAGGAAACCTTGACGTTGTTATTTTCGATTTTGTAGGTTGCTTCCATATATGACGGAGTGATATGCTCCTTTTCTTTTGCCCAGTCAAGGGGCTGACACTTGATGTAGATAGATTCATAATCGCATCGAAGGTCAACTATCTTACTGTTGTCGCCAAACTGATTGCCACCCTGTACGGGGTTATATGCCCATACATTGCCCATATAAATACCGCTTTCATAATCACCGCCGGTCGAGCCGTAATATGACTGCTGAACAAGTCTGCCGGGATCGAAACGGTTAATGAGGTTTACATTCTTGTTGACAACCTTTGCACCGTAACGCTCGCCTGCGTTAGAGTCAACAAAAACTCTTCCGTCAACTTCAACTGCCTCAACATTGGAATTGAGGTCTTCCAGATAACTCAGAGCACCGCCCCAGAGGAGGTTAACACCGATTTTGTAGGTGTCGTTCTGAATGTAAACATATTTGTCAGGAATTTCTCTGTTAAAAAGTGCAAGTCCGTGAATTTCCAGTAGAGCTTTATCGGAGCTTAATGCCTCAAATGTAAGCGAATAAATGCCGTTAGCCTTTGTACCGGAGAGCATATTGTTGATAAACGAATAAAAGCTCACATTTTCTCCCGGCTCAAGGAAGAAGTTTTCACTTCTTTTTACAGCACCGCAACGGTAATTGAGCGTGCCTTTGAGATGAGCGTCGGCTGTGTATGTGATACCGTAGTAATTAAACCAGCCGTGTGTGATATCGTTAAAAGATAATTCAGCCGTATCTTCAAGAATAAGCTGTCCGTCGTCAAACTTAGTGCCTTCACTAAGCGTGATTTTTTCTTCCTTATCGTTAATGACGATACTGTTTTCGCTGAAGATTCCTGTTTTAACAGTAAAATCTCCGTCATTATTGGATGGGATATAGCTTATTGGGTAAGACACAAAGCCAAAAATAAAACTCAGCACTATACTGAAAACCTGTTTTAAAAAAACAAACATAACAGCACCTCACAATGTTATTTACAATATACTACCATATTTTACGATTTAAAGCAATTATAAAAAGTTCTTGCCATAAAAGAAAAATTCTGCTAATATTAAGACCAAAGAAAGGAGAATTTCTATGTTTGGTTTTATATCTTTTATCAAAGGCTTTTTGTCCGTAATTCTTACAGTGCTTAATTTCTTTACATGGGGTATTTTCGGCAACTTTACTGCCGAAACAACACCGCTTAAGGATGACTGTAAGCTGAACTTTTCCGCTTTTTCTGATGTTCATATGACAGAAGAAAAAGCACGTGCAGATATGCTTCGTTTCGGTCTTCAGGATATGCAGGAGTTCGATTCACCGCTTGATCTTGTCATTGCGGCAGGTGACCTTACAGACCACGGTGAGCCTGAAGAATGGGCTATGCTTGAGTCTGCGTTTGAAGATTATGCACCTGCAAAAAACATTATCCTTGCACAGGGTAACCACGACACCTGGACAGGTGATGACGATTATGCACTTTCCAAGAAGCTCTTTATAGACTACAACAAAAAGATTGCTGACAGAGAAATCGACAATGTTTACTATTCAACCAAGGTGAACGGTTATACATTTATCGTTCTCGGCAGCGAATCGGATCACACCTATGCAACCTTCACTGATACACAGCTTGAGTGGCTTGAAGCGGAAATGGAAAAAGCATCAGCAGATAATCTTCCGATTTTTGTTATCAGCCATTGGCCGATCAATGAATCGCACGGTCTGCCTGAAACCTGGGGCGACGATGAACCCGAGCCTGACGACGGCGGTATCGGTGATCAGTCTGCAAGAGTTGAAGAGATACTTAAGTCTTATGACAACGTAATTCTGATTTCAGGTCACATTCACAGCGGATTTACAAACGAATGCCATCAGGATACATATGGTTATCTCAGCGTTGAATCAGACGGCTCATTCCATAGTGTAAATCTTCCGAGCTATATGTACCTTACAATCAGAGGCAGAATTGCAAACGGCACCGGCTTTGTATTTGAGGTTTATGACGATACAGTTGAAATCCGTGCAAGAAGCTACACTGCAGGTGTGTGGTACAGCGATTATAACTATACAATAGACCTTGTATAATCCTTTAAAAGCATAAAAATAAACGCGGCAGAGTTTTCTCTGTCGCGTTTTGCTATGTTTATTTATTGCTGTTCCTTGTATTTTTCTGCCTGAAGATTGAACATATATGCATACTTTCCGTTCATCGCCATCAATTCCTCGTGAGTACCGCTTTCGACAATCTCACCCTTTTCAAGCATATAAATCACGTCAGCCATAACAGTTGTTGACAGTCTGTGTGAAATAAAAATAACAGTCTTATCCTTTGCTGCGCGGGACATAGCCTCATTGAGTGAATATTCCGAAACGGGGTCAAGATTTGCACTCGGCTCGTCGAGTATTGCAAATGGGCAGTCCTTATAGAATGCACGTGCAACGGCAACTTTCTGACCTTCACCGCCCGAGAGCGAAAGACCGTTCTCATCAAATTCACGCAGGAGAATTGTATCTGCGCCGTTCTCAACCTCTTTGTTGAAGCTGCTTTCCTGCAAAGCCTTCATAACGCGTGCTTTATCGGGGTTTTCGTGCATGGCAACATTTTCACCCAGTGTTGCACCGAAGAGTGAGAAATCCTGAAAAACAGCCGCATAGTTACTGTGATATGAACGCACATTCCAATCCTTGATATTCTTGCCGTCAACAGTTATCTGTCCCTCAGTTACATCATAAAGACGAAGGATAAGGTTGGTAAGCGTTGTCTTGCCTGCACCATTGTAGCCTACAAGAGCAATCTTCTGATAAGGCTTGATTTCAAGGTTGATGTTTTTGAGCGTTGGCTTGTCACAGCCGGGATATGTAAAGGAAACATTTTCAAGCTTAATTGGTACGGGCTTGTCAAATTTCTTGACTGTGTCTCCGTCCTTTATCTTTTCCTCAGCCGCCATAAATTTCTTGTATTTTTCGACATAAAGTCCGTTTTCGCGCACGCGGATTGCAAACCAGCTTGTCATTGCAAAAACGCTGTTGCTGACGGAGCTTACACCGTTGAAGGTTGCGGCAAAGCTGCCGAGGCTGATTTCCTTTGTTACAATTGCCTTATAGCCCATATAAAGCGTAACGCCAAGACAGATAAGCAAAGTCATCGGTAGACTTTCCTGACTGAAATACAAGGCACACTGCTTTTTAAGGAAAGGCGAAACCGTGAAAATTCTGTCGAAGATGTTCTGGTTGTAGCGTCTTTCAATCATTTCACCTGCAGGATTGAGTCTTAATTCCTTTGCATAATCCTGAAGATAGAATACTCGTGAAAAGTAAAGATTTTTTCTGTCAAGGGGAGTCATTGCGTGTTTTTTATCGATATTTACTTTTGCGATAAGTCTGCCCAGAGGCACCATAATTCCAACGCATAGTGCGATGAAAATAAAGCAAGCGGGGTCTATTGTAACGATAACCGCAGTTATGGAAATTATCGAAACCATATGAGTGAAAAAGTCCTTCGTGCTGGATGTTATGCTGTCGACACGGTCACTCATTGTGCTCATCGCAAGAACAAAATCGTTGTAGAATTCGGGGTTGTCATAGGACTGGAAATCCATTTTTGCTGCTTTTTCGTAAATCTGTGAGTACAGCTTGTAGTGAAGCTTTTCAGCCTGTCTCGGTCTGTAAATCTCGTAAAAAATAGTGTTGCCGAGGTTACCGAGAACGACCACTACCGCAAATATAAGACACGCAACAGCAATACGGTAAAGATCGGTACCCTGTGTAACCACATCAATGATGTACTTAAGAAGCACAACGTTTGAAAGTATCCACGGAAGGGTAGACAGTACGTCAAAAAGAAGCAGCGAAATCAAAAGAAACGGCGCATTCTTCATAACAAACTTCAGCATAAAAAGGTAGTTTCTGAAGCTGTGCGCACTTTCTGCTTTTTTGTTATTCTTCATCTGCGTCAGCCTCCTCCCTGTAGCCTGATGCCTGCAAGGTGAACATTCTGCAGTATTCACCGTTCAGGCTCATAAGCTCCTCGTGGTTGCCCTGTTCAATCAACTTACCGCCCGCAAAAACAAGAATGTTGTCGCTTCTTGTTGCGCTGGAAAGTCGGTGAGAGATGTAAATAACGGTTTTATTCTTTGTGCCCTCCATCAGGCTGTCGTACATTTTTGACTCAGCCACGGGGTCAAGCGCACTTGAAGGCTCATCGAGAATAGCCACATCAAAATTCTTTGCAAACATTCTTGCAATTGTAACCTTCTGGCTTTCACCACCCGAAAGAAGCACACCGTCCTCGTCAAACTCACGGGTAAGAATGGTGTATTCTTTCTCCTCAAGTGTGCGGATTTTATCATAAACACCGCTTTGCCTGAGTGCCTCAGTTGCACGGCCGATGTTGGTTTCATCAACCTCTTCAATAAGAACGTTTTCAGCAACAGTCATCGCAAAGATTCTGTAGTCCTGGAAAACACTTGCAAATTTCTGACGGTATTTTAACAGATCATATTCTTTGATGTTTACTCCGTTGTACAGAATTTCGCCCTCGGTCACATCATAAAGACGCATCATAAGCTTTGAAAGTGTGGTTTTACCTGCACCGTTATGACCGACAACAGCGATGCTTTCACCTTTGTTGATTTTAAAAGAAATATCCGTAAGTGTATCCTTATTGTTTCCGCTGTAACGGAAGGTCACATTCCTGAACTCAATGCTTTCAAAGTCGCCGGGCTCAAGTGTACCGCCCTTAATCTGAGGCTCATAAGCCAGAAATTCACGCAGATTCTGTACCCACAGGCATTGCTTCTGCTGCATTGTAAAATAATGTGCAAGCTGGTTGAGCTTGTTTCTGCAGTTTGTGATTGCAGAAATAAGCACGGAGAAGTCCGAAATTGGCAGATCCTCTCTGACAATAAGTCTGTAGCAACCGTAACCGAAGCCGCCTGCAATCGGTATAACTTCACCAAAAAAGTCGCTGAACATCTCAAGTACGGCTATTCGCCAACCGTACTTGTTGATAGCCTTGATGTTATTGTCTGTTGCCTCCTTGAAACGACGCTTGACAACGGTAAAAATGTCTGTTGTCTTGATTTCCTTTGCAAAGTCCTTAAGAAGAACAGTTCTTTTTGTGTAGTCCTTCTGCCTTTCAAAGATTGTCATTTCTTTTTCTTTTGCAAACTCAACGCTGTTACGCTTAACGCGGAAATACATAACTATAACAGGGCAGAGGATGATCACAAGAAGCAACGGGTCAAGGCTGTACAGATATATTACAAGGAAGATTATGCTTATAATAGATCCGATAGTCCAAGCCGAGCCCTCAATGATTCGCTTGTACGCACCTTTTTCAACAACCCAGGTTGCACGGTTATAGTTATCGAAAAACTCGGGTGTTTCATAGCAGGCAAGCTCAACCTGCTGTGCTTTTTCAAAAATCATTCTGTTTATGTAACCCTCATACTTGAACTCGTACTTTTCACGCACGGGGTGAAAGACGATGTAACTGAAGAGGTCAACGGCAATTTTGCCGAGGATAATCAGACCGATTTTGATTACAAATTCCTTGAATGTACCGTTACCCTCAATAATCGAAATTGCGGTCTGCAGAAACATAACATTGAAAACAACTGCATAGTAAACATTTTCTGCAATATAAGCAAGGTAGATAAGGATGGTCGCAATCGGAGCACTTTTGAAACTGCACTTAAGCATAAAAGCCGTGTTTCTGAAAATATGTGCTTTAGCTTTAAAGTCAACTGCACGTCCCATTTATTTTCTCCTTTTGATAGGGTTTAGTTATTCGAAAATTTTTGTATAAGCTTTTGCCCAGATTTCGACAAGCTTTCTGTCCCATTTTCTCGGGATTGCAAGGCAGGTTGCCGTTGCCGCAGAGATACGGTTGCCTGCACCGATCATTTTCATAAGAAGCACAGGGTCAGCAACAGACTGCTTTGCCTTGTTGATAAGGTCAGGCACGTCAAAGAAGTCAATAACATCAAAGAAGCTGCCGAAGTTTGCTGTCATTGTAACATTATAGTCTGTCAGGATACCTGAGCTGAAGCAATAGTCGAGGTCTTCGGGAGTGAATTTGAACATAAGATTTTTAACACACTCAAGCGGAGCAAGACCTGTACCGAGATGCTTGTAGAAAAGCACCTGATATTTCCAGAGTGTCTCCACGCTGAAAGCCTGTGCAGGGTCGTTGATAACTGTCTCAGCAAGGATTCTTGCAGCCTTCAGAGAGTTTGCGATACCTGAGCCGATGAGGGGGACTGTCATAAATGCGCTGTCACCGATAGCTGCATAGCCGTCAGCAACCATAACTGACAGCGGATGGCGTACGGGAATTTCCACAAACTGACCGCCGCGTACAATTTCCGTGCCGAGACGGGGATTGGTAGGACGCAGATTCTCTATGATGCGGTTAACCTCGTCCATATCAAACTCTTCAAATCTGCCGATAAGAATATCTGTGTGCTCATCCTCGGATGCAATCCAACTTATGCCCTCAACACCCTCGGGACGGATAAGCACCTTGAATTTATCATCAACCTCAACGTCACTTGCTTTGTTATAGAAAGCACGGAAGATTGTGATTTTCTGCTTACGGGTAACTTCCTTTTCAATCATCAGGCTCTTCGGAAGATTGCGGCGGACAGGGGAGTTCATACCGCAGGAGTCAATGATAAGGTCGGCAAAGAAATCTCCGTTTGATGTGCGGATACCGACAACACGGTTGCCGAGCATAATCGGCTTCTGAACCTCACAGTCATAAACGATTTTAACGCCTTTATCGACTGCGTTTTTGATAAAATGGTCATAGATATCCTTGCGTTCCATCTTGATTTCAAGTTCCTTTTCGGGAACGTGCTGATAAAGCTTTGAAAATCCGTTCGGAGCAACAAAGGTCATATCCTCTTTATATTCAAACTTGTCCTCGTCGGGCATATCCATTTCTGCAATCTTGAGTGCCTTGGGATCAAAAATGTCTGTCCAGTCGTAGCCGAGAGTACCCTCTGACTTCATTTCGTAAACCGTAACATCATAACCGCTTTCAGCAAGAATAGCCGCTGTGGCAATACCACCGTGACCGAGACCTGCAACAATAATTTTCTTTGCCATAATTAACCCTCCGTAAAAAATCAGATACACAAAAAGTATAACACCAACGCATTGTTTATTCAAGAGAATATGTTCAAAAAAGACAATAAAAAAAACGCCCCGAGGGCGGTATGAAAGAAATATTTAAAATAAAAAGACGGATAAAATTGAAATAACCCTTGACCGAATGTTTCTTTACACATTTGAGCCGGTCAAGGGTTATTTCTGTTCACTCTTAATATCTAACATCTTTTTATATACCTCTCTTTCTTAATTTAGAAGGGAACCTTAATAATTCTGAAGTCTGATTTAAAATGTTTTTACGGCTATTGATAATTCAAGTTGCCATTGGCATTTAAAATCTCATTCTGATTATTGAAGGCTTGTGCTCATTTTAATTTTAAAATCTGTTCTGATTAAACTTAAAATTCTTTAAAAAATACCACTTTCGTGTTGAGCTATTGTATGACCACCTGGATCTTAAGCTTTATCAGGGAACTGAATTTAATTTTAATATGAGCTTTGGTTGTTACCTGTTCATCGGTATCACCTGTTCCTTTCTGTGTCTATAATATAACACATCTGCAACCGAAAATCTATTCGCGTGTTCAATAAACTTAAAACCCTAAAATTATGCAAAACACAGAAATGTTTTCCGTTCGCTCCAAAACCGTTGACACACAAGGTATCGGTGTGATATTATAAATATGTTGGGCGGTTGCAGAGTGTCGGTTTTGGCGCTCTGCATTTTTTATACCGTAAAAATTCATCGAACACAAAAATTAACATTTATGTAGAAAATACTGCAGATTTGTGGTAGAATACATCTACTTCACTACACAGAGAGGTTATTATGAAAAAAGCAACTGAACTTGACAGAGAAACGCTTAAGTATTACGCACGTATGGCGGCGGAAAGCTTTGTTGACGATCCCGTGCATAAGTTTGCAACAAAAAATGTCGAAAGACGCAAGAAGTTTGTTTATCACTTCCTGCTTGAAAGACTCACATCGTCAAACAAATGCGATACATTTTATGTTGATGACGAGGCAAGGGCGCTGTGCGTGTGGCGCGATGCACACAACGAGTATACGGTTCTTGACTTTCTCAAGTGTCCTAATTGGGTGTTCCTTTGCTATTACATAACATCAACCGTTAAAACTCTTATGGCGTACAGCCACCTTGATTCCAAGGTTTTTGAAAAAAATACGCTAATCATTTCCCCCGTGTTTGTTGATCCCCGGCATCAGGGCAGGGGAATTGCAACTGAAATGATTAAAGAGGGTATCAATGAATTTGTACCTCAGGGTTACAAAATCGGTCTTGAAACACAGAATCCCGACAATGTTGGTTTTTATGAAAAGCTCGGCTTTAAAATTATAAAAGAAGAATTTTACAAGCTGGAAAAAATTCACAACTACTATATGGTGTATGACCCGGACGAAAAGGAGTAAATTATGAAAAACTACAATCACGCACTCATGGTAATGGAAAAGCAGGATTATCCTGCAGAAGCAAGAGAGGTTATTATCCGCACTCAGGATAAAATTCTTGCTGACGAAAAGGCTAACAGAATTTACGAAGCAATGTACCGTGCATACTGGCTTAAAAAGAAGAACTTTGATCACTTTGAGGATAAGGTCAAGGCTCTTGCAGAGATGATCGGCGAAAGCGAGTATACAGTCAAGCTTGTGCTTCTTCTTAACTGTACAAAGCCGTTGCTTGCATTGTACAAAAAGGAGGGTATCAGCGAAGATATCTATTGGAACACAATCATTGACCTTAAGGTTAAGATGATTGAATGTATGGAAAACTACGGTGTTTACGGAACATTCGTAGCAGGCTGGTTCAAGCAGTTCTATACCCTTGAGCGCTTCGGCATCGGCAGATTCCAGTACGAGCTTGCAGATTTCTGTGAGGATTACTACGATGAGCACGGCATTGAGCTTCACGACAGTCAGTTTGTTCTCGGTCTTCATATTCCGTCTCACCTCGGCACACTTGATTATGATGTCCGCATCGATTCTTATAAAAAGGCTTTTGAATTTTTCAAGGACAGATTCAACGGTGGACCGATGGTTGTATGCTGCGGCTCATGGCTTCTTTACCCCGATAATCTCAATATCCTGCCCGAGAAATCAAAGGCAAGAGATTTCCTTCTCGATTTTGAGCCGTTGGATATCACAAGAACTTACGACTTCGGCGATGCATGGAGAATTTTCGGTCAGCAGAACGCACATAAGAAGCCTGCAGAACTTCCGCGCAACACAAGTATGCAGAGAGCGTTTGCAGAGTGGTTTGAGCAGGGCAAAAAGTGCGGTCACGCATACTGCATCCTCATCTTTGACGGTGAAAAGCTTCTTACCCGTAACACAAGAGAAGAATTCAAGGAAAAGTACAGTTATTAAAAAACTATGCACTTTGGATAAAACCAAGGTGCATTTTTTGTGCAGTAATATTTCTGTTTTTATGATAGAATGAACCTTATGGAGGGATGCTCTATGAAAAAAATCTTATGCATCTTATTAGCTGTCTTAACACTCACGGCTATACCGTTGCAGGTTACTGCCGCGGATACTGTAAGCAATCAGGAGGCTGAGTTTGTTACTCTGCCTGAGACAGTCTCGGAAAAAACTGAACTGCGTACCCGTAAAAAGGTTGACGGACTCCGTCTGTATGTGGACGAAGAGAATCCGCTGTTTATGATAAGAAACGCCCCCGTAGGTAATATGCATATTCCTGTAAACGCTGCTGATTCGGCAATCAAGACATATTATGCATTGCCTGAGGATGTAAGAAACTTTACCGTTATCTATATGGACGAGGGCCCTGCTTATATGACACCTCAGGAGCAGCTTGACTATTGGTACGGGCTTCTCGATCTTCTCGAGGCTGCAAAGGTTCCCGTTGTGCTTCAGTCAGAATGCTTCTGTACCGCAAAGCAGCGTGACCCGTTCACTCAGGAGCAGCTTTCCGATTTCTTTAAGAAATACACAGTTCTTATGGGCTTTGTTCAGGTTGAGCTTTCAACAAACGGTGTAACTAACGATAAGCTGGCTTATGAAGAGGTTACGGATGACCAGGGCGTTAACAAAAATATGCTTGCAAGAATGAAGTCCTGCGTTAAGGCCTGTGCAGAAAACGGCGGACTTTTCATCTGGCAGGATATGGAGTATATATACTGGAAAAAGAATAATTTTGTAAACTTCTTCCTTCAGGACAGGGAGCTTTATGACCTGCTCAAGAGCAATAGTGAAAACATAGTAATTATGGATAAGCACAACGGTCACGGCAGACACTTCGCTTCGCAGGCAAATATTTTAGGATGTTGGCTTGACGGTGTATGCGGCAACTGGGGTGTGAATCTTGAAAACTTCCTTTGGTATGAGGAAGGCTTTATAGAGTATGACGATCTCGGTGTCGGTCCGAATGAAGCTGACTCGATTCATACAGCAAAGTATCCTCCCGCACTTTACGGTATTGATATGATTGCCGACGCGGTTGCAGGTGCAACGGTTTATGCTATTGAAGGCACCTTCAGCCGAGGCGGTCTTTACCAATATGTTGACAATGATGTTATTATGACGCCGACGTTCTACGATGTGCTTTATCCGTTCTATCAGTATGTGCTCAACGGCTCAGTGCCGAATAAGGATCAGGTAAAAGAGGAAATTAAGGTTGCATACAAAATGACCAATCCTATTGCAAATGCACTTACGGGTAACGATGCACACATCCTGCAGGGACTCTACTGTGACAAGTTCAGCTTTTTCCAGGAAAAGTTCAATAACATTTATCTTGACTGTACAAAGGATTGGGTCCCGTCAACAAGCAGATATTATGTGATGCCGATTCTTCCGATTTATTCGGATGCTAAGGAAGTTTTACCGGATGCATTCATTCTTAATGACTTCAATTATTTCTTCCGCTTCCTGTTTATAAATCCGATTAAGGTGAAATTCTTCAATAAGTATTATGAGCAGATTCATACAGGTGACGGGGTTCTGTTTGATATAAATGAATATATCTATGCATTCAACAGCAACGAGAACAAAACAATTGATGCAATGCAGACGGTTAACTACACCTTACCCGAAACTCAGAAGAACATAAATCTTCAGCTTGAGTCACACACCTATGCTATAATCACCGAGGACGATAACAGAATCAACATTGATATGTGTAATCTCCGACTTGATACTGATGATGTATGCAACGGACGTGAATCTGAATTTGAGTTTATGTGCGAATATGCTGCAGGCGGAAAGAGAAGCGATCCGAAGAACTTCCGTGAAACAACTATCGAGCTTAAAGGCTTCAGCGAAAAGCCGACAGTAACTGCCGACGGCACAAACGGTGCAAAATTAAAGGAAGAGTGGAATGCCGAAACAGGCACCCTCACACTTACCGTAATCTCCAACGGCAGAGTGAGAATGACAGTTGAATAAAAATAACCCGACGGATTTTTCCGTCGGGTTTTGCTTTACAACGATTTAATCTTATCTTTATACTTTTTCAAAAATGCTTCATTGACTTCGTCGCCGCCGTCAACATTACTGCTCGAGAATACTTCAGGGATGACGCCGTCTGAAAGCATTATTGCAACAGTACCCGTAACCACGGCATTAAGTATTGCCGCACCTGCGCTTGTTGATGTCGGTGCAACACTTCTGCCGAGCTCATCAAAGTAAACACTTGCATCACCCACGCAGCCCATATTGTCAAGCACGATATCTGCAAACTCATAGAGCTTTTTACCGCTCGGATGACGCGATGCCATTGATTTTGAATGGTTAAGGTTAGTCAGCGCAACAACTGTAAGACCGTTATCCTTGGCAAGCTGTGCCATATCAACGCAGACACCGTTTCTGCCTGAATTGGAAATAATGACTATAACATCATTCTTCTGCATATTGTAGTCGGCGAAAATCTTATCCGCATAACCCTCGATACGCTCCATCTCCGTGCTTTTTGATGCAGACTCGTGAAGCATAAGCGGAGTTTCAAAAACAGGCTGAATTTTAACAAGACCGCCTGCACGGTAGAAAACCTCCTCCGCAAGCATATGCGAATGTCCCGTGCCGAAAAGGAAGATGTTACGGTCGTTTTCAAGTGCCGTTGCAAATTCCCTTGCGGTTTTATCAATTGCATCAAGCTGATTTTCTGTTATATCCTCAAGGATTTTTTGTATATTTTTTAAGTATTCGAGACTTTTTTTCATTTGTTGTCCTCCTTGATTGCCGCAAAGACAGCACCGAATTCGGGCGGATATTTGATTATTTCTATCTGAGCTTCAGGGAATTTATCTTTAACAAGTGAAACAAATTGCTCACGGAAAATATCGCAGTTAACAAGAATTCCTCCCCACATTCCGAGCGGTGTACCGCAGGGCATACGGCAGAGCAGAGCCGACACCGTATCGGCAAGAAGGTGAGCGTGCTTTGTGATAATTCCGTTTGCAACCTCGTCACCGTTTTTGGCACATTCAAAAAGCACGGGCGCAACCCTTGCAACCTCGCTGTTGGAAATCGGCGGATCATAGAAAATATCAATGAGCACATCAATATCCGCAATGCCGAAATGCTCAAGAACCTTTTCAGTCAGTGAGGTCTGCTTTGCACTGCCCTCAGAGCCGCATATTGCAGCCTTGACAGCATCAAGCCCCAGCGCGTAGCCTGAGCCTTCATCACCGAGAATGTAGCCCCAACCGCCTGTGTGAATAATTGTACCGTCAGCGAGCCTGCCGACAGCCATAGAGCCTGTACCGCTGATAACCATTGCTGCCGCGCCATCACATTTCATTGCTTCAAGACCGATGTAAACATCCGAATCCATTGCAATTTTCGGGCAGTCAATTATGCCTGAGCAGAGCTCCTTCGTAAATTCATCATCGGCACGGGCTGAAAGTGCAGGCATACCGATGAAAGCGCTGCTGAGTGTAATATCCTTACCGTCAAGCACACCGTCAACGGTTTCTTTAAGATTCTGTCTTGCCGTATGAGTGCCGACAGAATTGTAATTGATGCTTTTGCCGACATAGCGCGAAACAAGATTGCCGTTTTTGTCGCAGACGATTGCAATCGTTTTTGTTCCGCCGCCGTCAATTCCGAGATAATACTTCATACTGTCAACTCCAATCATAATCGAAGTCCGAAAGCAACATCGTCGCCGTCCTTTTCGATAAATTCAAAGCCGTATTTATTATAGAATGCCTGTCCTCTTTCGTTAGCGGCGCCGACAGTCAGCATAACACCGCAGATTTCCTTTGCTTTAAGGTGAGCAGACAGTGTGTCCACAAGTCTGTGGCCGATACCCTGACGGTGATACTCGGGCAGAACATCGATGTGCAGGTGAGCAGGGAAGTCCTTTTTGTGCTTTCCCTGAAGCTTAGCCGAGCCGTCTGCACCTTTTCTGGCGTTAAAGCCCCACACAACCATATCTTCATCAAGACGAGGAATGTATTTCTCATCAAAAACCTTTTTATAAGCGTCATAATCCTCTGCACAGATTATGTAAGCGATTGCTCTGTCGTTTTCGTCAACGGCAACAAAGCAGTTTCTTCCTTCCTGTTCAATGAAATAGTTACAGTAGGTTGTAAGTATATATTTTTGTTCCGTTTCTGTCATCTTACATTCGCCCTCACTGTTCAGGCAAATAAATCTGACATTTTCCTTGTCTTTTTCTTCATAAGGTCTTATAATCATAATAAATACTCCTGATATTTTTCTATAAGAAAATTTTAACATCAAAACAAATAAAAATCAACACCGGGAGGTAATTTATGATTAACGGTTTCGCTTCTTTTACTGCTTTCGAAGATTTTTTTAACGCTAACAATGTCAGCGTCACGCTTAAGAAGTCTAATTTGTGCAGGGTGTGCTACTGCGAAAAAACTCATAGGGTAACGGATGAAAAATATGTTCTGAATGTTGAACACGCTGACGGCGGTATAGCCGTTACGGTTGAGTACTCAGGCGAAAACGGAGCATTCTATGCTCTGTGCGACCTTAAGAGGAGGACAGAAAACGGCACTCTTGAGGACGGTGCTTATGCCTGCTCTCCGAGCTTTGCCGTGAGAGGCTATATCGAGGGATTTTACGGCACACCGTGGACACACGACAAGCGCATATCCGTTATGAAGCTTATGGCACTCAACAGAATGAACACGGTCTACTATGCCCCGAAGGATGATGCGTACCACCGTGACCTCTGGCGTGAGCTTTACCCCGAGACCGACCTTGCGAAATTAAAGGAGCTTGTCGACCTTGCAAAAGAGAATTATATGGAATTCCATTTCTGCATTGCACCGGGTCTTTCAATGAAATATTCTTCACAGGAAGAGTTTGACACGCTTATGAAGAAAACCGAGCAGCTTTATTCAATCGGTATCCGTTCATTCGGTCTTCTGCTTGATGACATTGACGAGGAACTTTTCTACGACGAGGACAAGGCTGTTTACGGCGAAACGGTAAATGCACACATTGACCTTGTTACAAAATATTATAACGCTCTTCTCAATATTGAAAGCGGCATTAAGCTTACCGTATGCCCGACACTTTATCACGGCAAGGGTGACGAATATTATATCTCAAAGCTCGGCAAAAATATCTCACCGCAGATTTCACTCTTCTGGACAGGCAGAGATATCTGTTCGCGTGAGCTTACAAGCAGGGAGGCGCGCGAGTTTATTGACGGAACAAACCACAAGCCGCTTTATTGGGATAATTATCCCGTCAATGATATGGCGATGTTCAACGAAATGCATATTTCGCCCATAATCAACCGCGATCCCGATTTATGGAAATACTCCGAAGGAATTATTGCAAACTGTATGGAATATGCAGAAAGCTCAAAAATTCCGCTTATAACCTTTGCTGATTATCTCTGGGACAGTGAAAACTATAATCCCGAAAAATCCTGGGAGAATGCAGTGCGTCAGGTTGTAGGTGAGGAGGACGCGGAAAAATTTATTGTTTTTGCCGACCACCTTTACACATCCTGCCTCAAGGATGAGCCGTCAAGACGAATGAAGGCACATTTTGCAGGTGTGCTTGAGCTTCTTAAAAAGGGAGAAAAGGAAAATGCAATCGCACTCGCAAGGGAATATATTGTCAGAATGAACGAAGCAAGAGAGTATCTTAAGAAGGATCTGCCGATCTGCAATGAAGTCGGAAAATGGTCAGAGAAATTCTTTGTTGCGTGTGATATGTTTGAAAAGCTTATGGAAGTGCTTGAAAACAAAACTGAAAAGAATACCAAAGAGTTTTATGATCTGATTGACAAATATGACTCGATGCCCGTGAGGCTGACGGAGGATATGAACATCCGTCTTTTCCTCGGAATTATGTTCGGAATATAAAAATAAGACTTGCAGATTGATTTCTGCAAGTCTTTTGATTTTTATCTGAGCTTTTCGATATCCTCAACCGTAGGCATTGAGGCATCTGCACCCATTCGGCTGACGGCAATTGAGCCTGCCTTGTTACCCATATCGCAAGCAGCAAAAATATCACCGCTTCGCTTGTATTCGAGGGCGAGTGCCGCTGTAAAGCTGTCACCTGCGGCAGTTGTGTCAACAACCTTTGTCTTGTATGTCGGCATAATTCTGAGGTCTTTACCGTCATACACCGAACAGCCTCTTGAACCCAGCTTAAGTACAACAAACTGTGCCTTGCTTCTGTCTTTGATAATCTGCGATGCTTCAAGGATTTTTTTGTCATCACCCGGGAAGATACCCGACAGTGCCTCAGTTTCGTTTTCATTAGGGGAGATAATCGTTGCACCCTGCATTCTTTCGAGTGCAAAGCTTTTGGCAGGACCGCAGTCAATGACTGTGGTTATTCCTTTTTCAATAGCACGGTTTACGCATTTTACAACAACCTCCTCGCTCGTCTCAAACTGAACAAGAAGCAAGTCGAGGCTATCGTCAATGCAGTCTGCCGCTTCGTCAGGGTCAATTTCTGCATTCGAACCCTCGTAAACCGCAATTCTGTTTCTGCCCTCGCCGTCGATGATGATTGCTGCAAGTCCCGTCTGCGTGCCGTTTGTTGCAACACAGGAAAAATCAATTGCGTTCTTACCGAGGTTTTCAATAAGCTTTCTGCCGTTGGTATCGTCGGCAACCTTACCTATAATTTTTGTCTGTGCGCCAAGTCGGGCAAGTCCCGTTGCCTGATTTGCACCCTTACCTCCACAGGCGTAGCCGTAGGTTGTGCCGAGCACGTTTTCACCTACATCGGGTACCTTTTCCATATTCAGCACTATGTCCATATTGATACTGCCGACCACTGCGGCACGGATGCTTTTATACATATCAGAGTCCCATACGGAAGGCGTTTGCCGATTCCGTCATATCCTTATCCTTAATAAAAAGACTGCTTGTGCCGAGCACAAAAATATCTGCACCGCACCTGCTCATTTTTGCACCGTTTTCGGGGCTGATGTTTCCGTCAACCTCAATGGGAATGCTGCTGAACCCTTTTTCATTGAGGAACGCTCTTGCCTTGCTGACCTTTTCTCCTGCACCCGCAAAAATCTTCTGCCCTGCAAAGCCGGGACTTACCGTCATCACAAGTGCCATATCCATATAATCAAGCAGATGATCAAAGCATTCAACGGGTGTCTGCGGATTGATTGCAAGACCTGCCTTGCAGCCTTTTTCACGTATTCTGCCGAGCGTACGCTGTGCATGGATATCACCCTCGTAGTGGATGCACAGATAATCGTCCTTGCCGAGCTTCATAAGGTCAAGGAACTGACCGGGGTTGTTGACCATCATATGCACGTCAAGCGGAATGTCGGTGATTTTTTTGACTGCGTTTATAAAGTCAAAGCCGAGCGTGATATTCGGCACAAAGCTGCCGTCCATAATATCAACGTGCAGCAGGTCGATACCCGCTGCCTCAAGATCTCTTACCGATTTTTCCATATTCATAAGGTCTGCACACATAACAGAGGCAGAAAGAAGCTTATTCATACTGTCAACCCTTTCAGTTTTGCTGAATTTATTGTACCATTTTTATAAACAAAATCAAGACAATTTATAATATTGCCGTATCGACAAAATTAAAATAATATGATAAACTGTAAAGGTATAAATTTCCAAGGATGGTGCACTATGAAAAAACCTACATTTTATCTCGGCGAATTCATCCAGCGCGATAAAGTTTTTATCACTGCTGATAACGGCATCGATGTTGAAAAGGTGACATCGGTTGCTTTTGATGGTGAAACGCTGTATATCACACAGCCCGATTGCCTTGTTGAGTATTCAAATGGCAATATCAAAAGAATTTCCGCATGTGTTTCAAAGCTTTTTACACGCAACGGTAAGCTTTACGCTGCTGCAGGTAATTCACTTGCAGAAATCAAAAAAGGTAAGCTGAAGAAAATCAAGGATTTTGATGCTCCGGTTGTTGATATTTCCGTTGCTCTTGATAAGTCTGTATGGATTATTACTGAAACAGAGCTTTTCCTTATGCAGGGTGATGAGTTTACAAAGATTGTTGACCTTCCCGAGGCTACAATCTGCCTTGCAGCGCTTGACAATAAGGCAAGATATTCCGAGACCGTATACATCGGCTCAACCGTTGAGGGACTTCTTTCAATGAAGGGTAAGCGCCGTCACTGGTCAGAGCTTCTTCCGGATATTACGGGCGTACTTTCAAAGAAAATCAACTGCATTTCAATCGACGCTCTCGGTCACCTTTGGGTAGGCTCTGATGAGGGCCTTAATATCTACGACGGCAGAAGCTATTGGCTCAACGGCAACGATTTCTATTCAGTGCCCGACGGTGCTGTCAACGATATGTTCTTTGCAGCTGACGGCAAGAAGTATTTTGCAACAAATACAGGTATCATCACTCTTATCGAGGGTAAGATTTCTTATTACTCATACGGCGCATGGCTTATGCATCCGACCGTTACAAAGATTGCAGTTTCCGATAAGGGCACAATTGCAGCAGTGACACCAAGAGGCATCAGCCTTATTACAGCCAAAGAAATTACACTTGGTGAAAAAGCAGGAATTATCGACAAGCTCAACGAAAAATATTTTGTAAGAAATGAAGGTTACCATGTAGACAGAGTGCTTCGTAAGTACGGCGACCTCGATTCAGGTGTGCTTTTGAATTCCGATAACGACGGACTTTTCACAGGTCTTTACTGCGCAAGCCAGTGTTTCCGTTACAAGGTAACAGGTGATGCACAGGCAAAGGCTAATGCAAAGCAGGCTGTTGAGGCTATGATCAAGCTTACCGAGGTTACAGGCAGAGAGGGCTTTACCGCACGTGCAACACGCTATTCACACGAAGAAAACTTCGGTACCGGCAACCGTGAAGAGTGGCACGTCTGCGAGGATAACCCCGACTGCGAATGGCTCGGTGAAACATCAAGTGACGAGATGACAGGCCACTATTTTGCATACGGCATCTATTTTGACCTTGTTGCAGACAAGAAGGAAAAGAAAAAGATTGCCGAGGTTGTAAAGAAGATTACAGATCACATCATCGACCACAACTTCCACCTTACAGATGTTGACGGCATCCCGACCACATGGGCAAACTGGGAGCCTGACCTTCTTAATAACGATGACAGATGGTACTACGAGCGTGGCACAAACTCACTTGAGATTCTCTCTTTCCTCAAGACTACATACCACGTAACAGGTGACGAGAAATACGAAAAGGTTTACGAGATGCTTATCAAAAAGCATCACTATGCAATGAACTGTATTCAGTACAAGTGTGAGGACGGTCACATTGCACATATTGACGATCAGCTCGACTTTGTAAACATCTATCCGCTTATTGTCTATACTGACAATGATGCACAGAAGGAAATCTACAAAATGGGTCTTACACATCATTGGGCTTATGAGAGAGTTGAGCGTTCACCGTTCTTCAACATCGTTTACGGTGCACTTACAAACAACTACTGCGACATTGAAGAGGCTGCAAAGTCCCTTTCAGAGATGAACCTTGATTTTGTAAGATGGCCTGTTTACAACAGCTACCGTAAGGATATAGTATGGGATACGGAGCAGGAGGAATCAGGTGTTCCCGCACAGCTTAAGTACCCTGTAGAGTATTGGTCAAGACTGCTTGTGAATTACGACGGCAATCAGTTCATCTGCGACTCAGGTGCAGAGGAGTTTGTTTCAATCAACTCAAAGAGAACAAACAAAACAAGCACACTTCCGGGCACATCCGGTGCAAACGCAATGAGAGCATCTATGCCTTATGTCTTCCTTCTTCCGTATTGGATGGGCAGATATTACGGACTTCTCGGTGATTAATAAAGCAAAATGAAATAAACGCACTCATCAACAGATGGGTGCGTTTTGTTGTTTTGAAAATATTGAATAAGAAAAAAATTTATTGTATAATCAGGTTATAAATAATCGGAGGGGAAATTATGACTTCAATTCTTCTTGCACTCAAAAATATTTTTCACGGTATTGTTGCCGTGTTTATGCTCATCCCGATTCTTCTTACAATGGGTGAGGCAGGCGACCCGAATACACCTGTTGAGTATTATCCCGAGTCGGATAATCCGTACATAACCGAATATCTCAATCCCGATATTGCTGCCCACCGTTCAGGCGCGGGACTTGCACCGCAGAACACACTTATGGCTTTTGAAAACATAATTGAAGAGGCGGACACAATCGGCGTTGATACTCTTGAGTTTGATGTGCAGATTACGAAGGACGGGGAGCTTGTGCTTCTTCACGACCTTACCTATGATAACACCACAAATGCCGAAGAGGCTTTCGGCAGAAAGAATGTGTTTGCTTCGTCAATCACTCTTGAGGAGGCACAGGTGCTCAACCTCGGTGAAAACTTCAAGGGCAAAGGAGATTATCCTTACCGCGGTCTGCGCGGTGACGACATACCCTACAATCTGCGTGTTGTTACCTGTGACGAAATTCTTGATTACATCGAAGCAAACAGCGGCGATAAGCAGTATAAGTATGTTATAGAAATCAAGAGCATCGGTGCAAACGGTAAAAAAGCGGTCGATAAGCTTTACTCTGTCATAACAGAGCGCGGCCTTGAGGAAAGAACTGTCTGGTCAACATTTGCGCCTGATGTTTCGTCTTATATGGTAAAGAAGTATCCTGATTTTGCACGTACGGCAGATGCGATTGAAGCGGTGCAGTTTTATTTTTATTACAGAATGGGCTGGGATCTGCAGGATGTGAGTCCGTCTTATATTGCGTTGCAGATTCCTTACGGTGAAAATGCATTTGACAACCTTATAAATCTCGGCAACCGCGAGATGGTGAATTACGCACACAAAAACAACATTGCCTTACAGTATTGGACGATTAACAATACCGACGATGTCCGTCACCTTGCACTTGCAGGTGCAGATTGTATTATGACTGATTACCCGCAGATGGCTTATGAAACTGTACAGCAGGCAAGGTGAAGTTCAGTAGCTTTGACAGATTTTTAATACAGTATTTTTTGCTTGACTGAAAGTTGATTATCAAGTAAAATATGAATGAATAATTAAAAGAGGAGGCGGAGTATGGCTACTGAGTTAAAAGAACCTCAGGTTGAAGAAAAAGCTCACCGACAGTTGCCGAAGGGCAGACGTTATGTCGGCGCAATGGAAACTGCAGCATACATTGCTCAGGACTTTGCTGACAGCTTTTCAATCGGCAAATATCAGAACCGATTTATCTGGGACGTTGTAGGTATCGACTTTAACATCACGGGTGTTGTCACACTCTTTACCGGTGCTTGGGATATTATCAATGATACATTCATCAGTGCGATGGTCGACCGTACAAGAACACGTTGGGGCAAGTTCAGACCTTTCCTTTTGTGGATGAAAATGCCGCTCACACTGTTTGGTATGCTTTATTGGTTTATGCCGATTTTCTTCCCGAACACATCAACAACGTTTCTTCCGAAGCTAATATTCTATTTTGCATTCAGCGTTATCAACGAAACAGCAGGTACATTTATTTCAATATCACAAACGGGCTTGCTGTCAACCATAACGCCGAACCCTGAAGAACGTGTGCGGCTTATTGCGAGTGCAAAGCTGTTTTCACGATTTTTGGGAGAACAGATTCCCGAATGGGTAATGGGTATCTTTATTGATCTTATCAATACAAACACAGTCAAGTGGAAAATGCAGAATCTTTTCATCGGAATGGGTGCTGCAACAAGCATACTTTCCGCATTGATGACGGTATGGTTCTATATGGTTTCAAAGGAACGAGTACTGCAGACTGTCGAAAAACCGAGCATTAAGGATGGCTTCAAGGCTATCTTCAACAATAAACCGCTTCTGATTCTTGTTCTTTCGGATTTCCTTGGCGGATTCAGTATAGGTCAGAGCCGTTCGGACTATTACATAGACGTTCTCGGTTCAGCATCATTGCAGACGATTGTCGGTATTCCGGCTTATCCGATACTCAACCTCAGCTATACATGGGTTGCACCGCTGAGAAAGCGCTTTACATCCAAAACGCTGTGGATTTTTGAAGATATATGGACAGATATGTGCTGGCTGATAGTCTTCGGATTAGGCTCGATAAACAAGAACTTTATGAAGCGCAGCTTTATGATACCGACGATGGCAATCGAGGAAGTTTTTGAAATGATGGTTTATGGTGTAAGACATACCATTCCGGATGAGCTTTACAATGAATCTATGGACTACTGCGAATGGCGCAACGGTTACCGTGTTGAGGCGATGACAGGCGTTGCACGTGGTCTTGTTAAGAAGATGCAGAATGTTGTTATGAACTCCGTCAAGAACTTTGTTCTTGCAAGAGTAGGCTATGTTCAGGGTGCGGCAATCGGTACACAGAGCGACAAGGCAAAATGGTGGCTCTTCGCACTCGGTACAGGTATTCCGATTATCACAAGCAGCCTCGGTATTATTCCGAAGTTTTTCTATCCTATCAACAACAAAGTGCGTGACACAATGTATGCAGATCTTGCAGAGCGCCGCAGTGCAGTTGCAAAAGAAATGGAAAAAATCAGCGCAAGCGTTGATGCTTAACGATTAAACTACAAACAAAAAGAGGTAATGCAGTTTGCATTACCTCTTTTTTATTGCTCAAAATCAGTTGCAAAGGATATCTGTTTCCATATATCTTACGCCCATATCATAGAGCATCCTTGCATCCTCAAGAGTATTGACTGTCCAGAAGGAAACTCCGATACCTGCGTCAATTGCAAGCTGCATGGAAGCGCGGTCGTTTTTGCTGAAATTAGCTGAGAGCCATACGTTATCGCTGAGAGCCTTTGCTTGTGCAATGTTTTCGTTTGTGATTTCATCTACAAGATACCAGAGCTCGATTGACGGATCAACCTCGTGAATAACCTTGAGCTGTTCAAGGTCAAAGGAAATAATAATAGCTTCCTCTGTAAGACCTTTTTCGTGAACTGCATCAACAATGGTATAAAGAAGGTCATAGCTGTCTGCCTTGATTTCAATCTGCGGTCTTGTATCAGTGCCGACAAAAACATCAAGGTACTCGTCAAGAGTCGGGATTCTCATATCAGGATACTTCCAGAGATTTGCGCCCCACTTGTAGCTGAAGGTTTTAAGCTCATCAAGTGTATAGTCGCTTACTTCACCGTACTGGCAGAATTGTGCATCGGTTGAGCTGTTGTGAATAACAACCCACTCGTTATCCTTTGTAAGATGGACATCACACTCAGCAGAGTAGTAATTGTTGTTTACTGCCTCCTCAAAAGAAGGAAGAGAGTTTTCGGGAGCAAGAGCACTTACACCGCGGTGTGCCGTAAAGTAAACAGGATCCTCAGGTGTGCTGATACCGTTTTCAGTAATTGAAATAAGCTCCTGCGGCTGATTAAAGAGCTTTACGACGTAGTAAGACGGTGACCATACCGACAAGTAAATCGGTACAAGAATCAGAGTGATGATTTTGTTGATGAATGCTAGCATTTGATCATAACCTTTCTGTTAAAATTTATATGATTATACCATTTTTAAGCGTTGACAGCAACCTTTTCTTTGTCAGTTTTAATTTCTTTTTTGTCAAAGAATGATGTGAAGTTGATGATAAACAACAGTGCGTACGCAACCCACATCGGCAGGTTTTCGATGAATGCGCTCTTGCCGACCGTTACAAGAAGCACAAGCATAAGAATAAGCACTGCGCAGAAAACGATTGTAGCAATCATATATTTCTTATCCTTCTGTCTGAACTTGTGGAAAAGAAAAATGATTACACCTGCGGCACCGAGGAAAGCGAAGATAAGTGCAGTTGCCCAGTGTGAAAGACAGCGTGCGGTCATAACAAGGTCAAGTCCTGCGGAGGGAACATTTACGGTTACAAAAATTGATGCACAGCCAAGTGAGGTGACGATAACACCCGCTTTACCCTGATAGTTATTTTTGCGATACATATAAAGTGTGTTTGTAAAAATAGAAAGTGATGCAAGCACACCCCAGATTTTGAAGTACCACGGATAACGAAGACCGAGCATACTTGCCGTAACATCGGTAAGTATGTTGCCGAACTGCTCGGGGAAGCTTAAGAATCCGTACCAGGTAATAAAGGCGAAGCCTGCAATAAGATTAACTGCACAGAAAACTGTGGTTGCCTTTGTCAGCTTCTTTGCAAAAAGAATCTTGTTAATAAATAACGCGTAGCAAAACAGCAGTACGGTTGAAAAAGCCACCCACAGCCAGTATATAGTTGCATTTGCATACAACGGCTCGTACAGCATACCGTCAAACTTTGCGATAAATTCCTCAGCAGGCAGCTTCATATCTGCGTCTGTAGGAATTATGTACGGGTACTGATCCCATCTCATAAACAAAGACATCCAAAAGCCGTATACCGCAGCAATCGCACAGCAAAGACCTGTGTAAACTTTTTTCATTTTGTTTTCAGTCATAAATATCACCTCATATTTTTATTCTAGCACTAATCATAACTAAAATCAATATAAATCATGCACGGCAAAACGGCAGGTTGTAAACTTTACGCTTGTGTGGTACAATGTCCGCGAGGTGACTTAAAATGAATCCGTATATTATAGTTGCGATTATGATTGTAATTGACATTGTGTCATTACCGTTTATAGTCCGTTCAATGCTCAAAAAAGACATCCGTAAAAAAGGTATCGTCATTACAGCCTTTCTTGCAGTGTTTATTGCGGTCGAGATTGCTTTTTCTGTTTTTTATATCAATTCAAATCAGTTCTATGACCGTGAGGGAAATATATATACTTCGCAGGAAGAGGTTCTTTATTATGACCGCGAGGGCAACGAATACACCCTGAATCAGACAAAGGTCGACCGTTGGCATTTTATTTCGACTGACGGCAGGCGTATGCATACAGCCGAGCGTGTTTATGTCGACGAGGAGGGCTATATATTCTTTGATGCAAAAAATGAGCTTATAAAAACGGAGCTTGAGTATGCTTACACCGACGGTGAGGGGAATAAATACTTCCGTGCAGACGAAATAAAATGGGACCACAAGGGTGAGCTTACGGTCAGGGATAAGGGGTAAACTTTCACAAACTTTTGCGTACAGATGCTTAATTAGTCAAAAATCGTTGACTTTTAAACCGGTCAATGATAATATTTTCATAATAAGAAAATGATTATGATCGGAATCTTTGTATCCGACAGGTTCATTTCTTTATAAATTATGGAGGGATTTAGGTATGACAAAAACAAAGAAAATTGTCTTGGCTGTAGTTGCAGTTGCAATTGTAGCACTTCTTGCTTTTGCTTCTGTGGACGGCGGTCACCTTGCAACAGCACCCTGTGTTGATTGCGGCGGTGCAGGTCTTGTTGAAGAAGCAGCTTGTGAAACATGCGGCGGCGAAGGCAATGTAACAGCATCATGGTGGGCACTTGTTCCGCCGGTTATTGCTATCGGTCTCGCACTTATCACAAAGGAAGTTTATTCTTCACTCTTCATCGGTATTGTTGCCGGTGCAATCCTCGGTTCTGACTTCAGCTTCACAGGCACAATGGACCTTATCACAGGCAACGCTTTGATTGACGCTGTTTCAGGCACAGCAGGTATTTTCATCTTCCTTGTTGTTCTCGGCGTTATCGTTGCACTTATCAACAAGTCAGGCGGCTCTGCAGCATTCGGTGCATGGGCAGAAAAGCACATCAAGTCAAGAGTCGGTGCAATGCTTGCAACATTCGTTCTTGGCGTTCTTATCTTCATTGACGACTATTTCAACTGTCTTACAGTCGGTTCGGTTATGCGTCCCGTTACAGACAGCAAGAAGGTTTCAAGAGCAAAGCTCTCTTACCTTATCGACGCAACAGCAGCTCCTATTTGTATGATCGCTCCCATCTCTTCATGGGCAGCAGCAGTTGCTTCTTATGCTCCCGAGGGACAGGGACTTTCACTTTTCATCCGTGCAATTCCCTATAACTTCTATTCACTTCTTACACTTGTTTTCATCATTGTACTCAGTCTTATGAAGTTTGATTACGGCCCGATGAGAATTCACGAGGTTAATGCAAAGCTTAAGGGTGATCTCTATACTTCAGGCGACAAGGCAGAGGTTGCTGATGAAGGACACTCTGCAAAGGGTAAGGTTATCGATCTTATTCTTCCGATTATCGTTCTGATTGTTGCTTGCGTATTTGCTCTTGTTTATAACGGCGGTATCCTTGACGGATCAAACTTCATCGATGCTTTCTCAAACACAGATGCAACAGTAGGTCTTCCGTGGGGTAGCCTTATTGCTCTTGTTTTTGCAATCGCATACTTCTGCATCCGTAAGGTTGTTACATTCAAGGAAGCTATGGAAGCTATTCCCAAGGGCTTTATCGCAATGGTTCCCGCTATCCTTATTCTTACATTTGCAACAGCACTTAAGAATATGACAGGCGTACTTGGTGCAAAGCCGTTCGTTAACGATGTTATGAGCAACGTTCCCGACAGCCTTGCAAGCTTCATCCCCGCAATCGTATTCCTTGTTGCTTGCTTCATTTCTTTCGCAACAGGTACATCATGGGGTACATTCGGTATCCTCATCCCGATCGTTATCACAATCTTCGATGTAGGCGATCCGCTTCAGATCGTTGCTATGTCTGCTTGTCTTGCAGGTTCAGTCTGCGGCGACCACTGCTCACCGATTTCTGATACAACAATTATGTCATCAGCAGGCGGTCAGTGTAACCACCTCAACCACGTTTCAACTCAGCTTCCGTATGCAATTACAGTTGCTGTAATTTCATTCGTAATGTACATTCTTGCAGGCTTTATTCAGAGTGCTGCAATTGTTCTTCCGATTGGCGCAGTTGTTATAGTTGCATTCCTCTTCATTATGAAGGGTATTATGGCTAAGAAATACGGCAAGGACAACATCTGATTATAGTTTAACTCTTAAAAGCCCTGACTAAAAAGTCAGGGTTTTTTTGTTGCTTTTTCACAACGATAAATCTTCAGCAAATATAAATAATTTGTAAAAAGATAAATATCGACGAAAAATTTGTGCTTTTACTCTTGTAAAAAACTTGCAAATAGTTTAAAATAACTGTGTTATGCTGTAATGTAACAGCGAAAACATAAGAAAAGGAATGAATGTAATGGCTAACGAAAAGTCAAAGGCAGAACAGTACCGCGATGAGCGAAAGGCTCGTATTGCGGAGGCTGCAAAAAAGAATGCCAAAAATATGGAGAAGCAGAACACAGCTAAAAAAGCTGTAAGCAAAGTGATTTCAATTATCCTTGCTGCAGCAATCGCTCTCGGTGCAGTTGCACTTGTGTTCAATTACTACGGTGCAGTTGACAGAGTAATCACCATCGGTGGTGTAGGCTCAGAGCAGAAGGTTACAGTGGCAGAGTATGAGTATTATTATATGCAGACATACAGCCAGTTCCTCAACCTTGTATCACAGTACAGCTCAATGGGCTATGATTACGGCTTTGATACCTCACTTCGTCCGTCCGAGCAGACAACAACAACAAAGGATGCAGACGGTAACGAGATTTCATGGGAAAAGTATCTCCGTGATGCAACAATCGATAACATACAGACACAGAAGGCTTACTACAACGAGGCTGTAAAGGCAGGTTACGGTGAGCTTACTGAGGCTGAAGAGGCTGCAATTGACAAGCAGATTGAAGATCTTCGTGAGCAGGCAAATGCTACACAGACATCTGACGGTCAGGAAAAGCCGAGATATTCTCTCAACGCATATCTTCGTATGAACTACGGCGGATTTATGAACGCTCGTTTCCTTAAGAAGATTATGAAGATGGAAACAATCACATCAAAGTATTATCAGGAGCAGCTTTCTGAAATGAAGGCAGGCTATGACCAGACAGAAATCGACAAGACATACAACAAGGATAAGGATTCTTACGATGTAGTTGATTTCAGAATCTATCAGTTCTCAAAGTCAACACTCTCTGCTTCTGACGGTGAGTCTGATGCAGCACTCAAGAAGCGTCAGGCAGAGGCTGATGCTAAGGTTGAGAAGGATGCACAGGATTTCCTTGCAGCAGCAAAGGATGAGGCAGGCTTCGTAGCTAAGGCTAAGGAGCTCAACAAGGCAAACACAGCATACGATGTTGATAAAGAAACATTGGTAAGAAGCCAGCTTAAGAGTGACATCACAAGCAACTTCACAGAAGAGATGGCAAAGTGGCTCTTTGACGATGCAACAGTTAAAGGCTCAGTTAAGATGTTCACATCTGCAGATAAGAAAACATACAGCATTGTTGTTGTAACAGGTGCTGCTCATCAGGTAGATACAGTTTCTGTCCGTCATATCCTCTTCGCAACAACAGATATGCAGACCGGCAAGGATCTTTCTGAGTCTGAGATTGCACAGAAGAAGAAGGATGCTGAAGCAGCACTTAAGGAATTCGAAAGCGGAGACAAGACTGCAGACAGCTTCGGCGCTCTTGCCACTGAGCTTACAGAGGATACAGGCTCACAGGCAACAGGCGGTCTTTATGAGAACGTTCTTCCCGGCACAATGGTTACTGAGTTCGATGCATGGATCTTTGACGATGCTCGTACAGAGGGCGACACAGCTATTGTTGAGACAGATTACGGTTACCACGTAATGTACTTTGTAAGCAAGGATGGTTCATACTACGATGCAACAATCCGTTCAGATATGGCTTCAAAGGAATTTGAAACAAAGGCAGCTGTTCTTCTTGATGGTGAAACTTATGAAGTAGGCTTCGGTCCCCGTCGTCTTGAGTACGCTGAGGACAAGATGATCGATAAGATTATGAAGCTCCTTTCACAGTCAGCAGCTCAGTAAAAACAAAACTTAATCCCGGGTGCTTGGCATCCGGGATTTTTTTATGTAAAAAAGCAGTAACAGCCTTTCAGATGTTACTGCTTTTGTTTTAGTGTTCAGGATTATTTTACTTCCTTGAAATATAACATAAAGTTTGTTCCGCCGTTGATGTCACCGCCGAGGGTGAGGTTTACACCGGCATTCATAAGAAGTGCGCCTGAATAGATTTCACCGTCAGCCTCGTTCTGATAAAGCTTGTATTCATCAAGGCCCTTGAGACGGATGTTGAGGAAGTTGTGCGGTGTTCTGTTTTTGATAACAACTGTCAGCAAGGCTTCGCTCTTGTCCTTTGCAACAAATGACCATGCACATCTGAATTCGTCATCCGTCGGTGCAATAATTCTGTAAAGGTCACCGTAATGGGTGAGGTCATAGTATTTGTGGTAAAGCTCAGATGTTTTTCTGACGGTTGCCTTTTCGTCTTCGGTAAGATGCTTCGGGTCAAGCTCGTAGCCGAATGTACCCCAGAGTGCAACGGCAGCCTTTGTTTCAAGTCCTGTACGGTTGCAGGCAGAAACGTGTGCGCCCATGCTCGAAGCGGGATAACACATTGAGGTACCGAACTGGATACGCAGACGCTCAATCGGGTCTGTGTTGTCGGAACACCAGGTCTGGGGCATATAGTAAAGCATGCCCGGGTCATAACGACCGCCGCCGCCTGCACAGCTTTCAAAAAGAATGTCAGGGAAGGCTGATGTTATGCGGTCCATAAGCTCATATGTGCCGAGAATGAAGCGGTGGAAGAATTCCTTCTGATGCTTTTTGTCAAGCAGCATTGATGCAGGCTCGGAAATCGGACGGTTATAGTCCCACTTGAGATATGCGATGTTGTTCTTTGAAAGCACATCGTACATCTGGTTAAAGATATTGTCACGCACGTCCTGTCTTGTCATATCGATAACGTACTGCTGTCTTCCGGGTGAAATGTCTCTGCCCTCAACATGTACGCACCAGTCGGGATGTGCTCTGTAAATTTCAGAATCGGGAGAAATCATTTCAGGTTCAAACCAGATACCAAATTCCATTCCCTCAGCATTTACTCTTTCAATAAGCTTTGAAAGAGGTCCGTTAAGCTTTTCTTCATTTACAAACCAGTCACCGAGTGAGCAGTTGTCGCTGTTACGGACACCGAACCAACCGTCATCCATAACAAGAAGCTCACAGCCGAGATCTTTTGCCTGCTTTGCATAACGCACGAGTGTCTCGTCATCAAAGTCAAAGCCTGAGCCCTCCCAGCTGTTGATAAGAAGAGGACGCTTTTTCTTTTTCCATGTGCCGCGGATAAGGTTGTTTGCATAAAAATCGTGGAAGGTGCGGCTCATCTCACCAAGGCCGTTTGCTGAGTAAACCATAACAGCCTCAGGTGCCTGGAATTCTTCGCCCGGCTCAAGTACCCAGGTAAAGTCGATGGGGTTGATGCCCATGACAAGGCGCGTACAATCCATATAGTCAGTTTCAATGTCGATTGCGAAGTTACCGCTGTAGACAAAGTTGAAGCCGAAAGCGTCACCGTAATCCTCACCGCCGTTATCGTCTACAAGTGCAACAAACGGGTTGTGGTTGTGGCTCGATGAACCTCTTTTACTTGCAATTGACTGAATACCGTGTGCGAGATGACGTGTCTGCACTGTTCTTTCACGAAGCCATGTACCGTAAAGATTAATCATATTATAATTCATCGACGGAAAGTTAACACAGCAGCTTGCGACTTTTTCTATCTCAAAAGCCTCATTACCTGTGTTTTCTATCTTGACACTTTGCGTAATTATGCTATGATTTTTAAAAGCGGTGTAGCAGAGTGTAACCTTTGCACCCGTGAACTTGTCAACGGCATAGATTTCGAGTGTATCTGCCTCGTCGTCAGAGTTGCAGTATGTATGAGGGAGTCCCTTGAGGTCAGGCTTACCGCTGTAGATCTTGTGGTCAACATATCTGATGTCGGTTGTGCTTCTGCCCTCGCTGTCCTTGATTGAAAGAGCGGCAAGACGGTAGTCGCCGCTGCCGTTACAGGAGTATTCTATCGGCTGGATATCGTTTGAAAAGTATCCGTCATCAGCTGTTGATGCAGTCAGAGGGGAAATCGAAGCGAATCCGCCTCGGAATGCAGTCTTTATAAGATTGTTATCGGGAAGCTTCTTGCCGTAATAAAGGTGAACAAGAAATTCACCGCGGAAAATCCCGATAGCATAAGTTGAATTGAGCGAGTCAATTTTAAAAATTCTTCGTTCTTTGTCAAAAGAAATTGGCATAGTATCGTCCTTTCCGAGCAAAAATTTACTCGTTTATGATTTTATCACATCGTTTCTTTATCGTCAATAATAAAGGGGTTTACTTTATGGAAAAGAAAAATCTTCACAAGGACCACAGGCAGCGTGTCCGTGCCAGATATCTTAGTGAGGGTATCGGTTCAATGGCTGAACACAACATTGTGGAGCTGCTTTTGTTTTTCGGCATACCTTATAAGGATACAAACGATATTGCACACGCGCTGATTGAACGCTTCGGCGACCTTAACGGTGTGCTTGATGCACCTGTTGAGGAGCTTATGAAAACAGACGGCATTGGTGAAAACACCGCCACTCTCATCCGCCTTACCCGTGATATTGCTGTCAGATATTTTGAAAAGAAAAATCTTGACCGCATGTCAGCAGGGGACGGAGAGCGTGTAACGGATTTTATCGAGCTTAAGTATACAGGCGAAACACGGGAGATTGTCTATATGCTGACGCTTGACTCTCACGGAGGTGTTCAGCGCTGTGTTAAGGTCTGTGAAGGCTCGCCCGACAGTGCAACCGTTGACAACAGAGAGGTGGTCGAGACTGCACTCCGCTTCGACACCAAAAATATAATTCTTGCACACAATCATCCCAACGGTTTTGCAGTGCCGTCCGTTGCCGATGTCAAGGCAACGGAACAGCTTGTTCAGATTTTTGATTCAATCGGAATTAACCTTGCAGACCATATCATTGTTTCTGCCGATGACACATTCTCAATGGCACGGAGCAACAAATACGGCTCATTGTTCCGTTAAATTCTTTGATTCTTCAACCTCGAGACTTATCTTTTCGGCAATGTCTTCGTAACAGAAATACTTACCGTGAATGTCCAAGCCGTCATCGGTTTCTTTTATTTCAATTTCGTGGTCTATTATTTGTGCGTGAAGAGTCTGTTTATAGCTTTCAAGTGCATAGTCATTTATAGCCATAAGTCTTGCTTCAGCGGGGCTTATGGTTTTTTCTTTTTTCTCAAACACGGTATAAAGGCGGTAGTTAATTCCGAAGGGGAGCACCTTGTTTTTTATAACGGCTCTGCTGCGGTGCTCATAACAGATACCCTCTTGCTTTTTGGGCGGAAAAATCTCTTTGCCCAGCACATAAAAAGACCACACTTTTTTTGTTTTCGGTACAAGACTGGTAATCTTTTTCGGAGTATGTGTCTGTACGTTGATGTGAGTTTTTGCAACCACATAGCCGTCCGCATCGGTATAAAGATTTACCTGATATTTATTCTCCGTAACACCGCTTATGATAAGGTCGCCCTTGGTCACCGTCTGTCCCGGGGTAAGAACTCCCGAGCCGCTGTAAACCTCAAGCTTTTCTATTTGTCCGTCTTTTCTTGCTATGATATTTGAATACCCCGAATGTGTTTCAATTTCGGGCTTTTCATTGCGTTCACGAAGCTTGATTTCTGCAACACACCCTTTGAAGTTGATTGCTGTCCACGCCACTTTTTCAAGATTAAGTGCCGCTTCGTTTTCAATTTCAGTAATGTCCAGTCTGTCAATTTTACTGCCCGTCAGAAGTCCTGCTTTTTCAAAGGCATCTACAATTTCTGTCCGTGAAAGTGTTTCGTTACCGCTGATTTCAATTATCCACACCCGTCCCGACAGCAGACCGAGAAGACAAAACATCACTACAAGTCCCGCAATCAGTCCCTTGCGCTTCAGGTGACGGTCGATGATGAACGGCAGACCGATTTTTTTTAGTATACGCACCCTCATCGAGCTTCTGTGTGCAACACGGCGGATTCTTTTGTAGCCGTTGACGGTTGTTTTGGCGGTCATACCGTTACTGAGTCGGTGCATATCCCACAAAGGAATATTTTCGGCGGTACAGATGTTTACAAAACGCTCGGCAAATCCATTCTCTGCACAGAATTCAACGCAACCGAGAAAGGAGTTGAAAAGATCTCTCTTAGTCATCAGTTGCAGAACTCCACTTTTACAATGAATCCCTCAACAAGAGCCTGAGCCATCGAAAGTGAGCGTATGCGCAGTGAGTTGCCGACAAAGCTTACAGCTGTTTTACCAAGATTCAGCTTGATAAACTCATCGCTGTACTCCAATACGCTTTTGCATCCGTCAACAAGTGCACAGGTGTTTGACACAAGCTCTATGTATCCGCAGCTTGAACACATATCTTCAGGCAGCTCGAGTATATCGCAGATTCTGTGCGACAGGGGAGTCCTGAATTGTTGATAATCCGAAAATGCCATAAAAATCTCCTATCATAACAAAGTGATTCTCTCTCATATATATTTACGGGTGATTGCTGTGAATAATTACAGATTAAAAATCTTTTTCTGCATTTTTGCCGTTGTGGGATTTATAGTGATCTTCTTTTACGATCCCGCAACGATGGTTACGGCAGTCAGCTCCGCCCTTACCCTGTGTGCTAGTGCGGTCATACCGCCCGCATATCCGTTTATGGTGCTTTCAGATTTTATTGTACGCTCAGGACTCTGCGAAATTGTCGGCAATTATTTATCACCCGTAACGAAGCTTCTGTTTAACCTTTCGGGGAGCACGGGCTGTGTTGTGCTTATGAGTGCTGTTGGCGGTTATCCTGTCGGTGCAAAGATGACGGCTCAGTTGCTTGAAAACGGAAGCATAACCGAAAAGCAGGGCAGACGGCTGATGCTCTTCTGTGTGAATGCGGGACCTGCGTTTGTAATCGGTACGGTCGGCACTGTGATGCTGTCAAGCAGAAAAGCAGGTATCATACTTTATCTGTCTGCTGTAATGGCTTCGTTGTTTATGGGTGTGTTTCTTCGCTGCTTCGACTGTGAAAAAGCTCTTATCCGAAAAGAGACAACCGAATTCAATGCGGGCGTTATTTCGCAAAGCGTGATGCACGGTACCGATTCTATGCTGATGATGTGCGGATGGATTCTTATTTTTTCCTGCCTTAATGCATATCTGCGCAGGCTGCCGTTTGACGATACAACTCTTGCCGGGATAAATATGATAACCGAGGTGACAAGCGGGTGCGCATCGGCTACCGAGCTTTTTCCCGTCAGCATACAGGCTCTTGTGATAGGATGGGGAGGCTTGTCGGTACACTGTCAGCTTTTTCCTTATGTAAAAGTCACGGGCTTGAGGCTCAGCCGTTTTTTGCTTTCACGAATAATTCACGGCAGTCTGGCAACGGCATTTGCGACGGTATTGTTCAGAATCTTTCCGTGTGAAATCAGCGTGTTTTCCTCACAGTCACAAATCCTGCCTGCCGCATTTTCGGTCTCAGCTCCTGCTGCTGCCGCGATGCTTGTGATGTGTGCGTTTGTGATTCTTGACGGCAAGTCAAAACGCTTACTTGAAACAACAGGCAGAATATGATATAATATAAAAAGAGTAAAGCTTAAGGATGATGAAAATGAGGAAATCCGTTCTCAATAAAGAAACAACGCCTGCGTGCGGAATCTGTGCACACGGCATTCTTGCGCCCGACGGTGAGAGTGTACTTTGTGTTAAAACGGGTATAAGACAGCTTGATTCAAGTTGCCGCAGCTTTAAATATGACCCGCTTAAAAGAGTGCCTCCGCGCCGTAAGAGTATGGGCAGTTTTACAAAAGAAGATTTTGCACTTTAATTATTCAGGGACGCTATAAACGTCCCTTTTTGCTTTGGAGGTAAAATTATGTTGCGTTTTGACAGCGACTATATGGAGACGGCTCACCCGAGAATTCTCCAAAAACTTACGGAGATAAATTTTGATAAGAATACAAGCTACGGCTTCGATGTATACACGGAATCGGCTAAGGACAAAATCCGCAAGGAGTGTAACTGTCCCGATGCGCTTGTGTATTTTCTTATAGGCGGTACGCAGACCAACAAGGTTGCGATTGACGCTCTGATTGAAGGCTATGAGGCAGTTATCTGCGCATCAACAGGACACATCGCTACACACGAAACAGGCGCAATAGAATCCTGCGGGCACAAGGTTATAACGCTTGAGGGTGAAAACGGAAAGCTTATGCCTGAAACACTCGAGGGCTATATGCAGTCCTTCTATGCTGACAAAAATCACGAGCATTCGGCACAGCCGGGACTTGTTTACATATCATTCCCGACTGAATACGGCACGATTTACTCAAGGGCAGAGCTTGAAAGCCTGCGTAAAATCTGTGACAGCTATTCTCTGCGTCTCTATGTTGACGGTGCAAGACTCGGCTACGGTCTGATGTCACCCGTTTGCGATATAACACTTCCTGAACTCGCAAGGCTCGCCGATGGCTTTTATATCGGCGGAACAAAGGTTGGCGCGATGCTGGGAGAGGCTCTTGTTATCCCGAATCCCGACTCGGTAAAGAAGCTTTTTGTGCAGATTAAACGCCACGGTGCCTTACTTGCAAAGGGATGGGTTGCAGGAGTACAGTTTGATACCCTTTTTACGGACGGACTGTATTTTGAGATTTCAAAAAACGCAATCGATAATGCGATGTATTTGCGTGATGAGCTTAAAAATCTTGGTTATGAGATGTTCCTTGACTCTCCTACCAATCAGCAATTTGTAGTTGTTGATGACGAAAAGCTTGACTTGATCAAGGATAAGGTCGGTTACGGCTTCTGGCATAAGCTTGACGGGCGAACGGTTATCCGTTTTGCTACAAGCTGGGCAACCGAAAAGTCACAGGTAGATGAGCTTATTGATTTGTTAGGATGATTGTATGATTATTATTGCTCCCGATTCTTTCAAGGGTACTATGACCGCAAGCGAGGTATGCGAAATAATAAAAAATGAGTTTCTAAAGGCTGATCCGATGCTTGATATCCGTTGTCTGCCGATTGCCGACGGCGGAGAGGGTACGGTCGACGCTCTGCTTTCAGGCGGAGGCGAGCGTGTAAGTGTTACGGTAAATGACCCGTATTTCAATAAAATCGAATCGTTTTACGGCATAATGCCCGACGGTACTGCCATTATTGAAATGGCGGCAGCAAGCGGTCTGCCTCTTGTGGGAGAAAACAAAAATCCGCTGCTGACCACAACCTACGGAACGGGCGAACTTATCAGAGCTGCTCTTGACCGCGGCTGTACAAAGATCCTTTTGGGCATCGGCGGAAGTGCCACCAATGACGCAGGCTTAGGCTGTGCCGCGGCTCTGGGTGTAAAATTTACGGATAAATCAGGCAATGAGGTATCTCTTAACGGCAAAGGTCTTTCGGATGTGTATAAAATTGATTTGGAGGGCATTGACAGCCGACTTAAGACTGCTGATATAAAAGTTCTTTGCGATGTCACAAGTCCGCTTTACGGCGAAGAGGGTGCTGCTTATGTCTTTGCACCGCAGAAGGGTGCTGACGAATGTATGGTGGAGCTTCTTGATAAAGGCTTGCGTAATTTTTCGGAGGCTGTGAGGCGTACGATAGGTAAGGATAATTCTCTTCTTGAGGGTGCAGGTGCCGCGGGCGGACTTGGCTTCTGTCTTGTAAGCTTACTGAGTGCCGAGCTTGTCAAGGGTGCACCTACGCTTCTGCGTTCAATGGGATTGGATACCCTGGCGGAATCAGCCGACCTGATTATTACGGGTGAGGGCTGTTTTGATGAACAGTCACTTCTCGGCAAAGCACCGTCAAGCGTTGCCGAGCTTTCGGGCAACACGCCTGTTATAGCCGTTGCGGGCAGATGTAAAATTGACCTGCCCGAGGATTCAAAAATCCGCAAGGTCTATGTTACCGACACGGTGGGTAAGCCGTTTGATGTACTGCAGAGGGAATGCTTTGATGACCTTGCCGCAGCTGCAAGGCAGATGGCGGAGGATTATTTATACTGTAAAAGGTGAATTTTACACACTTTCAACCGAGTTTTCCACACCCTGAGGGCATATATAGCATAGTTCTGAGTTCAAAAATACAATATATGGCCGGCAAAATCATTTTCCACATAGCTTTCCACAAAAAGCTGTGGAAAACTGACAGGAAAACAAACTCAAAAAATATCATAAAAAGACTTGACAACGGTCTGCATATAATGTATAATCACTGCCTGTAAAGAAAAAAACTTTACAGGCAATTTTTTGTAAAGGAGCTTTTGTTGTGAGTAAGAATCTTGATATGACTCTCTTGCTTGACTTTTACGGCGATATGCTGACGGAAAAGCAGCGCAGTTTTATAAGCTTCTATTACAACGATGATCTTTCACTTTCAGAGATTGCCGCAGACGAGGGAATAACACGTCAGGGTGTGCGTGATGCCATCAAGAGAGCTGAGAATCAGCTTATTTCAATGGAAGAGCGCCTCGGACTTGTTTCAAGGTTTGAAAATATGAAAATCGGCCTGAGCGAGATTATCGAATATGCCGAGGAAATAGCAATATACAACCGCAGTCATTCCCTTTCAATGGAAGTTAACGACAGCACCGCTAAAATCAAAGCGATTGCTCAGACACTTCTTACAGAAAATTATAATTAAAGGTGGTGCCTGTAATGGCATTTGAGGGTCTTTCGGACAGACTCGAAGCCGCTTTTCAACGACTGAAAAGCAAGGGTGCCTTGACAGAAGCCGATGTTAAGAGCGCTATGCGAGAGGTTCGTCTCGCGTTGCTCGAGGCTGACGTTAACTACAAGGTTGCCAAGGACTTTACCGAAAAGGTTAGCCAGAGAGCCGTCGGTGAGCAGGTTATGGAAAGTCTTACACCTGCGCAGATGGTTATTAAAATAGTTAAAGAAGAGCTTACCGAGCTTATGGGTGGTACAAAATCACGTCTTGCGATTGCAAACCATCCGCCGACAGTCGTTATGATGTGCGGTCTTCAGGGTTCAGGTAAGACAACTCACAGTGCAAAAATTGCATTAAGACTCAAGAATGAGGGTCACAGACCGTTACTTGTTGCTTGTGACATCTACCGTCCGGCCGCTATCAAGCAGCTGCAGGTTGTCGGTGAAAGCATCGGAGTGCCTGTTTTTGAAATGGGTCAGACAAATCCCGTTGAAATTGCACGCGAAGCAATCAAACTCGCAAAAGATCAGGGTTATGACTACGTTTTCCTTGATACTGCAGGTCGTCTCCACATTGACGAGGAGCTTATGACCGAGCTTAAGAATGTCAAGGCTGAGGTTAAGCCTCACGAAATCCTTCTTGTTGTTGACTCAATGACAGGTCAGGATGCGGTTAACGTTGCAACATCCTTCAACGATGCACTCGGAATTGACGGTATCGTGCTTACAAAGCTCGACGGTGATACACGAGGCGGTGCGGCTCTTTCCACAAGAGCGGTAACGGGCAAGCCCATTAAGTTTGTCGGTATAGGTGAAAAGCTTACTGATCTTGACATTTTCCACCCCGACCGTATGGCATCAAGAATCCTCGGTATGGGTGATATGCTTTCACTTATCGAAAAGGCGGAAATCGCACTTGATGAGAAAAAGGCAATGGAGCTTGAAAAGAAGCTTCGTCAGAACAAATTTGACCTCAACGACCTTATGGATCAGCTCGACCAGGTCCGCAAGATGGGTTCTATCAAGGACACTCTCTCAATGATTCCCGGTATGGAAAAGCAGATCAAGGATGTTGATATAGACGAGCGTCAGTTCGACAGAATCAAGGCTATTATTCAGTCTATGACTCCGCAGGAACGCGAAAAGCCCGAAATTCTCAACCCGTCAAGAAAACGTCGTATCGCACAGGGGTGCGGTCAGGAGGTTGAGGCTGTTAACAGACTTCTCTCTCAGCATAAGCAGATGCAGAAGATGTTTAAGCAGTTGAACGGCAAGGGCAAAAAACGCAGACGCGGCAGACCCGACCTTTCAGCACTGAAAGGCTTCGATATTTAATTCAACACGCACAAGTCACTTTGCGTGATTGATATATAAAATTTATATTTTTATTTTGGAGGAATTTATCATGGTTAAAATCAGACTTCGTCGTATGGGTGCAAAGAGAGCTCCTTTCTATCGTGTAGTAGTAGCAGATTCAAAGTATCCCCGTGACGGCAGATTCATTGACGAAATCGGTACTTACAATCCGATGACAGAGCCCGCAGAGGTTAAAATTGATGCTGAAAAGGCTGCTAAGTGGCTTGCAAACGGCGCTCAGCCCACAGACACAGTTAAGGATCTCTTCAAGAAGAACGGCATCATCAAATAATTACTCGGAGGAGTTAAAAGATGAAAGAGTTATTGACACAGATCGCTCAGGGTCTTGTAAACGATCCCGACGCAGTTTCAGTTGTTGTTGACGAGCCGGATGAGGATGGCGTAATCGTTTACCATCTCCATGTTGCTCCCGACGATATGGGACGCGTTATCGGTAAGCAGGGCAGAATCGCAAAGGCAATCCGTATTGTTATGCGTTCAGCAGCTAACCGCAGTGAGCAGAAGATTTCTGTTGAAATTGACTAAATCCAGCACAAAAAGGGTCGCTTTGTCGGCCCTTTTTAAATTACCGTTACACTGAAGGTGTTTTTATGATTAAAGAATATCTCGAAGTCGGTCAGATTGTCGGCACACACGGTGTGCGCGGTGAAATGCGTGTTAATCCGTGGGCGGACGGTCCCGAATTTATGAAACAATTCAAAACTCTTTACTATGATAATAGTGGGAACAAAAGTGTAAAAGTCATTTCTGCAAGACCCCACGGTAACGTTGTTATTTTAAAGCTTGAGGGAATCGACACTGTTGAGTCTGCAGCGGCAATGCGTAACCGTGTGCTTTTTATAAAGCGTGCGGATGCGAAAATCGCAGAGGGCTCGTATTTTATATCCGAGCTCATCGGCTGTGATGTTTTTGATGCGGACGATGACAGCGTGTGCTACGGCACATTGTCGGATGTGAGCGAAACAGGTGCAAACGATGTATGGCACATTACAAAGGACGGTAAGGAGTATCTTATCCCTGCAATTCCCGATGTTGTTATCAATGTTGATGTTGCCGCAAACCGTGTTGAAATCAAGCCTTTGAGAGGAATTTTTGACGATGAGAATTGACATTTTAACTCTCTTTCCCGAAATGTGTGAAAGTGTACTTGGCGAAAGTATAATCGGCAGATCCCGTGAAAGCGGACTTGTTGAAATCAACTGCACCAACATAAGGGAATACTCAAAAGACAAGCATCGCCGTGTTGATGATGCAACCTACGGCGGCGGACTCGGTATGCTGATGCAGGTTGACCCGATTTACGATTGTTTTTGTGCACTGACCGAAAAGCTCGGTAAGCGTCCGCACCTTATCTATATGTCACCGCAGGGAAAAATTCTTACTCAGGAGAGGGTAAAGGAACTTTCAAAGCTTGACAATATAGCAATACTCTGCGGTCATTACGAGGGTGTTGATGAGCGCGTTATCGAGGAGATAGTTGATGAAGAAATCTCAATCGGTGACTATGTGCTGACAGGCGGAGAGCTGCCTGCGCTTGTCCTTGCGGACAGTATTTCGCGTATGCTTCCGGGCGTGCTTGCCGAGGATGCGGCTTTTGAAGAGGAGAGTCATTACAACTCGCTTCTTGAGTATCCTCAGTACACCCGACCGTACGAATGGCACGGCAAAAAGGTTCCTGATGTACTCTTGTCGGGGCATCATGCAAATATTAACAAGTGGAGAAGAGAGCAGTCGCTCAGACGCACATATGAAAGACGTCCTGACCTGCTCGAATCGGCAGAATTAGACAAAAAAGATAAGCAATTTTTGGAAAGTCTTAAAAACTGCGAATAAAAAATAGTCATTCTGCATTAAATTGTTGGGTAGGCCATAGTTAATCTGCACAAACAAAAGGTTTTTAAAAAGTGCAAGTTTGGACTACAAGCCAAATTATTTTTAAAGTGAAGTTTATTTGTTGACGATGAAAAGTTTTGTGATATAATAATTAACAAGTGGTAAACTGATATACTTTGAATTAAATTGGATTGGGAGATATAGGTTATGTTTGAGAAAGAAGTTACAGTACAGAATCAGGTTGGCTTGAGTGCTCGTCCTGCTACATTTTTCATTCAGAAGGCAAACTGCTTCAAATCATCTATCTGGATTGAGAAGGAAGAACGTCGTGCAAACGCAAAGAGCTTGCTCGGTGTACTTTCATTGGGCATCGACGGTGGCACAACAATCAAGGTTATCGCAGCAGGTCCCGACGAGGAGCAGGCTGTTGAAGAGCTTGTTAAGCTTGTAAATTCAGGTTTTACTGTATAATTAAATTTCTGTAAAAAAGGTTGCCACGCATCGGCAACCTTTTCTTTTTTATAAATTTTCGGAAGGAGGACGTTCATGCAGCTTGCTGAATTGCGCAAAAAGGCAATGGCTTTGCCCAAAACACCCGGCGTATATCTTATGAAAAATGACAAGGGCAAAATTATCTATGTCGGCAAAGCAAAGGCACTCAAAAACCGTGTCAGTCAATACTTCGGTTCACAGAATAACCATTCTGTCAAGGTGCGCCGTATGGTTGAAAATGTCAATGATTTTGACTACATTTTAACAGACAGCGAGTTTGAAGCACTTGTCCTCGAATGCTCTCTTATAAAACAGTATTCCCCGAAATATAACATCCTTCTGAAGGATGACAAGGGTTATTCTTACATAAGAATAACAAAAGGCGAATGGCCGAAAATTAGCGCTGTGAAGCAAAAGCTGAACGACAATGCCCGTTATATCGGGCCGTACACAAGCTCGTTCAGTGTTACCTCGTCCGTGGATGAGGCGTTGAAGATTTTTATGCTTCCGCAGTGTAATAAAAGCTTTCCGCGAGAAATCGGCAAAGGCAGACCTTGTCTTAATTATTTCATCAAGCAATGCTCTGCACCTTGTGCGGGCAAAATTACTTGTGAGGATTATAACGAAGCGGTTAATTCAGCGGTCAAATTCCTGCAGGGCGACAGCTCGAAAATTGTTGCTGAGCTGACCAAGGAAATGGAGGAAGCGGCTGAAAATCTTGAATTTGAGAAAGCCGCAAAGCTGCGTGACCGCATAAACTCAATCAAAAAGGTTAACGAAAAGCAAAAGGTTGCCGGATCATCCGTCAAGGAGCAGGATGTGTTTGCAATTGCACAGTCTGAGGATAAATACTGCCTTTCCGTTCTGCGTTTTTCAGACGGCAGACTGCGCGACAATGAATGGTTTATTTTCGACGACATTGACTCGCTTGATGAAACAAGACACGAGCTTATCACACGCTTTTATTCTATGGGACGCACCGTTCCGAAGTATGTTACGGTTGACGGTGAAGTGACGGACACCGAGCTGCTTACCGAATGGCTGACAGAGCTTGCGAGCAAAAAGGTGGAGATAAATATTCCGCAAAGGGGCAGACAGCTTGAGCTGATAACCATGTGCCGTAACAATGCGTCACAAAAGCTTGCACTGTCTATGGGCAGAAGCGGTAAGACAACAGCCGCACTTGATGAGCTTGCAAGACTTCTTGATTTGCCGAAGCCTCCCGTATTTATTGAGTCATACGATATTTCTCATACGGCAGGCAGTGACAATGTTGCGGGTATGGTTGTTTTTAAAAACGGACAGCCGTATAAGAAAAACTACCGAAGATTCTCAATAAAGGGCTTCTCCGGTCAGGATGACTACGCATCAATGGCAGAGGTTATTTCACGCCGTCTGAACCGTTACGAAGAGGAAAAAGAAAGCGGAGAGGGCTTTGGAATTCTTCCCGACCTTATTCTGCTTGACGGTGGTATCGGTCAGATTAATGCCGTGCTTCCGATAATCAGAGCCTTTGGCTACGATATTCCCGTGTACGGTATGGTCAAGGACAATAAGCACCGTACACGCGCAATTGCCTTTGACGGAGGAGAGATTGCAATCAACTCCAAGCGTCAGGCGTTTACACTCATTTCCACAATTCAGGAAGAGGTACACCGCTATTCGGTTGCATATCATCATCAGAAGCACCGAAAGTCGATGTTTAATGCAACTCTGACAAAAATTGAAGGTGTCGGAGAGAAAAAAAGCAAGGCACTTCTTAAGCATTTTAAGACAATTTCCGCAATAAAAGAGGCGAGCGTTGACGAACTTTGTAAAGCGGAGGGAATTAACCGCTCAACAGCTCAAAAAGTTTTTGATTATTTCAGAAAAAATATTGACAACGCACCGCCAAAAATGTGATAATAATAATGTATGTAAAAGTAAATTTATAGGATAGGAGCTTTGACTGTGCGAGTAATAACAGGTTTGGCAAGAGGTCGGGTTCTTAAAACTCTTGAGGGTGAGGATGTACGTCCGACAACTGACAGAGTTAAGGAAGCAATTTTCAGTATAATACAGTTTGAAATCGAGGGCAGAGAGGTGCTTGACCTTTTTGCAGGTTCGGGACAGCTCGGTATCGAGGCACTCAGCCGCGGTGCCGCTTATGCGACGTTTACGGACCTGAGCAAGGACGCAATCAGCGTAATCAAGTCCAATCTTCTCACAACGGGACTGCACAAAAATTCTGCAGTTCTGCAGAGTGATGCACTCACTTTTCTGCGCAACAGCAAAAAGAAGTTTGATATAATTTTTATGGATCCGCCATATTCGTGCGGATTGTTGCAGAAGGCTCTTCCGTTAGCGGCAGAGGTTGTCAATGACGGCGGCGTGATTATCTGTGAGCATCCCTACGGCGAGGAAATGCCCGAAACCGCAGGTAAGTTTTCACTCTACCGCAGCTATAAGTACAGTAAGCTTGCGCTGTCGGTTTACAGGTTGAACGAAGAGGTGGTTGAAGAATGACACGAGTTATTTATCCGGGCAGCTTTGACCCGATAACCAACGGTCACCTCAGCGTAATCAGAAGAGCAGCAAAGCTTTTTGACGAGGTTATCGTTGTTGTTATGATTAACCACAAAAAGCCTGTCGGATGTTTTACCCACAAGGAAAGGGTAGAGCTTATAACCCGTTGTGTAAAGGATATTCCGAATGTCCGTGTTGATTATTACGACGGTCTTCTGGCAGAGTATGCAAAAATCAAAGAAGCAAATGCTATTGTAAAGGGCTTGCGTGCCGTTTCGGATTTTGAACACGAGTTTCAGCAGGCACTTACAAACAAGGAGCTTAATCCCGATTTTGAAACGGTATTCGTAACGGCGGGTGCCGATTATATGTATCTTTCCTCAAGCATCGTCAAACAAGTGTGTGAGCTCGGCGGTGATGTCTCAAAGTTTGTACCTCCCGAGGTATATGAAGATATAGTCAAAGGTATAAAGAAGAAAGGATGACAGAGCGATGAATATTCAGGGTTTACTTAACAAGATTGAAGACACTTTAGATGCAGGTAGCAAAATACCTCTTTATAACAAGGTAGCGGTTGACGTAGAGACAATCAGAGTCTGTGTTGCAGATATCCGTCAAGATTTACCCATCGAGATTGAAAGAGCACAGGAAGTTGTTGCACATCACAACAATCTTATCACAAAGGCTAATAACGAAGCTTCATCCATCGTTTCTTCTGCACAGACAGAGGCTGATGGTATCCTTGCTGAGGCAAAGGATAAGGCTGCAACTATCGTTTCAACAGCAGAATCAAATGCAAACGCAACTGTTGAGGCAGCAGCAGAGCAGGCTCGTCAGATGGTAGAGCATTCTGAAATTTCACGCGCAGCGCACGAGTATGCTGACCGTGTAAGAGCACAGGCTGCAGCAGAGGCTGAAAAAATGCTTACAAATGCACGCAATCAGGCTGATGCAATTCTTCTTGATGCAAACAATCAGGCAAACGATGTAAGAACCAAGGCTGATAAGTGGGCAACTGAAATCCGCAGCAGCGCAACAGAGTTTGTTGAAGACATTATGAAGAACAGTGATGAGGTTCTCTCTGCTAATATCGGTGAAATCCGTAAAGCGCGTAAGAGCCTTTTCGGCACAGGCAGATAAAACCATTTTACATAAAAGGACGGCGCTACCGTCCTTTTTTTGGAGTTGAATAAATATGAAAAAACAGTGTGATTGCTGTTACAAGCGTTTTGAGGTTGTGCGTGATACAAGCATACCGCTTTCGACCGATCTCGCAGCACCGATGGATCATATCTACTGTCCGTGGTGCGGAGCAGAAAACGGAGCCGTTGAAAAGGGATCACTTATCCGTACGCAACGCTGTAACGCAGAGTGTGAATTTTAATCTTAACTTAACGGAGAAGCGTATTATGTGCAACGCATTAATTGAATTCTTAAGTGACAAGAACATCGTTATTCTCGGCTTCGGCAGGGAAGGTGTGTCAACTTATAACTATATAAGAAAATATTTTCCCGAAAAACCGATTGCAATTGCAGACAAAAAGGAAATTGCGCTTGACGATGCAAACGTAACTCTTCTTACGGGTGACGGATATATGGACAATGTTTTTGATTACGAGGTTGTTATCAAAACTCCGGGTGTGCCGATTGTGAATATCGAAATTCCCGAAAATGTGCTCATTACCTGTCAGGTTGATTTATTCCTCGAGTATGCACCGTGCAAAAAAATCGGTATCACGGGAACAAAGGGCAAAACAACAACCTCAACACTCATCTATAACCTTGTCAGTGAGGCAGGCTGTGAGGCTTACCTTGTCGGAAACATCGGTGTGCCCGTTTTCGATATTATTGACGAGTGTGACGGTAAGGTTGCTGTTATTGAAATGTCTTGCCATCAGCTTGAATTCTGCCGTACATCGCCCGATGTTGCGGTATTTACAAATATTTACGAAGAGCATCTCGATCATTATGACGGCTACCGCGGTTACATCAACGCAAAGCTCAATATAGTCAACCATCAGTCAGAGAATAATTATCTTATTTATAACGCTGATCAGAATGTTGACGGTCTTATTGATTTTTCACAGTACAAGAGCAAGAAAATTGCTGTCAGCGCAGAGCCGAAGGATGATTTTCAGCAGAGCTTGACTTCTCTAAATTCAAGGCTCATCGGCAAGCACTGTCATCAGGATATCTTCTTCGCTCAGGCAGTTGCACAACTTTTCGGTGCAGATGACGATGCAGTAAGACGCGGAGTCGAGAAGTTTGCGGGTATTCCGCACAGAATGGAGCCTGTCGGCGAATTTAAGGGAATATCATTCTATAATGACAGCATTGCGACAATTCCTCACGCAGTTGAATGTGCGGTTGATGCGCTCGGCAATATTGATACGCTTATCTTCGGCGGTCTCGACCGCGGAATCACGTATGACGATTTTATAACTTATCTGGACGAGTGTCCGATACAGAATATCATCGGAATGCCCGAAACAGGAACAAAAATCTGTAACGCTCTCATTGAGCGGGGCAGCAAGAAAAATGTGGTTCCCGTTGAAACAATGGAAGAGGCTGTTGAAGCTGCATTTAAATTTACTTCAAGGGGTAAAACCTGTCTTCTTTCACCCGCGGCACCGAGCTATAATGTCTATCGCAACTTTGAACACAAGGGTAATCACTACAAAGAAATTGTAAAAGAAATCGGCAAAAAATAATCGGCAAAATCTGAGTTAATTGTAGACTTTTTTGTAAAAAAGTGTTACAATGGCACGAAAATGTTTAACATAGAGAGGGGCGGACGAATGGGCAACTGTCTGATACTTGTTACGGGAATGTATCCGTTTTCTGTTGATGAAGCATTCCTTGAGTCCGAAGCACCTTTTCTTTCAAGGCAGTTTGAAAAGGTCATTGTTCTGGCTATCAGTCCTGAAAAAAACACTCCTCTTACACGCGAAGTTCCCGACAATTTTGATTGCTTCAATGTTACAACCGTACCTAAAAAGCTCCACAGAGCCGTTTCTTTACTCAAAGGCATGGTTATGTCACTCAATCCCATTGCGGATGTTGAGAATGAAGCAAAACAGAGCTTTAAGCACAGGCTTTTTTACGAATATTTTTCCGCAAGAGGTGAGCGTGAGTTTGCCCTTTGTGAGGATATAATCGATAAATACGATTTCAGTAAGTATGACAGTGTCACGGTTTACAGCTATTGGTTTTTTGTTGCTGCACTCGTTGCGGGTAAGATTTATGACAGAATTTTACCTCAGTGCAAAAAAATCAAGCTTGTATCCCGAGCTCACGGTCACGATGTTTACAGAGAAGCACAGCCTGTAAGCTATATACCAAAGAGAAGATTTCTTCTTGAAAAATTTGATATGCTCTACCCTTGTTCAGTCAACGGCGAAGAGTATATCTGCGAAAGCTATCCTGAGTTCAGCCATAAAATCAGTCACAGATACCTCGGTACTCTTGATGACGGTAAAACTCATATGAATGAAGATTGTTTTCATATAGTGTCCTGTTCAAGGATGATCCCGCTTAAAAGGGTAGACAGAATTGCATCAGCCCTTGCCTTACTCAGCAAAGAGAAGCTTTGCACAATCAAGTGGACACACATCGGTGACGGTGCCACAATGGACGCCGTCAGAGAAATATGTGACAGCAAGCTGTCGTTTATGAATGTCAATCTTATCGGCAGAGTTCCGAACGAAAAGGTTAAGGAATTCTACCGTTCAGAAAAAATCGACCTGTTTGTGAATGTCAGCACAACCGAAGGTCTGCCCGTTTCAATGATGGAAGCGTTGTCTTATTCCATTCCTGTGCTTGCGACTGATGTCGGCGGAGTAGGGGAAATTGTTAAGGACGGGTATAACGGAATGCTTATTCCTGCATCCTTTTCTGACGAAGAGCTTGCAGAAAAAATAAAAGAAATTATCCTCTCGTCAAAAAGTGAAAGAGAAATTATGAGAAATAATTCCCGCACTTTCTGGGAAGATAATTTTGATGCAGAAAAAAATTACACTCATTTTGCAGCAGAAATCTGCGGTTAAGGGGTGCGATATGGTTTCTTTTAAAAATGGTGTTCTCCGTGTACAAAGTGAGAGCAGAGAGAGCACCGCACGTACAATCTATGATATATGTTTCGTCCTGAATACAGTAACACTGTTTGCTTTCCAGTCGATAAAGTTTATCGGCACCGCAACAGGTGTATTGATGCTTCTGGCTGCAATGCTTCTTTGGATTGGACGCAGGGAAAAACGAGTAGTTATCCCGTATAACACCGCGTGGTATGCGTTGTTTACCGCATATTCGGCACTGTCCAGTTTATGGTCGTTTTATATTGATGCCGATATGGCGGGTTACTTCCTGCGAATGGTTGTCATTGTTGCTATGATAACGTCGATTTCGATTTATGTTGATAAGCCTGAAGACCTTGAACGGTTGATTAAGCTCTACATTATGTCGATGACGATAATTGTTTTGCTGGAGCTGACGGCCGTGCCTGTTTCGGAATGGTCTAACGGACTTGTCGGTTCATACTTCAGCGGCTCAAACAAAAACGGTGTTGCGTTCCTTGTCTTTTGCGCTGAACTTATGGCTTTTTACGAGTTCTACTCAAGGGGTAAAAAGAGTTATATTTTGCTCGTTGCCATTTTTATCGTGTTCATAATACTTTCGGGTTCCAGAAAGGGAATCTTTGCCGCAGTTGCGGGACCGCTGATGTTTGTTGTTTTATCAGTGTATAAGAAGAATTACTTTTTCAACATCATTCTGGTATGTACGGTTGCTGCTTTGATTATTTTCTACATTTTCACAGATGAAAATGCCTATAACGCAATCGGTAAAAGAATGGAATCAATGTTTGAATTCTTATTTGAAAACAGATCGCAGAAGGTTGACAACAGTATTTATATGCGAACTTATTATATTCAGCTTGCGCAGGAATTGTTCTCGGAATCTCCGATTCTGGGCAAGGGAATGGGTAACTTTGCAAAGATTATTGATGAGCTTTATGATCTGAACGGTGTTTACAGTCACAATAATTACTGGCAGATTTTAAGCGAGCTTGGTCTTGTAGGCTTTGGCATATATTACTCAATGTATTTTGTAATAATAATCAGACTTATCAAGGGTGCATTCGTCAACAAGAGCAGAGTTAATCTTTTGTTTTTGTGCTTTATGATACTTCTGATGGTTCTGGAATCGGGACTTGTTACCTACAACTCAAAAATGCCGCACGTTGTTATAGCAATTGCTTATGCGTCCACTTATGTAGGCGAAATGGACGGCAGAAAATATCAGTATATTCAGAACAACATTGTTAACCAATAGGGAATGGAGGAATTAATTTGAATAATTACGACAGTTCAACAAAACAAAAAGGCTTTGAACTCAATATCATCGGTTACCTTGTAGAGCTTTCAAAGAAGATCTGGATAATCGTTGCTATTGCAGTTATCTGCGGATTGCTTGGCGGTGTAGTCGGAAAAATCACGAGTAAAGAAACATATATTTCACAGATTTCTTTCATCGTCAATACACTTGCTGAAAACGAAACTGTTGAAAACTCAGCTGTTTCTGCGCAGATTAACATTACCAACACCTTCAAATACATCCTGTCAGGCCGTGTGCTCAAGGATGCTGTGCGTGAGGCTTGTCCGGGTAATCTCTCATACGATTTTATCGACAAAAGCATCACGGTTGAAACGGTTGCATCAACCAATGCAATCGAGCTCTATGTAAAGACAGAGAGTCCTGAGGTTTCTTACAATATTGCAAAAGCAGTTGTTGATGTTTATGCAGATGTTGTTGAGGAAATTTACCCGAATGCTCAGCTAAATGTCTGTGAAACTCCCATCAAGGCAACACAGCCTGAGGTTGACCGTTCAACACTCGTTATCGCAACAATCAGTGCGGTTTTCGGTGTGCTTGTTTATTGTGTATTTATTCTTATCATCTTCATTATCAGAGACACAGTAAAAAGTGCAGACGAGCTCAGCGAAAAGCTTCATATTCCCGTACTCGGTTCAGTTCAGTTTGTTACCAATAAAAACAAAACAACAAAGGGTCTTCTTGTTGCTGACAGGAAAATCGGTTTCTCTTTCATTGAAACCTATAAGGCAATCCGTACAAAGATTGAGAATAACTCCGCAAGAACAGGAAACAAGGTTTATCTTGTTACAAGTGCTTGTGAAAACGAAGGTAAAACAACAGTTTCTGCTAACATTGCACTTTCTCTTGCAGAAAACGGCAAGTCAGTTCTTCTTATTGATGCTGACCTCAGAAACCCCTCAATCTCAAAAATTCTTGCACTTCCCGAAGCAGGATTCGGCCTTGCAAATGTTATCAAGGAAGAGGCAACAATCACAGAGGCAATCAAGCTTGTCAAGTCTTTCAACCTCTATGTTCTTGCTGACCGTAAGCCGGTTTCAAATCCTGCCGAGCTTCTTTCAATGAAGAGCACGGAAGAAATTATTCACGGTATACGCGAAGAGTTTGATTACATCATCATCGATACAGCTCCCGCAAGTGTTGTTACTGACGCTTCGATTATCTCAGGCTTCTCGGATGCTGCAATCATTGTTGTTCGTGAAGATACTTCTCCGTTTGCAAGAATCCGTATGTCTGTTGAAGACATCGATTCAAACGGTGCTGAAATTGTCGGTTGTATCTTCAATGCCGATACCGAGTCAACAATCAAGACCGGTAAATACGGCTCAAGATACGGCAAGTACGGTAAGTACGGCAGATACGGAAAATATGGCAGGTACGGAAACTACGGCTACGGCTATGGTTACGGACAGAGCCAGTCAAAGAAAAAATAACAAATCAGACCTCCTTCGCATAGTATGAAGCGAAGGAGGTTTTTTGATGCATAATTTTGAAGATATAATCGAAAAATATCGTAGAGAGCTTATTGAAATGTCAGCACAAAGTGTTGTACATACCGTGCCTGAAGAAGCACCGTACAGAGAGGCGGAGTCCGTTATGGCTCAGACTTCACCCGTAATTGAAGAGGGGACACAGCCACAGGAGCCTCAGGCGGTAATAACAGCGCGTGTGCCTTTCAGAAATTACGATGATTTTTTAAACAACAATCAGTCACGCGGACTTCTCAGAGTTCAGGTTTTTTCTGCAGACAGAACCTTTCCCGTCAGCAACGCAGCTGTTCGTGTTTTTGTGGATCTTGCAGACGGTGAGCGTGAGGTGTTCAGCGGTATAACGGATATGGATGGTGTGGTGGATGACATCAGCCTGCCCGCACCTGACGGAGCACTGTCCTTCGACGAGAACAATACGGTTGAGCCGTTCGCTGTTTATGGCCTGCGCGTCAACCAAGCGGATTATTCACCTGCGCTTTTTGAGGGAATACCCGTATTTGATTCAGTCAAATCCATTCAGCCTGTGGAGTTAGTTCCGCTCAGCAGAAGCGGCGGAGAGCCTGTACAGACAGTGATTCCGAATGAGCCTATTGCACTTTTCGGAGGTGAGAGCTGATGGCAGTTGCAGACACACCGACAATTCCCGAATTTATAACAGTGCACCTAGGCAGACCCGATGCACAGGCAGAAAATATCAGGGTATCCTTCCCTGATTATATCAAAAATGTCGCATCAAGTGAGATTTATCCGACATGGCCCGAAAACGCAATCCGAGCCAATATTTATGCTCAGATAAGCTATGCACTCAACCGTGTTTATACAGAATACTACCGTTCGCGCGGTTATAATTTTGATATCACCAACTCAACGCAATATGATCAGGCTTTTGTAAAGGACAGAGACATTTTTGAAAACATCAGCCGTATTGTTGATGAAATTTTTAATGATTACATTGTAAAGCAGGGTCAGGTGCAACCGTTTTTTGCTCAGTACTGTGCAGGAACGGATTGTCCCGGTCTGTCTCAATGGGGAACTGTGCCTCTTGCGGAAAGAGGCAGAACACCGTATCAGATTCTGCAGAATTATTACGGCGATAATATAAATCTTGTCAGAAACGCACCTATTTCCGCCAATGTACCGTCTTATCCTGGTATACCGCTTCGTCTCGGAAGTGTGGGCGAAGAGGTAAGTGACATTCAGCGTCAGCTTAACCGTATTAGACAGAATTATCCGTCAATTCCGCGTATCAATAACCCGAACGGAATATTTGAGGAAGATACTCTTGCAGCGGTAAGACGTTTTCAGAGTGTGTTTAACCTTGCACAGGACGGCATTGTCGGCAAGGAAACCTGGTACAAAATCAAGTACATCTACAACGGAGTAAAGGGATTGTCGGAGCTTTATTCCGAGGGCTTGTCACTCAGCGATGTTGAGCGTCAGTTTTCGCGTGTACTCCGCAGAGGCGACAGAGGCGTACCTGTCCGTACACTGCAGTACTACCTCGCTTTTATCGGATACTTTAATCCGAATCTGCCTGTAATCAAGGTTGACGGAATCTTCGGTCAGGAAACATATGATGCTATTCTTACATTTCAGAAGCTTTACGGTCTTACGGTGGACGGTGTTGTCGGCAGAGGCACGTGGAATGCACTTCAGGATGCGTATGACGGCATTGTAAACACATTACCGCCGAGGTACAAGAATTATGCCAATCTTATTTATCCCGGATATTTCGTCACCACGGGCGCAAAAGGAAACGTTGTGCGTCAGCTGCAGGGATTTTTACAGGTTATTTCAAGAAATAACAGGTCAGTTCCGTCTGTTACGGTTGATGGTGACTACGGTCCGCGGACAAAGGCTGCGGTTGAGGCGGTACAGCGTCTTAACGGCCTTGAACCCACAGGTCAGGTCGGTCCGGTAACGTGGAATGCGATTATTGACCTTTACGAGCAATACAGGTAATATTTCTTAAAAATCCGAAAATAATACTTTAGTAATCATTTTTAAAATGAGGTATGCTTATGCAGGAAAAAGTATTGTTTTCGGATAACTTTTACGATAACGAAAAAATGCTCGACGAATACTTCAGAGTCGATAAAAATTTCGATGTTGTCAACACCCGATTTAAGGTGACCGACCGTGATGCAAAGCTTTATTATATCGACGGATTTGTGAATAACGAAATTGCCGAGCGTGTATTGAATTATATGATGAGTACGCCACGACAGTTTTCTGAAAGCATTTCACCTGAAGAATTTGTTCAGAGTGTGGTTTCTTATATAGAAATGGACATCAGCGCTGATATGAACACAATTGCAAAGGTTGTTTATTCAGGTGCAATATTTATGATTGTTGATGGATTCAGCACAGGCTTTCTCATCAAAACCCGAAACTATCCGCGGCGCTCGGTTACGGAGCCTGATAACGATAAGGTGCTTCGAGGCGCCCATGACGGTTTTGTCGAAGCACTTCTTATCAACACGGCACTCATACGCCGCCGTATCCGTGACCGTGACCTTATAATGGAGGTGCACGAGGTGGGTACACGCTCACGCACGGATATCGCTCTGTGCTACCTTGAGAGCAAGGCGGATATGAAAAATGTAAATAAAATCCGTAAAAAAATCAGTCAGATAGATGTCAACACACTTAATATGAGTCAGGAAAGCCTGATAGAATGCTTTATCAAAAAACAGATTTTCAATCCTTTCCCTAAGGTGCGCTATACCGAGCGTCCCGACTCTGCCGCCGCCTGTATTGCCGAGGGAAGTATTATCGTGCTTGTGGACAACTCTCCTGCAGCAATGATAGTTCCGACAAGCTTTTTTGAGTTTCTGCAGGACACAAACGACTATTATTTCCCTCCTATTGTCGGCACATATCTGCGTTTTATCCGATCAATTATTTTCGGACTCGCCCTACTCCTTTCTCCCACGTGGTTTCTGCTTATAAGTAACCCTCAATGGATTCCCGACTGGCTCAGCTTTATCACGGTCAAGGAGTATTACACTATACCGATTATAGTACAGCTTCTGATAATCGAGGTAGTGATAGACACGCTCAAGCTTGCCTCGCTTAATACACCAAATGCACTCAGCAATTCCTTCAGCGTAATCGGTGCATTGGTGCTCGGAGACCTTGCCGTAACGGCAAAGCTGTTCTCTTCAGAGGTTGTACTGTTTATGGCCTTTGTAGCGATTGCAAACTTTGCCCAACCGAGCTTTGAGCTTGGCTATGCATTTAAGCTGTCGCGTATTTTCATCCTGATTCTTACGGCAATGTTCAACCTGTGGGGATTTGTTGTGGGTATAGCAATTGTCTTTTTACAGATGTTTTTTACCAAAACCATAACAGGCAGAGGCTATATGTATCCGCTCATTCCGTTCAATGCAAAAACGCTATCGCGTCTGCTTATCCGCCACCCTATAAGCAAGGACAACACTTGACAAATTTTCCGTTATAAGTTAATCTTATTATCGGTGATAGTATGAAAAAAAGTGTTCTCAATTTCATATCGCTTTTAATGGTTGCGGCAACTGTTTTTTCACTCGTATCGTGCGGAAAAACCACACCCGAAAACCCTGACGGTGAAGAACCGATAACAAGCAAAAGCACAACGCAGATCCCCGTTGAAATTGTCGATATTCCGACGGACAAGGGTGAGCTTGTAAAGATGCTCAATTCTGCGATAGAGTATGTTGAGCTTTATTGCTACCGCTATACAAAGCGTGCTGTGTGCAAGGTTGACGGACTGAATGTCGGTACACTTTCAACTGCATCAAACGCGGCACAGGCTTTTCGTTCGATATTCGGTCAGAAGGATGTTTCGATTGAATACGAGTACAACACATCCCGCGATTCGTTTGCCGCAAACTTCCCTCAGAGCGGATATACCGTCAACGAGGTTTCATCAATAACGGCACAGCAGGACGACGGAACGATAATCCTGACGGCAGAATTTCCGAGTGAAAACAATCCGTCGGATAAATCAGGACAGCTTCATAAATTAAGCAACGATTACCTCTCAGTGGAGAATGTGAACAAGGCTCTGACGGAATTTAATTCCTCAGCGGCATCTGTCAGCGTAACTGCATCGGATATTAAAATCAAAGCAACAATCAACGCTAAGGATTCGAGTCTGCAGTCTCTGGAGGTTTCGTTCACACAGCGCTTCAACCTGACGGGAGTTACACTTGTTAAGATTGAAGGCTCGGGCGTTACGGGAGCATCGCATACAACGGTAATATATTCCTCAATCGGAGTATAAAAATATTTTTAAAACCTATGGAATTTGTTTGTGTTATATGTTAAAATAACAGAAGTATAAATTTAAGGAGAACGGCTATGAATAAATCCTGGAAAAGCTTTACAATCATTATCGCATCTCTTCTTGTAGTAATGATTGTTTGCTGTACAATCAATTTTTCAATCAACAAGGTAACAAGCAATGTTATGCCGATTATCAAGGATAACAACTCTGCAGTGCAGAACGGCGGAGTTCAGGGCGGAAATAATCAGGGCAATGTAAATCCGAACGGCACGGTAAACACTCCGCAGGGCGGCGCTCAGGGACAGACTCCTGTTACACCTAACGGCGGTGACACAAATCAGCCCACACAGAATCAGCAGGGCGGCACTCAGGTGCAGACACCTGTACAGAATGCTGAAAATCCGACCAATTACTCAAAGTCACAGCTTATTGCTTACTATAACAACTGCCTTAAGAAGTCTTATGCACAGCCAAAGGTGAACGCTACAAAAACTGAGGTTGTTACAGTCGGGGTAAAGGGTATTGAGGTTGGCAGAGGCGGCATTGATGTTGACTCTTTCGCTAACAGTATTATTGCGAATAATACTAAAAACAACAACAAGCTCCAGTCGAAGTCTTTCGCAGGCGGCAAAGCAGGAGATGGCACACCCATAACTAAGTTTGTGCTTCCCGCAAACCTTTATGATGGAGCAGTAAAGAGCATATCTGCTACTAAGAGCGGAAACGGGTATCAGATTGTAATCGTGCTCAATCAGGAGTCCTGCTCACATACAGGTGTTGCAAAGTACAATGCATCATGTGCATGGCCGCTTGACATAAATGTAATTGATTTCGGTGCTGCGGTTACTATCAATAGCTGTACCTTTAATTATCCCGGAACAAAAATTACGGCAAAGATCGACTCTCAGGGCAGAGTATATGATACTGTTGTTGAAATGCCTCTTACAGTATCAAATGCACAGGCGGTCGTTAACTTGTTTGGCGGTATTGATGTTACTGTGGGTGAGATCAAGGGTAATTGGAATTGTCATAATACAATGTCTTTCTAAAAACAAATTAAAAAAACGCACTCAGATGAGTGCGTTTTTTCTTTGCAAATTTTTTAAGTTTTGAGGGTTGACAAGTCTTTTTTATGGGTTTAAAATAATATGGCACAAATGTGCAAAAACTATCTTAAGAGGTGAATTTTTCGTGAGTAGCGACAGTAGTTACGGGCAACGATTCTTTACTTATTTAACTGATAACAGAATAAGTGGCGAATTCATCGCCGTAGGTGCGTCTTTCTTTACGAAATAAAGCCTTACACACCTATGGTCAGTGGTTTGCCGCTGAAAAGGGGTGTGTTTAAATGGAAACAATGGTTGAAATCATCAGCAGGATGCTGGCTAACAACAAGTTCTCGGCTATCAAAGAAATGCTCAGCGAAATGAACGTCGTTGACATTGCTTCCACTATGGAGGAGTTTGAGTCCGAGGAGCAACAGGTGCGTCTGTTCCGTTTGTTACCCAAGCAGTCTTCGGCTGATGTTTTTTCTTATCTTGACAGCGAAATTCAGAGCAACATCGTTTCGGCAATCACAAACAAGGAGCTTGCTTCTCTTGTTGAGGATATGTTCATCGACGACGCGGTTGACTTCCTTGAGGAGGTTCCCGCAAATGTTGTAACCCGTGTTCTTGCACAGGCGGACAGCGAAACGAGAAATCTTATCAACAGATTTCTGCAGTATCCCGAAAACTCTGCGGGCAGCATTATGACAATCGAGATGGTGTCCTTCCCTGAAACCTATACGGTTAAGCAGGCGATTGCCCAAATCCGCGCAACGGCACTTGATAAGGAAACAATCTATACCTGCTATTGTACGGACGGAAAACGCAAGCTTGTCGGAACAGTTCCGCTGCGCCGACTGATCGTTGCACCTGAGGATACTCTCGTGCAGGACGTAATGTACGATGACGAGCAGCTTATTTTTGTTAACACGATGGATGACCAGGAAGAGGTTGCAAATATCGCAAAGAAATACGACTTACTTTCCGTTCCCGTTGTGGATAAAGAAAGCCGTCTTGTCGGTATCATCACCATCGACGATATCGTGGACGTTATCGAAGAAGAGACCACAGAGGACTTTGAAAAGATGGCATCACTTTTGCCGTCAGAGGATGAATACCTTAAAACAGGTGTTTTCTCAATGTTTAAAAACCGAATTATCTGGCTTCTCGTTCTTATGTTTCTTGCAACGTTCACAAGTCAGATTATCGAGGGCTTTGAGGGTAAGCTTTCACTCGTGGTCGGACTTACCGCTGCAATCCCGATGATTATGGGTACGGGCGGTAACTGCGGCAATCAGACATCAACGCTTATTATCCGCGGTCTTGCACTCGGCGACATTCAGATCCGCGATTATTTCCGCGTATTGTGGAAGGAAATCCGCGTTGCGCTTCTCTGCGGTATTGTTCTCGCAGTTGCAAACTACGGCAGAATGTGGCTCACAAAGCTTGTAACGGGCAGCGAAATTGAAAGCAGTACATTTATCGTTGTTTCGCTCGCAATGGCGTGTGCGGTTATTGTTGCAAAGGCGATCGGATGCTCACTTCCGATTCTTGCAAAGCTTATGCGCCTTGACCCTGCACTTATGGCAGGTCCGATGATTACAACAATCGTTGACGCACTCACGCTTGTTATTTACTTTGCGATTGCAACAGTCTTTATTAACCAAGGAATTATAACAGGATAAAAAAAGAGGTAATACGGATTTCCGTATTACCTCTTTAAATTTTAGATTCTTATTCGATAGCCATAATGATTTCGCCGATGATTGCCCAGAGCTTTGTGCCCTTGAACCAGTTGATAAACTTCTCGCCGAATGTCATTTCTTTATCTTCAAACTCGAGCAACTCGCTGCCGTCATCGATAGCGAATGCCTGTGTAAGGCACATACCGCCTTCACCGTAAAGCTCAGCTCTTACATACTGGAAATCCTCTGAACCTTTTATTTTGTCAAGGTCAATAGTTGAAGCTGTGCCTATTGTTTCAGCAATAATCTTACCGTTTGCAATCCACTTGATTGTGTCGCAATCCTTAGCGTTAACAGAGATTTTGTGACCGTTAACAGCAACGTTTGTGAACATCGGATAGGGGAGACCCATATTCATTACATCAAGCTCTTCAGAAGGTCCGATCCACTTGTTCGGACGAAGCTTTCTTGTAATCATAAAGAATGCACCGTTCTGCATAGTCTTCTTAACGTTGTCAACGGTGTTATCTTCCATCATAAATACGCTGAATGATGAGTCAACAGTGTCGCACCAGTGAGCGTCAGTGTTACTGTAGCCGATAACGTTCTTGCCGTAGGGGAGACAGTACATAAGAAGGTTGTCCCAGAGAATTCTGTCATAGCCTGTTGTACCGTTTCTCTCGTTGAATACTTCCATACCAAGGCAGGAATCATACTTGAGCATAAGGTCACCGAAGAACTTGATGTTGTTCGGATCGTTTACTGCATCGGGGTTAGCGTTTGTGTTAAGCCAGTCACCGGGATGGTTGATATGAGAAATACCGCCGTTTTCCTCGATGAACTTGATAACCTGCTCAAAGCCTCTCTCGTTCTCAGCACCTGCATAGCCGCTGCCTGTTGTGCCGGGAAGGAAGAAACCGTTAACGTGGTTCTTTGTGAGTGAGAAGTGGTTGAACTCGTTTGCGCCAAGGATCGGAAGGAGACCTTTGCCTCTTACAGTGCCGTCATAAAGGGGATATGAACCGTCCTTGATAGCAGTGTATTCTTCAGTTGTGAGGTGCTCATAGGGGTTGCCGATAAGCCACTGATATGTATAAAGAAGCTGTGTGTCGGGTGCCTTGTCCCAATCAACACCTGTGATACCGTGGTCAGAAATTGCAAGGAAATCATAATCCTGGTTGTAGTATTCCTTAACCATTACAGGGAGAGTATCCTCAGCATCGCTGTATGTTGTGTGTGAATGAACGGTGCCCTTGTAAGCGCCCCATGCGTCGGCACCGTTCCAGATAACCTCGCTGTACGGGTTAACGATTGTGTAATCTGCCTGAGCAGCAGAAGCACCGATGATTGCGAATTGCATAAGCATCAAAGCACTTAAAGCAACGCACAAAATCTTTTTTAATGACTTCATAATAAAACCTCCATGAAATTTTTCATAAATATTAAAACAAATTTTCCTTTAAATGTCAATAAAGGAAATCTGATTTAACCAACCTTAAAATTAAGAGCTGCGTTTGTACAGTCATAGCTGAGCCCCTCAACGTACGGACTGTTTTCACTTGTGATAGCTGCTGATGTATAAACAGAACACATCAGATAGCCTTCAAAAGTTCTTGTTCTTTTTGACTCAACGGGAATGATAATCTGTCCCGTTGTACCCTTCTTTGCAGAAGAACTTACCTTGAACTCAATTGTAACAAGCTCCTCGTTGATTGCTTTGGGCACTTCGTTTGTAACCATAGCATTCGGTGTCATTGTAACACGAAGGAATTTGTGAGTTTTCTTGAACTCCTCGAGCTTCTGCTTGCTGTAATCAGGCCAGCAACGCTCTTTATTCGGTGCTGCGACATTATCCCAATCTGTGAAAGTACATGTCTGCTTGCCGCAGGCCTCGTAAAGCACACCATCAGTGTTGAACTTTGCTTTAGGTGCAGATGCAAAAATGCTGTTGTTGTAATAAAGCTGTGCATTTGTTGTACCTGTGTAGAAATTGTTGGCAAGGGAAAGTGTTACATAAACTGTGTCACCGGGCTTTACGGGGATAACATCTTTTGAACTGTAGCTTTTGTCACCGACCTTGGCTGTGAGCTTAACAGCAACCTTATACTCAGATGTTTCGGCAAGACCGACGCTTACCTGCAGAATCATAAGTGCGTCTGTTGAATTGATTTTTTTGTCGAGATTGATGTCTGCTGTATCTTTATCGATTTTGCTTATCTTACCTACGGTAAACTGAAGGACTGTAAGTGCGTCTGTTGAGTCAACCTTACCGCTGCCGTTAACATCACCCAATGGCTTTGCCTGTGCACAGATACATACACTCAAGGCAAGGAACACAGCAAGAATAACAGAGAAAATTCGTTTCATAATTCTCCTCCTTATTTCATAATAAGTGCAATAATCAGGCTGATTATTGCTGAGGCACCGACAACACCTGATGTGATTTTGAAGAGGTTGTTGCGGAGCTTTTTGTCTGCCTTTGTTGCAGTTTCTTCACTGCCTGAGGCGGAGAGTTTTTCAAAGTTTGAGAGTGTCAGCATAACCTTATCAGCACAAGCGGCAACGAAATGCTCGGTTGTTTCATCGTTTTCAGCAAAGATTTTCAATGTGCTTGTACCGTTTTCGTCTGCAATGGCAACTGCTATGCAACGCTCTGAGTTTTCGTTTTCCACAACATCAGAAACAATAACACCGAAGTCTGCATAATTGTCATCGCGCAGGCTACGGGCGACCTTGATAATCTCATCGTCGGTAAGGTAGCTGTAGCTTTTTTCGTTTTCATCACAAATAAAACAAGAAGCTGTATTTTTATCAGAAGAAAATGCTTTTATATGCTTTGTGATTCGGTCACCTGAGAACGCAGCCTTGAAGGATGCCCCGCTGAGCTTGTCTGCTGCCTTTTCAATAAGACGAGTGTGTCTTAAGGCAAGAGCGGCACTGCAGTCTTCTTCACAGATATCAGCAAGAAAATCGTAAAGCGAACCAAGCACAACCTCGTCTGCTCTCGGATTTTCAATCGGAAGATAGATTATGTGCTGACCGCCTGCAGTAAGCGTGAAGCCGCAATGCAGGTAGTTTTCTGTCGGCATAATTTCTGCTCCCTGAGGGAAACGGATATTTGTTTCAAAAATGTTCTGCTTGATTTTTCCTTTTTCAAGCAACGGACGAAGAGCCTTTGCGACATCTGCCTTGCGTGTGGTTTTAAGGTCAAGTGCCGCTGTAAGGAGTTTTTTTGTCGCGTTGTACATATTGCCCTGTACGGCAACAATCACAACATCGGCAGCACGAAGACTTTGCGAAACTGCAAGCAACATTCTTTTCTGTGAAGCAAAAGTATTGAACTTTTCGCAATCAGGGAAAAAGCTTTTTGCACAATCAAGAATTGCCTGTTTACCGGCTTCAATTTCAGGTGTTTCCTGCTTATACAGGGAAAAAAGTTTTACATCCATAGTGTACCTCTTAGTCTATAGTAAATTTATCTGCGTTTCTGAAAGGATTCTTTTTGCCCTTGACATCATACCATGCCTGAGGGAATCTCTGATTTTCGTTGACTTTTGCCTTTGAGGTATCAACCTCAGCACTCTCACCGTCGCGCACAAGCCTTGCCATAACAACAAAACGCGCATCTTCAAAGATTGTATCGCAGGTTGAAAGGGTAAGAATCTTGTCACCGGGTTTAATGTCAACTGCATCGTTGGTGTAGTAAGAGCGTGCCTTTACCTCGTCAATGAATTTGAGGAAGCTTTTTTCTGACGGGAAGTTTGTTGTAAGATAGGGGAAAGAATATCCGTTATCCTGTGCCTTTTCACCGTTGGAAAGGAAAGCAGCAAACACCTTCCATTTGTAGTTAGAATAAATTGTATTGAATTCGATTGTGGGATATGCCTTATAGTTTTCGATATCCTCGTATATTGTAAGTGAACCGAGCTGTGAACCGTCACGCATATTGTGACCGTAGATGATAGTGTTGGTATTGAAATCTTTTATATTGTTGCGGTAATCAACAAAAAGTGTACCGTAACGGGTTGTTTCGCCCTTGAAGCCAAGGTTGAGATATTTATTGTTGTCTTCTGCCTGAACAACATTGAAGCCTGTTTCTTCAATTGCCTCAATGTAAAGCTTGCCGACGAAATCGGGATTGATTTTAAGTAAGGCGGTGTATTTTGTCTGAATACCTACATCACTGCCGTCGAGCTTTGTTGTGTTGGTGTTATCCTCGTCGGTGACTGTGGTATCTGTACCGTTCTGGTGATGCTTTATGGGCTCGACGATAAAGGTGTTGATAAGGTAGGCTGATGTGCCGACAAGTATTATAATAGCAACACCGAGTATGATTTTTCTTACAAGCTCAGTTGCTGATTTTTTTACTTCTTTTTTTGTAACCATGGAAACAGCCTCCTTTTCTTTTTATTGCTGTCGGGGGTGAAGAATGAAGAAAGCTCTTCTTCGGAATTACGACGGATTCCGTCATCAGCGCTTTCGTCAACATAAATTACGCGTGTATGCGTATCATATCCGTATCTGTTGTTGATAACACGTACCGGTGCTTCCTCTTCAGGCTTAACCTCTTCCGCAGGAGGCTCGGGAAGTACTTGTGCAACAGGCTCTTCAGCTTTTTTGGTTGTGCGTGTACGCTTGGGCTTGTTTTCTTCTGTTACAGATGTTTCATCAGCTGATTTTGTTGTGCGCTTGCGCTTAGGCTTTTCTTCAGCCTCAGCGTCAGCGGCTTCTGCAGTTTTTTTTGTTGTACGCTTTTTCTTGGGTGCTTCGGTTACTTCCGTCTGTTGCTCTTCTTTTGCTTCGGCATCCTTTCTCTTCTGCTCAAAGCTTATTTCACTGAAGGTAACGGTATCCGAATCAAATTCACTGCGTGTTTCATCAAAAACTCTTGAAAGAGGGGAATTAACATCCGTACGGATTTCCTCCTTCGGATTTACGGGGCCTGAAAAATAGCCGTAAGCCATGCTTTCAGGGCGTTGTTTTATAACAAGACCGCTCTTTTTTGCAAGCTCAAAGCCCTCGTTACGGATATCCTCATCTTCGTCAATAGCACCGTAGCGAGCCTTGAGCAGCTCAAGATTACTCGGCTGAATGTATTCGTCAAGATTATTATTTTCGGTTAACTCGGCAGGGATAACAACCGAAGTTGAGTCAGGGATATCGTTGTTATGTTTTTTTGTATCTGCCATAAGTTCTCCATCCTTCCGGGAAAATTATTTCTGTGAGGGCTGCCATGTTACTGAATTTGCATAAGGATTCTTTTTACCCTTCTTGTCGTACCATATCTGAGGACGGCGGTAGTCGGGGTTGGCTTTTGCCTTAGATGTGTCCACATCGGGGCTTTCGCCTGCACGCAACAGTCTGCCGACAACAACAAGTCTGCCGTCAATGTCCATACCGCAGGCGGCATCAAGTGAATGAGTACAGGTTGAAAGTGTAATTACACGGTCGCTTGACTTAAGGTCAATTCCCGTTGTGTAAATTGCACGCTGTTTAATCTGCTCAACATAGCCTGCCATACTTACAGGACCCATATTCGGGTAAATGTAGTTGAAGAAATAACCGCCGTTGTAGCTTACCTTACCCGTAGCATAAAATGCAGTGTAAACAAGGAAGGTGTATGTGCCGTTAAGAGTGGTATATGTGATTGTCGGATGCTGCTTGTACCACTCGATGTCTTCGTAGCGGTGAACATCGTAAAAGTGAGTGCCTGACGGCATATTGTGACCGTAGATAACGGTGTTTGTGCTGAGTGTGCTTTTCTTGCATCTGTAGTCGATATAGGCTGTGCCGTACTTTGTGTTTGTACCATAAAAATTATATCTGAGGTAATAGTTGTTGTCCTTTGACTGCACAATCGGAGTGTTTACATTAGTGCCCGGGATGTGAAGCCAGCCGACAACATCGTTATTGACCGAATATGCCTTGACAAGCTGCTGTGAAATGTTAGCCGGATACTTGGTTGTCTTATACTTCGGAACAATTGCCGTATATGGGTTGTATCCTGTGTTTTCGTTGCCGACAGGTGTCTGAACAGGCTCCTGAGAAGAGTTCAGAAAACTATTGATACTGAAAACAGAAAGGACAGAGCACGCAACAATTGCGACACACATAAGTGCACAAAGTACTGCAAAGAGAGAACTTTTTTTCTTTTTTGTTTCTTCAGGCTTTGCAGCTTCGTCTGCGGCAGGTGAGGGCACTTTTTCCTTTGTGGGAGCTGCAACAGCTTCGGTTACTGTTTCAATATCCTGTACAGGCTGTACCTCAGCCGGCTTCTGCACGCTGACAGACATCTCTGTCTCCAAAGAATCAAAGTCGGGATAATAATTGAAGGTATTTTCTGAAAAATCAAGATTCAGATCCTTTTTGTTGTTTTCAGCCATAGCTTTCACCTCTTGTTCAAGTAAACTCTTACCATATTAAGTGCGTTGGAAGCGTTTACAAATCTGTTATAATCACGGTCAGATCTGCCTGTTGACAGCTCCTTGACCCATACATTTTCTTTGTCTGCAAGTGCGATGTAACTAAGTCCTACAGGCTTGTTTGTACCGTCACTTGTAGGCCCTGAAATTCCCGTAACGGAAACGGCAACATCAGCACCGCTGAGTTCAAGAACACCCTTTGCCATCTGCTTTGCAACCTGTTCACTGACGGCACCGTATTTCTTCAGATCATCCTCATTGACTCCGAGAATTCTGTGCTTTATCTCGTTTGAATAAGAAATGATACCGCAGTCAAAAACGGCAGATGCACCTGAAATATTTGTAATTCGTTTTCCGATAAGACCGCCTGTGCAGGACTCGGCTGTTGCAAGCTTAAGTCCTTTTTCGCGAAGCAGCTCAACAACCGCTTCTTCAATACAGGTGTAATCAATGCCGTAGATGTAATCGGAAAGACGTACTCTGATCTTTTCTATCACAGGCTGACAAAGCTTTTCTGCTTCTTCCTCGTTGTCTGCCATCGCAGTTACGCGAAGCAGAGCTTCACCGTCTTTTGCATACGGTGCAACTGTCGGGTTTTCGTTTTCGAGCAAATCCTCAACCTCCTGCGACATTGCGGATTCGCCGATGCCGAATGTGCGGATGTTGTGTGAAATAATAACCTTGTCCGAAAAACGTCTGAGGTACGGTACAGCACTCTCAAGGAACATCGGCTTAAGCTCTCTGGGAGGACCGGGGAGAAGAAGTATATGTTTGCCGTCCTTCTCCATTCCGAGTCCCGGTGCAGTTCCGTTGTTATTTATGAACACAACGCAGTCTGCCGGAAGCATTGCCTGCTTTTTATTGCTTTCGGGCATATCCAGACCCTTGTTTGTGAAATATCTTGTCATTCGTGTAAGGCTGTCCTCGTGCATAACGAGTTCTTTGCCGAAAAACTCACACGCAACCTCTTTGGTGATGTCGTCGGGAGTGGGACCGAGTCCGCCCGAAAGAATGATGATATCACTTCTCTCAGCGGCTTTGCTGATTGTATCAAGCAGACGGTCGTGATTGTCACCGACAACGCACTGGTGCATTACACCGAAGCCGAGCTTTGCAAGCTCCTGACTGAGAAACTGTGCATCGGTATTGAGAATGTCACCAAGCAGAAGCTCTGTGCCTACACTGATAATTTCACAAGTTTTCAAAAGTTTCACCCTATCTGTTATTCAATGTTGATGAATTTTAAATTACCGAGTGCCTCTTCAATAAGGCCTTCAACGTCGAGAACACCTTCTGCTTCTTCAACAAGCTTTACCTGAGGACGGGTTTTAGGATGCTTGGGAGTAAACACCGTACAGCAATCCTCATACGGAAGTATGGAAGTTTCGAATGTGTCAATTTTACGGGAAATCTCAATAACCTCGTCCTTATCCATACCGATAAGCGGACGGAAGAGAGGTAAGTCCTCAACAACTGCCTCGGTACAAGCGATGGCCTGCATAGTCTGACTTGCAACCTGACCGACGCTTTCACCTGTTATGAGTGCACCGCAGCCCTGATCCTTAGCAATTCTTTCTGCACAGCGCATCATAAAGCGGCGCATAATTATTGTAAAAAGATCCTCGGGACAGTTGTCCTTGATTTCCTCCTGAATGTGTGTGAAGGGCACAACACAAAGAGGAATGCTTCCGCTGTACTTTGAAACCAGACGCAGAAGTGAATGAACCTTCATTTCTGCACGCTGACTTGTGTACGGAGGGGAAGCGAAGTGAATAGCATACAGACGGAGTCCGCGCTTTGCCATCATCCATGCGGCAACGGGACTGTCGATACCGCCTGAAATAAGGATGGCGGCCTGTCCTGCAGAACCGACGGGCATACCGCCTGCGCCCTTCTGCTGATTACCGTGAATGTAAGCGTAATTATCTCTTACCTCAACATTGACAATTAAATCGGGATTATGCACATCAACCTTGAGGTGGTGATATTTTGAAAGAATCATTCCGCCGACCTCTCTGCAGATTTCAGGAGAGTTGAACGGGAATTTTTTATCTGAACGCTTTGCCTCAACCTTAAAGGTTTTTGCAAGCAGAAGCTCTTCACGAAGATACTCACAGGCGGCAGGCAGTATGGCATCCATATTTTTTTCAACTGCCGCACAACGGGAAAGACCGGCGATACCGAAGATCGTTTTAAGTCTGCGGAAAGCCTCGTCAAGGTCAACACGCTCGTCAATCGGCTCAACCATAATTGTTGACTGCGATTGAACATAGCGGATTTTTCCCAGGTCGTGAAGTCTGAACTTCATATTTTTAACAAGCTGATTTTCAAAAGTATGGCGGTTAAGACCCTTAAGGGCAAGCTCGCCGTTTTTAAGCAAAATAATTTCCTTCATTTTATAGAAACCTCTGGTTTTATTTCATTCTTTTCATTGTTTTCTGTGCGTTTGCAATTCCGTAAAGAAGGTAGTCAATTTCTTCCTTGGTTGTGAATCTGGAAATACTTATGCGAAGTGCACTGTTGATTCTGTCATCCGAAAGATTCATTGCCTTAAGCACACGGCTCTTGTTACCCTTGGCACAAGCCGAACCGCTTGAAACATAAATGCCCATATTTGAAAGATAGTTGAGCATAACCTCTGACGGAATACCGAGAACGGAAATGTTTGTGATATAAGGCAGTGCATTTGCGGGGGAGTTTATTTTTACATTTTCCATCGCACTGACGTTTTTTACGAGATAGTCGCGAAGCATCTGTGCGTGTTCCATGCTCTTTGTATAGTCGGGCAGAGCCTCGGCAGCTGCGGCAAAGCCTGCAATTGCGGGCATAGGCTCGGTACCGGGACGGAATTTGTTTTCCTGCAGACCACCGAGCACGTGCGGAGCAAGTCTTGTTCCCTTTTTGATGAACAATGCGCCTGCACCCTTGGGACCGTGGATTTTATGTGAGCTGATGCTCATCAGGTCAACACCCATATTGTACGGCTTTAACTGCATCTTGCCGAAAGCCTGTACCGCATCGCAGTGAATAAGTGCATTTGCACCTGCGTGAACAGCGGCACGCTTTGCAAACTCAACAGGCTGAATTGTGCCGACCTCGTTGTTGACACACATCACGCTGATAAGCACAACAGACGGGTTGGTTGCGGCATAAAGCTGACGCTCGTCGATAAGACCGTTATCACCCACACGGAGTCGGATAACATCGAAGCCCTGGCTTTCAAGATACTTTATGGGCTCTTCCACACTGGGATGCTCAACGGAGGTTGTGATAATTCTGCTGCCTCGTCTTTTAAGGGCGTTAGCGGCACCGAGAATGGCGATGTTGTTGCTTTCTGTTCCGCCGGAAGTGAAAACAATTTCGTCGGGTTCACAGGAAAGCTTGCCTGCAATAACATTGCGGGAGCCTTCAAGCAATTCAGATGCGGCAATGCCGTTTGAATGCAGGGAAGAAGGATTGCCCCAACACGATGTAAGGGCAAAATTAATTTTATCAACCGCCTCTTTGCAAAGCGGTGTTGTAGCGCTGTTATCCAGATAAGCTTCCATACAGTTTTCCTCCAAACGAAACTATTCCACTATTAACTTTAACATTATACATCAGATTTCCTCCGGTTTCAATAATTTTATTGTTGTATATATTAACAATATATAAATTTTTAAGGAGAATTTTGCAGATATTTCTCCATTACATCTTATGTAGTAAAAAAAATAGTGTTCAGTACTTGACTTTATTGTGTGAATATGGTAATTTATAGAAGCATTATAAAATGCAAAAATTTTTGAAGAAAGGAGACAGACATAATGACAAGATATAATTCAAACAAAATCACAAACGTTTATCCGGCAGTTGTGTCTGTTTCTGCATAACAGGCATAGTTTTTCCTATACTCCCGGGACGTTGAGTTCCGGGAGTTTTTGCGTTATGCAGAAACCTGCAGCATCCGGAGGGGAGGTAAAATGAAACCAAAAACAAAAAAGAAAAAGGAACGTTTTGAAACCCTGAAAAACACCCTTTATGCGTTTAAAATCATATCGTAATGTGCACCGTTTATGCTCGTCTCACAGGTTGCGACGATGATTGCATATTGGTTTTTTACGGGCTTCATTCAGGAGATTATGTTCCTTAAGGTACTGCTCGATATTGTAGAAAACGGCGGCAGCTTCAGACAGTTTGCAATTATGGTTGCAGTGTTTGCTGTGGCAGGTGTGATGTCAAAAGCAGTGGACTGCTTCGGCGACTACGTATGCTCACGGCAGATGAAGGTTTTTTATAAAAACCTTAACCGCAAGGTGTTTAAAAAGGCCGTTGAGGTTGATATGCAGTGCTATGAAAATCCTGATTTTTACGACAAGTATCAGCGTGCGACCGAGATTATCAGCGATTCGCATTATATGGATTTCTGTTACTTTTTTGCTATGATAATTTCAGGCGGAACAACAGGAGTTTTCCTTATCGGTTATGTTATTTCGATTGATGCAAAGATTCTTCTTATTCTGCTGTCTATGATTTTTGTTGTTATCATCGAATCGGTAAAGGGCAAGGTTGAGGTCGAAAAGGATAAGCAGATGACACCTCACAAACGCTCTAAAGCCTACGTAAAGCGCACGGTTTTTCTGCGTGATTTTGCAAAGGATATGCGTACATCGGGTATCTTCAACGTAATGCACACACGCTATAAGGACGCCGTTGCAAAGAACCGCGAAATCATCAAGAAATACGGCAGGAAAATGGCATTTTTTGAGGTGCTTTCAGGTATTTTCGGCACTTCACTTCCTGTTGTGCTGACTTATCTTTACGCAACCTTCAGATTTGCCGTCAAGCGCAATCTTCCGCTGTCGGATTTCTCTGTAATTATGACGGCTATGAGTAACTTAAAGGATGTTTTTAACGACCTTGGCGAAGCAATCGGCGCTATCAGAAAAGAGGCAAAATACTTCGGTAATCTGCGTGAATTCTTTGAATATCAATCAACCGTAACAGGCGGCGACAAAGAGGCAGATGAGCTTGAAACGCTTGAATTCCGTAATGTTTCATTCACTTATCCGTCAGCAAAGGAACCTTCACTTGTCAGTGTTAATCTCAGAATTGATAAGGGCGAAACGGTTGCTGTTGTAGGCAAAAACGGTGCGGGAAAAACTACATTTGTCAAGCTTCTGCTCAGGTTTTATGATCCTGATGAGGGTGAAATTCTCTATAACGGGGTCGATATCAGGCAGTACAGCGTCAGTTCCCTACGCAACAGACTGGCAACGGTTTTTCAGGACTACAAGGTGTTTGCACTGAGTGTCGGTGAAAATGTTCTCTGCAGAGAGGTTGAAGATGCTTCAGATAATGATAAGGTTGTACAGGCGCTTAAAAACAGCGGTGCTTATGCCTGTGTCGATGCCTTGCCCGAAAAAGAAAGAACTGTCCTCACAAGAGAATTTGACGAAAAAGGTACGGGACTTTCAGGCGGTGAACAGCAGAAAATTGCTGCGGCAAGAATGTTTGCGCGTGCATTTGACCTTGCAATTCTTGATGAGCCATCAAGCGCACTTGACCCGATTGCAGAATATAAGATGTATGAAAGTCTTATTGCTGCGACTGAAGAAAAAACTGTTATCTATATTTCACATAGACTTTCGAGTGCCGTTCTCTCAGATAAAATATATGTCTTTGACGGCGGTACGGTTGCAGAGAGCGGAACGCACGATGAGCTGATGCAAAATGAGGGTATCTATGCAGATATGTTCACACTTCAGGCGTCGAGCTACAAATCCGGAGAGGGGAGTGTGATTGACTGATGAAAAAGAGTAAAGACAGTACAAAGCACAGTATGTTATCCAACATCCTTTATATGATGAGGATAATGTTCAGAATCTCACCGTCGCTCGTTATCGGTGAAATTGCACAGATTCTTTTAAGCTCACTCCCGGGTAAGCTTGTTTCGGTTGTCGGTCTTAAGTACATAATTGACGAGGTTACAAACGGCGGTGACACCAAAAATGTAATAATCGGTATCGCTGTAATCCTGTTTATCCTTGTTTTCAGCGAAATAGGAACATCGCTTTTCTTTGAGCTTTTTGCTCACAGAGAGCGTGAAAAACTTGACCTCGGCTTCAATTCAATGCTTTACAAAAAGGCTGCACAGCTTGACCTTTCAAAGTACGACGACCCGAGCTATTACAGCGACTTCATCCTCGCGGTCGAAATGTCGGCCGACAGCATCAAATACATTCTCTCAAACGTTAAGTATTACGTAAACGAAATCGTATCGTTCATAACCATTAGCGCGGTACTTCTCACGATTGATCCTGTCTGTCTGCTGATAGTTCTTATTTCGGTTGTGATTTTTATTCCTGTTGGCAGATACACGGGTAACCTTATGCTCAAGCGCCGTGAGGCTGTTACAGAAAAGCACCGCAAGGGCGACTACTTTGCACGGCTTTTCTATCTGCGTGATTATGCAGGTGAAATCCGTACGGGCGGACTGTTTCCGTTGCTTGACAGAAGATTCAAGGAGAGCGCAGATGATATTGTCTGCACACAGAATAAATTTGTAAAGAAAATCGACAAGATATTCTTCGTTCAGGAATCCGTCATTCAGGTTATCGGATTTATGGTTGTGCTTACTCTGTATATCGGATACAAAACAATTGTTACGGGCGAATTGACTGCGGGTGACTTCGTCGCAACCTTCAACGGAGCAGTACAGATAGGCAGCGGAGTGCTTTATCTGACTGTTTACGGTGTCAGACAGTTTACCGAACGCTCAGGTATGATTGAAAAGTGCCGTGTATTCCTGTCGGAGGAATCAAAGGTGAATGACGGTAAAATTGAAGCTCAATGCTCAGAGCCCGAAACAATCACCGTTGAAAATCTTTCTTTTTCCTATTCGGGAAGTGAGGACGATGCACTCAGAGATATTTCCTTTGAAATCAGACCTTGTGAAAAAATTGCCCTCGTCGGATACAACGGAGCAGGAAAAACCACACTTACCAATCTGCTTCTGCGTCTTTACGATGTTTCAGACGGTGCAATAAAAATCGGCGGTACGGATATCCGTGATGTTACGGTCGACTCTCACCGTGCAAGATTTTCTGCAGTATTTCAGGATTTTCAGATTTTCGGTGCAACTGTAGGCGAAAATGTTGCACTCGAAAAGGATTTTGACGAGCAACGAGTTCTGGATGCACTCAGAAAAGCAGGCTTTGACAAAGAATTGCCCAACGGTGTGCATACTGTTCTTCTGCGTGAATTTGATGATGAAGGACTGATGCTGTCGGGCGGTGAGCAGCAGAAGATTGCAATTGCAAGAGCCTTTTATAAAAATTGTCCGTATATCATTCTTGATGAGCCGTCAGCAAACCTTGACCCTGTATCGGAGTATGAGCTGAACAAGGCGATAAGTCACGAATGTGCAGACAAAACGGTTGTGTTTATTTCTCACAGATTATCAACTACCCGCCATGCCGACAGAATTCTTATGCTTGAAAACGGCAGAATAATCGAGACGGGCAGTCACGATGAGCTTATGAAAAAAGACGGAAAATACGCGTATATGTTCCGTTTGCAGGCAGAAAAATACGCAGAAAACACCTGATTTTATTTCTGAAACCGACGATGTGCAACACATTGTCGGTTTTTTGTTCTTGACAATGCATTTGAAATGTCTTAAAATTCATGTATAATTAGTAAGTATGTTTAAATGGGAAATGTATGCAAAAATAAAAAGTATACGAAACGGAGAAATATGATTATGGGTAATCAGATTTCAACAATTAAATCATTGGTGGATTTTGCTGCTGAAAAGTACGGCGACAAGGATTTTTGCCGTTTCTTCCGCGGGGATGAAATGTGTGCTAAATCCTTTGTTGAATTCAGGGAAGATTGTTATGCTGTCAGCAGATACATAAAGACAATTGAAAAGGAAAAAATGCACATCGCCTTTATCGGCAATACAAACTATGAATACATTGCCTGTCTTACAGGTATGATATGCAGCGGTAATGTCGTTGTTCCGTTTGCTCCCGACATCAGCGTGGATGAGGCTTGCAATCTCTTTGACGATGCTGATATCGAAATGCTCTTCTGCGAAGAGGAATTCAGCGAAAAAGCAAAGCAGATAAGTGAACGCTATAAGGGCTTAAGACAGATTGTTTCTCTTGGCGACTGGCACTGGTTTGATGATGTTTTCAAAAAGTATTCATCAGATTCGGAATACGCATCACTCTCGGATGTGGAAATTGATCCGCATTCATGTGCGCTTATCATTTATACATCAGGCACAACAGGAGAGAGAAAGGGCGTTATGCTTTCAAACTCCAACCTTACCTCCAACTCCTGTTATGACACATATAAATCAAGAGATGACGAGGTTAACCTGTCACTGCTTCCGATGCATCATGTTTTCTGCTATGCGTGTGACGTGCTTAAAAACCTTTATGACGGAAGCACTGTGTGCCTCAACGGTTCACTGATTAATCTTTACAAGAATTTTCTTGCATTTGAACCGACCGTTACAAGAATTGTTCCCTTGCTTTGCAAGTCAATTCTTACTAAAATCAAAATTGCAGAAAGAAGAAATCCCGATTTGTTACCGCGGCAGGTTGCTGACCTTGTTGTCGGTAAAAAGCTTACCCGTCTGATTGCAGGCAGTGCCTTTCTGAGCGGTGCTCTCATTGACGAGTTTGAAAAGTACGGTATCGTTGCCCGTCAGGGATACGGAATGAGTGAGTGCAGTCCGCGTATCACAACATCTGATTTCTCAGCTGAAAACAAATATTCCAACGGTGTGCTTCACGGAGTCGACGATGTCAGAGTTGTTGACAGTGAGATTCAGGTCAAGGGTCCGTCAGTTATGCTCGGATACTACAAAAAGCCTGAACGCACAGCTGAAGCCTTTACCGAGGACGGATATCTTCATACGGGCGACCTCGGTTATACTGAAAATAATCATATCTACCTCGTGGGCAGAAAGAAAAATCTGATAATTCTTTCCAACGGAGAAAATATTTCTCCCGAAGAAATTGAAAATAAATTTGTTGACGACGGACTTGTCAAGGAGGTTATTGTTTACGGCGAAAAGGACAGCATCATTGCTGAAATTTATCCCGATGAACAGCTTTCTGCAGGTCTGGAAATTGAAGAAGAAATTGCAAAGATCGTTGACAGAGTCAATGCTACACTTAACACGGACAGACAGATTCACTTGTTCCGTATAAGAGAAAAGCCCTTTGAAAGAACTTCAACAGGCAAGATCAAAAGAGCACGGTTCCACTTTACTGAGGAGGAAAAAAGATGATTGAAAAGGTTTTACCTAATGGCGAAAAAGTCAAGGCATATCCGATCTCAAGTTCCCAGCAAATGATGTACCTTATGTCCCTTAAGTACGGCTCAGGCTATCCGGTTAACAATATCGGCTGCGGTTATTACTGGAAGGGTGAGCTTGATGTTGATGTGATGAAGGAAGCAATTTACGAGGCGATTGAGCGCTGTGATACAATGCGACTTCGCTTTGTAATGGGCAAAAAGCTTCAGCTTCATCAGTATGTTACCGAAAAGAGCGAGCTCAGGGTTGAAGAGTGGGATTATACGAATATGACTGTCGATCAGGCAGAGGAAAAGCTTACCGCTTTTTCACGCACAAATATCCCGATGTTCAACTGTGAGCTTCACAGAATTGCAATCATTCATTTTGCAGAGGGCTACAAGGGTATTTTTATGCGTATCCAGCACCTTGCAATGGATGCATATTCGCTCAAAATCTTTATCAACGATATTATGGAGATCTATCTTCATAAGACTCAGGGTACACCGTATCCGAAGCCGATGCGTCCGTACATTCCCGCACTCGAAGCAGAGCTTAATTATATCGGCTCCGAGCAGCATACGATTGATAAGCAGTATTGGTTTGATTCTCTTGCAAAGTCAACTGAGCCGATTTTTACGGACTATATGATTGAGAACAGACTTAAAATTCAGCAGATCAAGCATCCCGAGCACCGCTTTGCAGATATTCATTCAGGTCTGCCCGATGCAAATATTATGACATTCAGCATGAGTGCGGAGGACAGCAAAAAGATTATGGATCTTTGTGCTGAGCGTAATCTTTCGATTTTCTCTCTTATTTCAATGGGCGTTCGTACGGGTCTTTCCTGCTTTAACGATAATCAGGAGGATGTTTCCTTTAAGATGATTATCAACCGCCGCGGTACTCTTGCGGAGAAAAAGTCGGGCGGACTCAGAATCAACTTCCTCCCGATGAGAAGTATCATCAAGCCTGAGGAAACCTTCTGCGAGGCAATCGGAAAGATTTCTGAGGTTCAGAACGAGATGTATCAGCATTCCAGCCTTGCCTTCCTCGAAACTCTTAAGGAAAGACACAAGTCTATGCCTGATGACGCTAAATTTGACTCAACCTACGACAGCTTCGGCCTTTCTTATCAGCCTCTTATGCGTATCAAGAGCATCAACGAGGAAATGGAAAACTCAGTCAGAAGCATCTGGTACAACAACGGTGCAACAATGATTCCGCTTTATGTAACGGTCAAGCACCGCTCAGTTGATGAAGGTCTCGATTTTGTCTTTGAATACAGACAGGAGCCTGAGGCAGAATATGACCTTCGTATTCTTTACAGTAAAATTGCCGATACGCTTATTATCGGTGCAGAAAATCCCGATATAACAGTCGGTGAGATACTTAACAAAATTGCATTGACAGATGCGGAAAGGAACGGTAAACCGGAATGCAAACATTCGAAAGACTTGTTCAAATCCTTGAAAACTACGTGGAAGTTGACGAAATCAAGGCTGAAGACAATTTTAAGCTTGATCTCGGCATGAGTTCGTTTGATACAATGTGTATGGTAAACGACATCAAAAATGAATTTGGTGTTGAGCTTAAGGCAGTTGATTTTCTTAACAATAAAACTGTCGGCGAAATGGCAGACTACATCGCATCACTCTGCGAATGAATTCACTTTTACAAAATACAAATCCCCGAAAAAGATTCACTCTTTTTCGGGGATTTTTTTATATTCTGATTAACTGATTCTGAAGTTATTCCTGAACACCGTAATGCTCAACCATTCTTTGGTATTCCTCTTCTGTTATATGTACCACAGAGCCGTGGCGTGGCTTGAGGTGGTCAATTCCCATTGTCGAACGCTGTACCTGACGGAAGGTTTCAAAATCTCTTGTCATCTGCGTAAAGAATGTTCCGTTGCCGTACTCGTCCATAATCATAATCCACGCATCCGTACCCGAAATGCGGTACATCGAGCTGCCTTCAACACCGAACCAGTTGAGTGAACAGATTGTATAGTCAGTGTTGTACGGTCCCGTCAGATTTTTTGAGCGTACATACGCAATTTTCTGTGTCAGATCCTCTTTGAAATACAGATAGTAATAGCCGTCCTTTTCGTTATAGATTATGTCACCGTCGATGCACTGGATGTTCATAACCTCATCACGCTCGGGAACATACTCGTTCCATCTGCCGAAAAGAACTTCGGGCTGTGTCTCAAAGGTCTTGAAGTCCTTTGTGTAAGCATAGTAATGTCCTGCACAGTCATTCTCCTCAGTGGAGTTTGCCCAGTAGACCATGTACATACCCTTGTCTGCATCCCATATTGCCTGCGGCGCCCACGCTCTGTTTGTGGTTTCAAAGCCCTCAAACTGACGGATGTCAATTACGGTTTCGTCAATCCAGTTTACAAGGTCGTACGATTTCCATGTGATAAGGCTGTGATTTGAAAGCCAGCCGAGACCCGCATCCATATCCGTTGCGATGATAAAATAACAGTCCTTGCCGTTCTCGTCAACACCCTTTAAGATATACGGGTCACGCACACATTTTGTGCCGAGAGTCTGTGTGATAACAGCCTCGTTGTTGTTGAGTGCTTTAAAGTTATACCCGTCTGTGCTGACAGCAAAATGCAACGTCTGTTCACTGATTTCATTACCCACAAAGTAGCAGAAAAGGTAAGCACCATCTGTACTGTAAGCGGGGTAGGCGTAATCGTTAAAAGCATAATTAAAAAGATAGTACGGCATCATAAGAATTGCCATAAGTAAACGCGAAAAAGATAACCATGTCATATAATCACCTCACGGAAATTTTAGCACATTTTTTGGGTTTAGTAAATAGATATATGCAGAGCCGTTGTATTTTTCGGCATATTGAAGTATAATGAACGCGACTTATTATATAACCTTTACGGTGGTGACGATAATGAACGAAATCAGTACGGCTTTTGATATCAACAAATACGGCGGCATTATCAGATTCGGTAAGGAAAAAGTATATGATGTATATCCTGAAGACTCATTTAATCTTACCGGATATTTTTGCACAAACACTGCAAAAAAGCATGAAAATCCCGACGGTGCGCGCTCGGTTGCAATTTATCTGAAGGACAAAAAGAATATGCTGATTGACGGCAACGGCTCTACTCTGCTGATTCACGGAAAAATGACTCCGTTTCTTTTCGACGGATGTGAAAACATTGTTGTCAGAAACCTTACGGTTGACTATGCCTGCCCGACGATGACGGAATTTACGGTGCTTTCAAACAATAACGGTGTGTGCGATATCCGTATTCATCCCGATTGCCGTTTCCGTGTGGACGGCAACGAGCTTTACTGGTGCGGTGAAAACGGCGCTGACGGCAAGCCGTATTGGGAGTACAAGACCTATGTTCAGGGGCGTTATGTCAAGGTTTATGATCCCGAAACCAAAATGTGCAGGGATTTTGACCGTAATGATCTGAAATTTGAAAAGATTGAACAGCTTGATGAACATACTCTCCGCGTGACTCTTGCCAACAAAGATGCTGATTTTAAAACGGGTGATATTTTTCAGACCCGAAACATTGTCCGTGACCAGACGGGCAGTCTGTTTAACCGTTCAAAAAACATTGTATTCGAAGATATGCGTATCAGGTTTATGCATGGTCTCGGTATGGTTTCACAATTCTGCGAGAATATCGCTTACAGAAACTGCGACTTCACACCCAAAGAGGGCAGAACAATTGCAAGCACTGCCGATTTCTTTCAGTTTTCGGGCTGCAAGGGTAAGATTACTATTGAAAACTGCAAGGCGTACGGCGCACAGGATGACTATGTAAATGTTCACGGCACTCACCTGAGAATAATGGAAGCCGACGAAAAAGAAAACACGGTGATTGTCCGATTTATGCACGATGAGACGTGGGGCTTTCAGGCATTTGAGAGAGGCGATGAGCTTGAGTTTATAAAATGGAATACCCTTATTCCCTACGAAAAAACAAAGGTTGTGTCCTACAAAAAGCTGAATGATACTGACATCCTTCTTCAGCTTGACCGAGCCTTGCCTTCCATTGAGGTCGGTAGGGATGTTTTGGAAAATATTACCTGGACACCCGATCTTTATGTGAGTAACTGTGACTTCGGACCTACGTCGGGCAGAGGAATACTGTGTACAACCCGTGGTGAGGTTATTATTGAAAATAACCGTTTTACAAATCTGTGGGGACCCGCGCTGCTTCTTGAGGATGATTGCAATTTCTGGTTTGAGTCGGGTAAAACGAATGAAATAATCTTCCGGAATAATGTTGTTACAAACTGCGACTACGCAGGAATGTGGCAGGGCTCACCGTCTATTCGTTATACACCAAAGGTAATGGATGATAACTCAACGGCATTTGTCCACGGTAAGCTGACCGTGACGGGTAATGTTTTCAGACAAGCGGCTGCGGGCAAGCATCTTTTCTGGCTCGAGTATCTTGGCGAAGCTGAGATTTCGGGTAACACATTCGACGCACCGTACAGCATTCACACAAAAGTTGTGGGACGTATAACAGAACAAGAAAACCTCCTGATGCCTTGACATCAGGAGGTTGAATTTTTATCTGAGTATTAAAGACCTAAAATTCTCTGGAAAATATTAACAATCTTGAGGAAGAAGTTGCGGATAACACCGAAGATTGCATCAAAAGCAGAAACATTGATGTTGCCTGAACCGCTGCCTGTGCTTCCGTCAAATTCGGAGGAAAGCGAATTCATCCACTTGATAATGCCGTTCGGACTTACGAGTGAAACCTTCTGAGAGTTGCCGTTGATTGTTGTAACGTTCGGATAGGTGCTGCCGTCAAGCATATGGAAGTCATATGTTACAACCTTTGCCATATGGTGGTTGTCACTTGCAGAATTACCTGCAGGCTCAGTAACGCTGTCAAAGCTGGAAAGTCTGCAGTTTTCGGGCTGAGCGTTGTACTTTATAACCTTGTTCCACAACGGAAGGGTAATGGTTGTGTAGTTGACTACAGGATCTTTCTTGCTTGAAATCATCCAGATTGCAACATCGGATGAGTAGATTACATCCTCCTCAGATACAGTACCTGTTGATGCGATCGGGAAAGCACCTGCAAAATACTCAGGGAAAGCGACAATCATTTTCCATGTCATCTCACCGCCTGCAGAGCTGCCGCCGATGAAGATTTTTGTCGGGTCAATGTTGTCACCGTGCTTTTCGAGAACATCGTCAATAACAGAACGTAAGGATTCAATCAGAGTTTCGCCCCAATAAACCAGCTTCTGCTCAGGTGCGCGGGGAAGCAGAATGAATGCACCGCCCTCGTCAAAACGGCTCTGCAATTCTGAAGATGCCCAATAAGGGAAGTCACTGTCATCAAGCTGTGCACCGACATAGTCAGCGTGACCGATACCGTGCAGGAAAATAACAAGCGGATACTTTGTATCGTCATTTTTTCCGACAGGTGAATAGTAAGCGTAGTCAAGCGCGTGACCGCCTGCCTCGGGAGCAACATCGTGATCGAATTCGTCACGAAGAGCCTCGATACCTGCTGATGTGCGGAGTGCGGGCTTTCTGCCTGCTGCGCTTGTGCTTACTGCAAACGGAAGTGCAAACAGACACATTGCAAGAAATACTGCAAGAACTTTTTTAGTCATTTTCATATTAATCACCTCATAAAATCATTTTATCAATAATATGAAGTTTTGTCAAATAATCCATTGGCTCTGTCAGGCTAAACTGTATCTTGACAAAATTATTATTATGTATTATGATTTAGTGGAATTTGACCGTTGCTTGTCCGATGGTAAAGAATTTAAAATAAAGGTGATGAAATGAAAGAGTATTTAAAAAGAGTTCGTGAAAACTGCACAACAGCGGAAATCATTATTTGGTGGATTTTCCGTGGTTTGATGATATATGCATTAATTAGGAGTCTTATTGACGTTTCAAACGGAACAAGAGAGATGGCTGACCCGCTTCAGGTGGTTGCAAATCTCGTCGGTATGTTCGCTTGGGAAATCTTTATGATGTTCCCCAAAAAGTCGATGCTCCGTCATATCCCGTCGTATATTCAGATTGTTTCAATCATTATGCTTTTCTGCGGTTCGTTCGGCGGAAAATTCCTGAACCTTTATTATGAATTGCGTCTGTGGGATTCGGGAATGCACCTTATCAGCGGTGTGCTGACAGTTCTTCTGGGATATCAGGTTGTTGTTGCAATGCAGCTTCGTGATAAGGTTAAGTGTTCAGTTCCCGTTGCGCTTCTTTGTGCGCTCGGCTATTCTTTCTTTGTTTCAACCTGCTGGGAGCTTTTTGAATTTACAACAGACCAGGTTATGAGCAATGCCGCAACCGGTGCAATCGGCGACGCACAGCATTGGAGCTTTGCTCTTGCACAGGGCACACCTAAAGAGGCAACACTCTTTGATCCGATTTATCCTGACCGTTGGCCGCTTATGGATACAATGGGAGATATCGTTCTTAACTCTGTCGGCGCAATTATCGCATGGGTAGGTCTCAAAATTTATCCGTTTATGCACAAGGGTAAGCACGATGTTAACAAGCAGATTGAAGAAATGCTTAAGGCGGAAGAAAAAGAGCTTGTTACAAAATAAAAGTCAGCGATACTCCTCGAGGGGGTATCGCTGTTGATTTTTAAAACTTAGTAAGGGGATTGATGACTGTGAAGAAAATACTTTGTATATTGTTGGCCATATCTTTATTGCTCGCATTTGCTTCGTGCAATAAGAGTGAGGACTCGGAAAACGATACAACAATTGCCGAGAACACAACCGAAACCACAGAAAAAACTGATACAGATACCACGGAAAAAGATCTGATTCCCGAGCCGTATTATCCTTCGCGTAAGGAAATAGATAAAAACTCTATATACTACAACGCATCGCAGGAGGATTTCAGGATAACATACGAGGGGGACGATGAGGTTCTTAGTCTTGTTGACCGATTCTGTACTGTAAATTATCTTGGAATGGGAACGACATACCGTGCGATAAGTTATGTGCTTTCGTTTATGACTCTGGCACAGATGCCTGAAAGCTCGTGGCAAACGATTCCTGAATTTCTTGATACGCTGACTGATGTACAGCTTGATTATATGTCATACTGTGTTTTTAATTGCTTTAATACATCGCAATTAATTATAGAGCGTGATACGTTAACAATGGAATACGTTCTGGGTGTTACGGAAGATGCTGACATCTATGCACAATGTACTGATATGCAGGCGTTCCGTTTGGCTCAGTTTATGTTCAATCAGTTTGATGAACGAGGAGTCAGATACGATTGGACCGTATATGATACTGAGTATTTGTTTGTCAATTAACCGTTTCAGTGTCTGCCCTGCTCTTTGTTAAAGCCTTTATAATGCTTTCTCTTTCGGCTTGTAGGCAGACCCTGTGAGATTTTAGGAAAAGAATTATCCGAATCATTTGTGGGCTGAATTTCATAAGTGCCGTATTTGTGCAGAATTTCATCACAGGTTTCGGGCTGACCGAAAACAGCATCGTCAATTTTGCGGTATACCTTACCTTCATTGTTTTTCATAAAATCACCGTAATCAGTTTTTGCTGTATTAACATTAAAATACTGTGTAATACTTGACAAAAGAGGAAAATTATAGTATATTTCTTTTATTAACTCGGCGGATGTGAAATTTTATCACGTCCGCTGAATACATTATATAAGGCAAAGTAAACGAATGTAAAGGAGGTTTGTTGTATGATGGATTCATTGATACCGTGGCTTGATCAGTTCCGTGAGGTAACATTACCGGCTCTCATTATCAAAATTCTGCTTGCCGTGTTTTTCGGCGGACTAATCGGTCTTGAACGCGGTCAGAAACATCGTGCAGCAGGCAGCCGAACATATATGATTGTCTGTCTCGGAGCTGCACTTACAATGGTGCTCAGCCAGTATGAAGCGGAGCTTCTTTCAACCGTATGGTCAGAGCTTGCTGCGGCAGTCGGTGTAAAAACCGACGTGTCACGCTTCGGTGCACAGGTTATCAACGGCATCGGTTTCCTCGGTGCAGGTACGATTATCGTAACGGGCAGGCAGGAGGTCAAGGGACTTACAACAGCCGCAGGTCTGTGGGCATCGGCTTGTATGGGACTTGCAATCGGTGCGGGCTTCTACGAGTGTGCAATCTTCGGATTTTTGCTTATTCTTATCACAACAACAATTTTCAATAAACTCGGAGCGTGGGTTATTGCGAATGCAAGAAATATGGACCTCTATGTCGAGTTTGACAAAATGGAAAATCTCGGTGCTGTCATCAATACAATCAAGTCGATGAATATTCAGATTTTTGATGTTGATATACAGCGCGAAAAGCAATCAAACGGTGTGGTTATCGGTGCGGTTATTTCAATGGGACTTCCTAAACACGAAACCCACTCTCACGTTATGTCAAAGATTTCAAAATTTGATTTTGTCACACTGGTTGACGAGATATAAAGGGGGAGAGTTTGAATGTTGAGTTTTATTGATTATTTTAGAGATGTTACCACTGTTTCGGTACTGTTCAGACTTTTCCTTGCAGTTGTATGCGGCGGTATAATCGGTATCGAGCGTGAGCATAAGCGCCGACCTGCAGGCTTCAGAACGCATATTCTTATCTGCCTCGGTGCTTCAATGACAACACTTACAAGTCAGTACCTTTTTTATAACCTCAACCTCTATACCGATATCGGCAGACTTGGTGCACAGGTTGTTGCGGGTATCGGCTTCATCGGTGCGGGTGCAATTATTGTTACAAAGCGCCGCCAGGTAAAGGGCCTTACAACGGCGGCAGGCTTGTGGACGTGTGCAATTATCGGTCTTGCGATCGGTGCAGGATATTACGAGGCAGCTGTGATTTCAACCGTGGTTATCCTCGTTGCGGAGATTTTCTTTGTAAAGTTTGAATACTGGGTTCTTGTCAACTCGCGTAATCTTAATATTTATGTAGAGTATGAGGATAATGAAAACCTTGATAACATCATCCGACTTATCAAGGGGTACCGAATTGTTATCATTGACCTTGAAATTACAAAGTCAGGTAACAATGCCTGTGCAATATTCCAACTTCAGTTGCCTAAGAAGATTTCGCACGATAAAATTATGACGGCAATTTCTGCCGCTAACGGCATAGTTTCTGTCGAAGAATTGTAATTTTTGGTTGTAAAAAGTTCAGCTTTATAGTATCATTTCTATGGAGGCGATACTATGACACACAAAGAACTTTTTTCTGATGCAAGATGGATATGCCCGAAGAGTGATGCTGATGCTGCACTCTTCCGCGCAACATTTGAAAATAATAAAACCCAATCTGCAGAAATAACTATCTGCGGATTGGGTTATTTTGTTTTGTACATCAACGGCAAGCGTGTCGGCTCGGACGAATTTGCTCCTGCTTACACAGATTACCACAATCGTCCCGATATGCTTTTATCATATCCGCTCAATGACATCTGGTCACACAGAATACACGTTATGAAATACGATATTACTCCCTACCTCTGCGAGGGTGAAAATGTACTTGGTGTAATGGTCGGCGGTGGCTTTTATCATCAGTTGCTCCGAAAAGGCGAGGGTAATGTCAGCTACGGAAAGATAAAGCTTTGCTACAAGATAGATTTTGAAGACGGCACAAGCGTGGTTTCTGATAAGAAAACTCTTTATCAGAAGGGCTTTTTTATAAGCTCAAATCTCTTCCACGGTGAAAGACACGATTACAGCCGTTTTGACCGCAAGTGGAATACACTTGAAGCACAGAAGCACGGCTGGGCTGAGCCCGATATCGTGACAGTGCCGCTGACGGAGTTTTATATTCAGACCTGCCCGTCGGATAAGGTTATTGAAACTCTGAAGCCTGAGCTTGTAAAGTCATTTGACACCTACAATGTTTATAAGGTGGCAAGAAACATTACGGGTTACCCTGTAATAAGATGTGCTGACAGAGGTGAACACATCTGGTGCGAGTGTGCAGAGGAGCTGACACCTGACCTTGATATTGATAATATGTCTGTAGGCTACAACGAGCAGAGACAGAGATTCTTTGCTATAACGGATGACTCGGACGAGCTTTACCATCCGTATTTCTGTTGGTACGGATTTCAGTATTTTGCCCTTTCAAACAACTGTGAGCCTGATGAGGTGCGAGTGATTCATACCGATATGAAGCCGAACTCGTCCTTTGAGTGCAGCGACGAAACACTTAACTGGTTATATAACGCATTCATCAACACTCAGGAGGGCAACACTCACGGCTGCATTCCGTCAGACTGTCCCCACCGTGAGCGTCTGGGCTACACGGGTGACGGTCAGCTTACCTGTGATGCAGTTATGACACAGTTTGATGCTGAAGCGATGTACCGCAAGTGGATTGAAGATATCAAGGATTGTCAGGATATCTATACAGGACACGTTCAGCATACAGCACCGTTTGCAGGAGGCGGAGGCGGTCCTGCAGGTTGGGGCGGAGCAATGATAGTTGTTCCTTATACATTCTACCGCCATTACGGTGATGTTGAAGCACTGCGTGAAGTCTATCCCAATATGGCTAAGTTTGTTGAATATATGGAATCCCGTTGTGAAAACGGACTTATTGTAAGGGAAGAAAAGGACGGATGGTGTCTTGGTGACTGGTGCACCCCCGAAAGAGTCACTATTCCCGAGCCGTTTGTAAACACAACTATGTATATCAGTCAACTCAGAATGCTTGTAAGTCTTTGCGATGTGCTCGGTATTGATACTGCAAGGTATGAGGAAATGATTGACGAACATCTTCAGGCAGTAAAACGCGAATATGCTGACGGTGACGGCGGATTCCTTGGCGGACTTCAGGGAGCTGATGCATTTGCCGTGGATTGCGGAGCGGGTGATGAGCGAACAGTCGCAAAGCTTCAAGAAAAGTATTCTGCACTCGGTCAGTTTGACACAGGCATATTCGGTACATACATCCTTCTTGATGTTCTTTACCGTACAGGCAACGTTGAGCTTGCAACAAAGCTCTTGTCAAACAAAAACGAGGTTTCATTTGAGACGATGCGAAAAGCAGGTGCTTCAACAATCTGGGAAAATTGGAACGGTGAATCCTCACACTCGCATCCGATGTTCGGCTCAAATACACTCTATCTCTTTGAAAACATTCTTGGTATAAAGCAGACGGAAAAATCCGTGAGATATGACGAGGTAATAATCAGTCCTGCTGTAACGGAATGCCTAGACTATGCAAAAGGACATATCACCACACCGCACGGTAAAATATCGGTAATGTGGAAAAAGATGGGCGAGGATGTCTTAATCGGTGCAGAAATCTGCGAAGGTGTTGATGCAACATTAAGGTTCGGTCCGATTGACGAGAAGCTGAAGCCCGGCAAAAATACTTTCAAGGTATAAACTTACATATAACAAAACGGCTTGCAACTGATGTTACAAGCCGTTGATTTTATTCAAAAAGCGGGGTTGAGAAGTATCTTTCAGCTGTATCGGGAAGGACAGTTACAACTGTTTTGCCCTTGCCGAGCTTCTTTGCAAGCTTCCTTGCTGCGGCAACATTCGTGCCGCTTGAAATACCGCACATAATACCTTCCTTGGAGGCGAGGTCGCGAGCTGTCTGCAAAGCCTCTTCGTCCTTTATGATGCATACATCATTGTAAATTGAGGTGTTCAGAATATCGGGGATAAGTCCGTCACCGATGCCCATCTGAATGTGTGTGCCGATTGAACCGCCTGAAAGAATTGCAGCGTGTTCAGGCTCAACTGCCCAGATTTCAATATCGGGATTCTTATCCTTAAGAGTTTCACCGATACCTGTAATTGTACCGCCGGTACCGATACCCGAGCAGAAACCGTGAATCGGACCGCCGACCTGCTCAAGAATCTCAACACCTGTCTGCTCACGCTGAATCTGAACATTTGCAGGATTTTCAAACTGCTGCGGAACAAAAACGTTCGGATTTTCGTCACGCATTCTGAGTGCAAGCTTAAGACACTCGTCAATGCAGTCGCCGATGTTACCTGCATCGTGTACATAGATAACCTCTGCCCCGTAATGCTCAACAATCTTGCGTCTTTCCTCGCTGACGGAGTCGGGCATAATGATAATTGCCTTGTAGCCTCTTACGGCACTTACAAGTGCAAGACCGATACCCTGGTTACCGCTTGTGGGCTCAACGATGATTGTATCCTTATTGATGATACCGCGTTTTTCAGCGTCAACAATCATATTGTAAGCTGTTCTTGTTTTGATAGATCCGCCGACATTGAGACCCTCATATTTCACAAGAATTTCCGCACTGTCGGAGTCAACCATATTTGAAAGTCTGATAAGAGGCGTGTTTCCCATTGCCTCCAGAACATTGTTATAGATCATTTAAACTACTCCTGTTTATCTTTTCACTTAATAAGATATGCTGTAAATAAAATTTTGCCAATACCTGAAAATTAAACCAGTACATTGTACCATAAAGATGTTGATTTGACAAGATTAGGAATGAAATTTGTTTGACAAAAATATCCTCTTGTGTTAAAATACTCCACGCTTTTAATAAAGTCAGATTATTCTGCATATACTAATCAGACAGAAACAGGAGGAATTATAATGAAAACCAAAAGTATTATGTCAAAGGTAATGGCAGTAATTCTTGTCATTATCACAGTTGTTTCTCTTTCTCCGCTGAATGCATTTGCTCTTGAGAGTGATGCTCAGTCAGCAGCTGAGGGTCACGCACTTGTGATGAAGAGTGACCACCTTACAGTCGCAAGAAGAAAGACGATTCAGATGACAGCCAGCGTAACAAATGTTGAAGTACAGCCCGTTATCACGTGGTCATCATCAGACGAATCAATTGCAACGGTTGACCAGAACGGTGTTGTAAAGGGTGTTAATGTCGGTCATGTAATTATTGCTGCATCAGCTGTTGTTGACGGTGAGACACTCACAGGTCAGTTTGCAATCAATGTAATAAGAAACGATAACTTCCTCCGTAACCTTCTTGAGGAGAAGCAGGTTTTAAGCTATCAGTACAGCTATGTAGATGACTATTATTACACAAACGATAAGGATGCATGGCAGTATAACTTCGGCTTCGGCAAGATTTACGATTTCGTTTCACCCTATATTCTTCTTGAGTATGACTACATCCGTATCTTCTTCACTTACGAGGGTAAGGACTGGATGCTTCAGATGTGGAAGGGCCAGTACGGCCTTGTATTCTACGGCGGTGAAATCGGTATTTATAACCGTCCTCACGATGAAGACGGTATTGATGCCTGGACATTCTTCAACTGCCCTTCAGAGGAAGATTGGCTCGGTATGGAAATGACTCTCTGGCACGAGGATATGAACGGTAACTGGAACCGCGAGTTCACAAGAGAGTACGATAAGTATTGGTGGTGCACAGGCTTCAAAAACGGACATCTCCGTCAGGAAGAGCCTGCGGACGAGCTCAGACTCACAGGCCGTATCACATTCAAGGATGCTGAAATGACAGCACTTGTTGCTGACGGTCTCAGAGAATGCGGCTTCACACAGAGTGCTACAAAGGCAGGTATGACAGTTGACGGCTTCTTTGTTGAGGGCAACGATATCCACTTCAGCTGGCAGAACATTTCTGAGGCAGAAAGCACAATGTGGGTAAAGGTAAGCTCAGGTATTGTCGGCTCACTTCTTCTCCTTCCCGTTGCACCGTTTATTCTTCCGTTTGTCGGAGCATACGCAGTGCTTGTTCTTCTTACATCAGTTATTCTTTAATTTAAAATAAAAACAAAAATCTGCTTTACTCAATCGGTAAAGCAGATTTTTTATTTTAGAATTTTATTACTTCATTCTTCTCTGCGGACTCAAACATTGCTTCGACAACCTTTATCAGTCGTCTCTGCTGGTCGTGTGTGACCAACTGTTCAGCCTTGCCCTCAAGAGCATCGCAGAGGTTGTTGTAAAGTCTGCTTTCATCACTGAAGGAGACTTTTTCAACGTAGGGGAGAGGGTATTTTTTGATTGTGTCATCAGTTCTGGGAGCCATAGTCTTGGTAAGACCTACACCTGCCTGAATCGGCACAGCATCCTTGTTTTCCCAGTCCTCAACCATAACAATTTCACCGTTATAGTCCCAGTCTGTGATAACAGCAGTTCCGTTTTCACCCTGCATATACCAACGGGGAAGGTCGATGAAGTTGCTTGTGCCGACATAAAGATGCACTGTAAGGTTATCCTCATAACGGAGCTCACAGCTGAAGCCGTCGTCAACCTCGTCATTTGTGATGTTCGTAATCTGATTGTAAACTGAAATAAGCTTCTTGTCATCAAACATCATAAGAATCTGATCAAGAGTATGTATACCCCAGTCAAGAATCATTCCGCCGCCCTGCGCCTTCTTCTGTCTCCAGTCACCCGGAATTCCTCTTGAGCCGCAAACACGTGACTCAATGTTGAAAAGCTTACCGAGTGTATTTTCTTCATAGATTTTTTTGATAATAAGATAGTCAGGGTCAAAACGTCTGTTCTGATGCACGGTGAAAAGCTTGCCTGTGCGTTCACTTGCGGCAATCATTTCCTCAAGCATTTCACTTGACATTGTAACGGGCTTTTCGCTCATTACATTTTTACCTTTTTCCATTGCTTCAATTGCGATTTCGCGGTGAAGATCGTTAGGTGTAGCCACAACAACAAAGTCAATACGCTCATCTGCGAGCAACTCCTCGCGCGAAGCAAAAACATGAATGCCGTTGCTTTCTGCAAGCTCACAACGTTCGGGCTTGATGTCGTAAATTCCGACAAGCTCCATTCGCTCGCCCATATCACGCATCATTTTTTCTGTGTGCCATTTGCCCATACCGCCGTAACCGATAACTGCGGTGCCAATTTTTCCGTTTACCATTTTTAAGGATGCCTCTTTTCGGGGAAAGTTCGTAAGTTTTATCCGACCAATGTCGGATTCTTTCGCAAGGTTCAGACTTGCTTATGCCCACCACATTTCTGCAGTGTCTTCTGTAATAAGAACATTTTTAAGTGTGTTAACTGCCTTTGTGAGACCTTCATTCTGACTCATAAGGCTGTCTTCGTGCTCGATGCTGATTGCATAATCATAGCCAACAAGACGAAGGTTGCTGATAATATCCTTCCAATAAACCTCGTCGTTACCGTAGCCAACGCTTCTGAAAATCCAGGAACGGTTGATTTCGTCACCGTAGGGCTTTGTATCAAGCACACCGTTGACCGCTGTGTTGTATTTGTCGATTTTTGTATCTTTTGCGTGGAAGTGGAAAATTGCATCGCCGAGCTTGCGGATACAAGCAACGGGATCCATTCCCTGCCAGATAAGATGGCTCGGGTCAAAGTTTGCACCGATTTCGGGACCGACTGCTTCACGAAGACGAAGAAGGCTGTCAGTATTATAAACGCAGAATCCGGGATGAAGCTCAAGTGCAATTTTATTAACACCGTGAGCTTTTGCAAACTCTACAAGGTTTTTCCAATAGGGGATAAGCACTTCGTTCCACTGCCATTCGAGGATTTCGCTGAAATCATCGGGCCACGGACAAGTAACCCAGTTAGGATACTTTGCACCATCCCAGTCACCGGGGCAGCCTGAGAAGGTATTGATCTGATGAAGACCGAGCTTTTCGGCAAGAAGGATTGTGTTGCGGATGGTCTTGTCATATTCCGCAGCAATTTCCTTGTTGGGATGAACAGGGTTTCCGTGGCAGCTCAGAGCACTGATCTGCATATCGTATTTTGCAATTGTAGCCTTGAACTCTTCAAGCTTTGCTTCGTCATTAAGAAGTGTTTCAGGGTCTGCGTGAGCGTTACCGGGGTAACCGCCGCAACCGATTTCAACCATCTCGATGCCGAGAGATTTAAAATACTTGAGTGCTTCTTCGAGAGGTAAGTTCTGAAGAAGACAAGTGAAAACGCCAAGCTTCATAATGGTGCCTCCTTATAAATTCTCTTTGAAATATTTCATACTGCGTGTGATGTCCTCAATACCTGTAGGCACGGGATCATCGTTTTCAAGAACAAGCCATTCCATATCAACCTCTTTAGCGGCCTTGAAAACTGAAAGAAGGTCGTTGTCACCCTCGCCGAGTGCTGTCGGCTTGCGGTTGATACCGTCCTTGATGTGAAGAAGAATGATTTTGTCTGCGTTATCCTTGATATATGTATAGTTGTCAGCACCGCCGCAGTAGCTCCAGTATGTATCAAGCTCAAGGTAAGCACCGTCTGCGATGCAATCCATACAAAGTCTGCCGTCAAAACTTATTTCAAACTCTTCTGTATGGTTGTGGTAGTAGAACTTGATGCCCTCCTTTTCGCCAACCTTGTTTGCGTAGGAGAAGATTTTGACAAGCTCTGCAACCTCTTCCTCAGTTTCGTGAGGAGCACCGCCTGTGCCGACATATTTCATACCGAGCACCTTAGCAATGCGGATGGTTTCGTCGATGGTTTCGGGCTTGAAGTTGTCAACACCCATATGGCAGCCTACTGCCGTAAGTCCGAGTTCATCAAGCTTTGCCTTGATAACCTCAGGCTCGCAACCGCCGAAGCCTGCAAATTCTACACCCTCAAAGCCGATTGCCTTGACTTTTTCAAGAATCTGCAAGAATTCTTCGCCGTTTTTGTAGTCATCTCTGACAGAATAAAGCTGAACTGCAAGTTTCATATTAATAACCTCCTGAGAGTTTTTTTACAAAGAAGATTTTACAACAAAGCAAAAACCATTTCAACACTTTAATGTAAAAAAGTATAAATTTTTTATATCTTCAATTTCAGAATTCACAAATAATATACCAATCCATAACAGAATATTCACACCCGCTTAACATTTCGGGGTTATTATCTGATTGTACTCAACGAGAGAGCCGCAACTCCCGTTAGTACATACCCCTCCTCAATAAACCCCTCAATTATTGGAGAAAGAAGTCGAGCAATCGGCTTCTTTTTCCTTTTATTTTATGAATAATTTTATATACGGTGACAAAACTATACCTGACGAAAAAATGAGGAGTATTTTTATGAAAAATTCATCAGGTAAAGATAAATTAAAATGGATCCAGACAAAGGCTTTTTACGGAGTGCTGATGTCACTTGTGCTTGCGATTGTTGGTGTAGCGTTTGCAATTTACAATGTTTCAAAGGTCAAGAATATTCTGCCGTACAGCGATGAACCCGCAACTGTTTTCAGTGTTCCCGAAATAACGCAGAAGCCTACATCACCGCAGGCAAATGCCAATGTGACAAATATTCCCGACGAGCGCGATGAAACAAAGACCACACTCAACGACCTTAACCGTCCGTTTTCAGGCTATTATCTTTTGCCGCTTAACAGTAAGGTCAGCAAGGATTACAGCGATGGGGATATGGTCTATTCCTCAACAATGGACGATTGGCGTACGCACGACGGAATCGATGTCAGCGGTAATATAGGTGATAACATTATAGCGGTGCAGGACGGTAAGGTTATTGAAGTGACTACTGATGAGCTGTGGGGAGACATTGTTACTATTCAGCACGGCAACGGACTAAAGGCTCGTTACTGCGGTGTTAAATCGTCCGTTAAAAAGGATGCTGAGGTTGAGCAGGGACAGGTTATCGGCACACTTGTGGCAATTCCGATTGAAGAAAAGGATGGAGCACACGTGCATCTTGAAACTGAGGTTGACGGCAAGTCGGCAGACCCTGTTAAAGCACTAAATCTGCTGGGCGATGCAACCGAGGATGTTACGCAATAAGAAAACGGCGAGTTTCCTCGCCGTTTTCTTATTCTGCTATTCTGATCTTGTATGCTGCACCAACATACAAAGCATCCTTCCGGATTATATTTCCTTGCCGAGAATTTTTGCACTCTTGACAAGCTTTTTAATTTTTATGTATTCATTCTTGCCGGGGCAGATGTCGTAGATGCCGAGAGTACCGAGAATGTACCACGATGCGGTTGCACCGTTATCCTCGTCGCCCGGGAAGCCGTCATCCTCAAAGCTGAATGCTTCCCGGCAAAGCTTTTCTACCCAATATTCAGTCTTCTCCTTTTCACCGAGAACGTAATAAATATACGGAAGATGGAAGCTCGGCTGATTTGAGATTGCACACTGACCAAAGTCCACTGCAGCCATTTCAGTCATTTCGTGAATTTCAACATTGTATGCACCGATGTTGTATTTCGGTTCTGCGCTGAACAGCTCGTCAAGCTTTGCAATCAGCTTATCCTTGCCGCCGTAAAGCTCTGCAAGGCCTTCAAAATCGTGCGGAACGGCAAATGAATTCTGCCATGCACTGCCTTCTGTATAATCTCCGCCCCAGTCATACGGGTCAAAGCTGTCCTCAAATGTACCGTCAAGCTTTCTGCCACGCATAAAGCCTGATTCCTTATCAAAGAGCTTTTCGTAATTCTTCGAGCGTGCCATATATTCATCAATAAGCTCATCGTGACCGAGAACCTTTGCAACCTGAGCAATACAGAAATCACCGTAAGCGGAGTCAAGCGTGAGGTTTACGTTATTGCTGAAAAGATCCTTCGGAACATAGCCGAGCTTACAGTAATAGCTTGCGCCCTCTCTGCCGTAGTCCTCATCGTCCGAATCGTTGTTCGCGTGGTGAATCATACCGCGAAGTGCCTCTTCAAGCAGCTCACCGCCGATAATTCCCTTGACAGCGGCATCGGCAATAATTGCATCAAGCAATGTGCTCGGCATACATCCGCGCTCACCGATAGATGGCCAACGGGGGAGCCAACCGCCCTCAGTATAGTCAACGATGAAGCCCTCAAGCATTTCGGCATATTCCTCTCTGCCGATAAGAGCAAGAAGCGGGAATTCGGAACGGTATGTGTCCCAAAAGCCGTTGTCTGTGTAACGCACACCTCTGCGTACCTTACCGTCACACGGAGAATAGTGGATTTTGTTGCCGTCCTTGTCTGTTTCATAAGCTTTGTGCGGGAAGAGTCCTGTTCTGTACATACACGAATAGAATGTCTTCATCTGCTTTTCATCATCAGATTCAATCTCTATTCTTGACAGATATTCCTCCCAAAGCTTTTCTGCGTTGTCCATGACATCTTCAAAGCTCTTTCCGAGGCTGTCCTGCTTCATATTCTCGTATGCCTGCTCAAAGCTTACATAAGAGCTTGAAACATCGGCAGTAACAGTCTTGTCACAGAATGCGATGTGAATACAGGAGTTTTCGCCGCAGCGTGAATTCTCCTTGTCGATTCTGCTGTCAAATTTCATAATGAGGTATGTTTTAAAATCAACTGCCGTGCCGCCGCTTTTACCGTTTGTCCAAGCCCTGACGCAGTTGTTCTCAAAGTCAATTTCATATCCGTAATCGCCCTTTATCGGGAAAATTGTAAGATATGGTACTCTTGACTCGGGGAAGGTGAGGCGAAGCTTACAGCCTCTTGTGCAGGGAGTCAGCTCTAAATCTGTCTGTGAACGAAGGAAGCGCACTTTCATATAATCGGGACGCATAACGGATTCCTCGGGTCTGTAGCCTGACCATGCGTCCTTGAAACTGTCATAAATTCTGTCCGTCTGCGGAGTGAAAAGGAATGTGCCGTAATCGTTGATCCACGGACTCGGCTGATGAGTAAGGCGGATACCCTCTAAAAATCTGTGCTCGGGGTAGTAATACCAGCCGCCCTCGTATTTTGTCTGTAATGAAAAGCCGCACATAGCAAACGGAAGCTGAACAAGGGGCAGGGTGTTACCGTTTGAATAACGGTGAACGGACTTGGTGCCCTGTTTAATATTGACTAAAGGAATATACTTCATTTTATCACCTCGGATCAAAGTTATTCTGATTTTAGCATATTGTACATACAAAGGCAAGTGCTCACTTGACTTTTAGTGTGAGTGAGGGTATAATCTATACATCAAATTATTATATCGGAGGACACGAAAATGAAATCAATTAAAAAGCTTCTCGCAATTATGCTTTCCGTGCTTATGGCATTCGGAATTATGTCATTTTCAGCTTTTGCTGAGGATGCTGCAGACGACACTACAACAGAAGAAACCGTAACAGCCGAAGTTATTTCTGAGGTAGATGTTACAGTTGTAAATCCTGTTGACGGTGACTTTGCAACAGGTGACTATGTGGTTGACGGCTTTGAATATCATCTCACATTTATCCAGTGGGTTGAGTATTCTTCAGGTAACGTTCTTTACTCTTCAGATAAGAGTGTTGAGACAGACGGTAACTTTGAGGCCGGCAAGTCATATGTTGTATGCCTTACAGTAAAAGCAAATGACGGTTATGCTTTTGATTCAGTTGAAAATCTTATAGTTTCAGTCAACGGATATGAGGCAACAATTGCAGATATCAGCGACGATGCAACAGAGCTTTCATTCACTTGCGTGTTTGATTGTGACGAGACCTCAGATGACGGCGGCGAGGATATCGGCGGTGGCTTCGACTTCGATCAGGTGCTTGAATTCCTCAAGACACTTCTTGTTACATTCATCCGTATGATCGGTTCATTCTTCGGCATTTCGTAAATCTTGATTCAGTGCACGGCAGAGTAATCTGCCGTGCTTTTATTTTTAAAACTTCTTGCAAAACGGACAGTGATATTATATAATTTTAATATTAATCTACAAAAAAGGAGGCGGAAATTTTGTCAACACCGCTTGCACAGCTTATCAGACCGCAGACACTTGACGATGTTGTGGGTCAGAAGCATCTTATCGGCAAAAATATGCCGCTTCGTAACATAATAGAATCGGGCAATCTGCCAAATATGATATTTTACGGCCCGTCGGGTATCGGTAAAACCACGGTTGCATCAATCATAGCAAAAGCGACCAACCGTAAGCTCTGTAAACTTAACGGTACAACCGCAGGCACGGCAGATATCAAGGCGATTGTTGCCCAACTCGACACCTTTGAGGCTCAGAACGGAATACTTCTCTATCTTGACGAGATTCAGTATTTTAACAAAAAGCAACAGCAGGTGCTCCTCGAATATATTGAGGTCGGCTCGATAACTCTTATCGCATCCACGACGGAGAATCCGTATTTTTATGTATACAATGCAATCCTCAGCCGTTCGACGGTTTTTGAATTCAAGCCCGTTGTGCCCGAGGAGATTGAACCCGCAGTCAGACGTGCTTTCGCCTTTCTTGAAGATGAGGGCAGAAGGATAAGTGTTGAGGACGATGTTGTAAAGCATATTTCAACGGCCTGCGGAGGCGATGTCAGAAAGGCGATGAACTCCGTTGAGCTTTGCGTGCTTTCAACTAAGCCCGATACGGACGGGGTGCTGAATATTACGCTTGAAACGGCAAAGTCACTCACGCAGAAAAGTGCGATGAAATATGACCGTGACGGTGACGAGCATTATGATATTGTCTCGGCTTATCAGAAGTCGATGCGTGGCTCTGACCCCGATGCCGCGTTGCATTATCTTGCAAGGCTTCTTGATGCGGGCGATCTGCCTTCTGCGTGCCGCAGACTTGTTGTATGTGCGGCAGAGGATGTCGGACTTGCGTATCCGATGATATTGCCTATTGTCAAATCAGCAGTCGATATTGCGATGATGGTCGGTCTGCCCGAGGCGAGGATACCTCTTGCAGACGCTGTTATAATGGTCTGCAACGCACCGAAATCAAATTCAGGTGAAGCCGCAATTGATGCAGCTCTTGCTGATATCCGTAAAGGCAAAAGCGGACCGATTCCGCGACAGCTTCAGAATATGCACTATGACGGTGAGGATAATCAGAACAAGGGTCAGTTCTATATCTATCCGCACGATTACGAGAATCATTGGGCACCTCAGCAGTACCTGCCCGACGCTCTCAGAAACGCGACATATTACGTTCCCGGCCCAAACAAAAACGAACAGGCTTACAAGGAATATTGGGACAAGGTTAAGAAGAAAAAGTAAAGAGTGGTGATAAATCAATGATTAAAAATCTTATTTTTGATTTTGGCAGAGTGCTTGCTTATCCTGCAACAGGGAATTGGTTTATCACTCCCGAAACAAAAAATATACTCGGCTATTTACGCTTTTTTAAGTTTTTGCATTCTTCAAAAAGTCCGACAGCATTCAGAAATTCGTGCAAGTATCTGGACAGTATCCATTTGTTACATACTGAGGAAGAAGAGATTGGTCAGTTTACCGAGTTTTATAAAAGAGCTTTAGCTGAAATCGGAATCAAAGATAAAGATGATACTTTTTCACTGAAATTGGCACAGGATGTAACTCTTAATGACAACAAGGTTGTTATTTATGACGATGTTTTGCCTTGTTTTGAAGACTTTAAAAAGGATTACAGTGTTTCAGTTTTGTCCGATACATGGCCGTCATTAAGACGGGTGCTGAAAAACTATGGAATTTCTTCATATCTTAGCGGTATTGTGTTGTCTTGTGATTATAACGAGCAAAAAAGCGGAACCAGACTTTTTGAAATCGCAATCAAAGAATTAGATGTTCTGCCTGAAGAAACTGTCTTTGTTGATGACTCGGAATCAAACCTCGATAACGCTTCAAAAGTCGGATTTCGTTGTGTATTAATGGACAGAACCGGGAAGAAAAAGCAAAACAAATACCCTGTTATATACAATCTGAAAGAATTGAAAGCGGTATTAGAATAACTTTTGTCAACGGCAGCAAAAATATCACTTTGCGAAGCAAAATATCACACACCGCAAGGTGTATATCACATCTGCATAAGCAGATATATCATTGCAAAGCCAACGGCTTTGCACATACGGGCCTGTAGCTCAGTTGGGAGAGTACTGCATTCGCATTGCAGGTGTCGTGAGTTCAACTCTCATCAGGTCCACCACAGCCCCTGACCGCAAAGCGGAAAGGGGTGTTTTTATATCAAAAAAGATGCTGTACAGGATTTTCCTGATACAGCATCTTAATTTTTAACCCTTTGCCGAAAACATTATAATAAATGCTTTTTCACCCTCGGGGAGGTCCAATCTGATTCCGTCCGACATAAGCTCTTTGCCCGTTATTTCTAAAACTTTTTCGGGTGAATCGTAATCGTAAACAGAGTATACCGTTTCGTCTGAAAGCCCGTTCAGCTTAAGCGTGTAAACGGTTTCCTTAACGTCTGCACGCTTGTAAATGAGTGCCATTCCGCTGTCTGCCGAATAGTCCGAATACTGCATAGCAAGTATCCTGTCGGAATAGTAGCTTCCCGAAGAAAGCGGATAATAGCATTCTCTCATCATTGAACGCTGAGTGATGTATTCACCGTAATGCTCACCGTGTATTGTGCCGAAGGTCTCAAGGCTCATCGGCATAATACTGCTTCGTGCGGCATATTCGGATTCACTGTAGGCAACAGTGCCTGAAAGAGGAAGCCAGAAGGACAATCCGAAAGTCTGAAACTGTGTTGCTTCAAGAATATCTTCGTGAGGGTTGCAGTTGTAGTCACTTCTCCATACGGGAATACTGCGGCGTGTCATTTCGAGGTCGAGTCTTCTTCCGCCCGAAGCACAGTTGTCAATAATAAGTCCTTCCACGTTTTCACAAAGACCGTCAAGGTATCTGTAGAGGTTTGAAACATAGTGGTTTTCTGTTATACCTTTTCTGCCGCCGTAGAATTCCTTGTCCGCCTGCTTCCAGTAGATGTCGGGGGAGAAGTTGAAATCCTGCCTGTAAACGGAAATCCTGTTATCCTTTATGAAATCGGAGATGTATCCGATAAGATAATCGGTTGCAGCATCGTTGGCAAGATTCCACATCATGTTATCGTTATCCTCAACCTCAATAAGCCATTTGTCGTTCTCTCTGCCTATGATATGGAAAAGTGATTCGGGACAAACACGCTCAGGCTCAAACCAGAGCACAAGACCGCAACCCTTGGCAGCGGCAAAATCGGAAACCTCTCCGATACCGTTTGGAAAACGCTGTTGGTTGGCAATCCAGGAGCCTACCGAGTCGTGCCAGCCTTCGTTGTATTTATACCAGCCTGCATCCATCCAGAAGCAGTCAATCTTACCGTAAACCTCTTCACCGTAATGGTTGGCGGATGCATAAAGTTCCTCAGCTGTCTGTGTATGTGCAGGACCTGAGAATTCAAGCATTGTCATTGTGTCGGGAATGTTTTCGGGATAGACACAGTTGCTTATCCAGTTTCTGAAGGTGTTGAAGCCCTTGAGCGGATTGCTGTTATCGTAAAAGCTGAGTGAAACAAGGGGAGAGCGGACTTCTTCTTCGGGGAGAAGATACGCCTTGAATTTTTCCTGCTTTACCTTGAAGGACACCTCGGATGCGATTTTACTGAACTCTGCTTTCCAGAGACCTGTCCAGCCGACACCGAGAACGATGCCTGAATTTTTACCGCTTACATTGAAATATGAAAGATATGTGTCGGTTGATCTGCCGTCCTTACTTGTGAAAGAAGCGGGGAAGAGTGAAAGCTTATTGTTCATCAGTGCAAAATCGTAAGGCTCGTCAAAACTGCCCTTTGAATAATAAAGCTCCGCATTTTTAAGCTGAAGTGAGGTGTCTGCGGCATAAAAGTCCGCGATTACGGGGGAATCCTCATTGCCGTTGTTTGCAATGTATACTGTCCATTCGCACGTTGCATTGTCTTCGTAAATCGTAGCTTCAACAGTTGCTTTAAGTGAAGACAGTTTATGGGTGAACGTGATATATGATGTTTTACCTCCGCTGTGAACGGCACCTGTCTTACTTTCTTCACTGACGGTAATATCCCAATACTCAAGGTTTTTCCTGAGTGACTTTCCTCCTGCCTTGAAATCATACGGAAGATCGTAATCGTCGTACTCAAGACGCAGGTTTTTATCAAACCAGTCACGGCACATCTGCTTTTCCTTGTCACTTATTTCGATTTCTTCGTTGGAGATGGTCTGAAAGGTGATGTCGGAGTTATATCGGTTTTCGGGAATCCTCTCAAGCTGAGTGAAAAATGCACTGAAAAAGGTGGAAAATGCAAGAAATATTGATGTGATAGATTTAAACATAATTCAATCTCCTCGGTATCAGGATTATATATATAATTATAAAGCTTTCATATTTTTTGTCAACAACACCGGTCCCTCATATGATATTAAAATTTATTGACTATTTTTCTCTTTTAATATTGACTTTATTTTTTGTTGTGCTACAATTCCTCCTTGAAAGGCGGTGGCTATAATGGCACAGTTGAAAATGTATTGGTTGGCAGGTACTCCTATCGCAGACCTTGCCTTACCGGAAGAATATAAGATTTCAAGATACAACGGCACAGCCGAGGACAGAGAAGCCTGGGTTGACTGCTGCAAGAACGGACTTGTAGGTGACGAGCCGTTTGAAGAGATTTTTGAAGACAGAATCACAAATCACTCTTTTACCAACCCCGACACAGATACTTACTTCATCGATTTCGAGGGTAAGCATATCGGTACAATCACAGCTGTTCATCATACAGATGTAAACTGCGGTGAGGTACACATGGTAGGTCTCAAGACCGAATTCCGCGGCAAGGGTCTCGGTAAGTATCTTAACAATATCGCTATCAAAGACCTTGCAGAGCGCGGAGTGGATTATATCTATCTCACAACCGACGAGTGGCGCAAGGGCGCAGTTAAGAGCTATCTTTCATCAGGTTTCAAGCCCGTTGAATATGACGAGGGTATGCAGAAGCGCTGGGAAGCAATTCTTACAGAGTACGATATCGACAGTATTGATATGGTTAATGAGGATTGCTCATTCTATAAAACAATTTACAAGGCACCGAAGATTAAAATCGGTGTTGTCGGTGCAGGCCGAGGCAAGACAATGATTAACTACTGCGTTAACTCAAAGAACGCAGAGCTTGTAGCAGTCTGCGACAATCATAAGCCGACACTTGACTTTGCAAAGGAGAGCTACGGTAACGATACAATCGTATTCTATGACGATCTTGAGGATTTCCTCAAGCACGATATGGACGCGGTTGTTCTTGCAAACTATGCAACAGAGCACACACCGCTTGCAATCCGTTGTATGGAGAGCGGTCTTGATGTTATCAGTGAGGTTCTTCCCGTTCAGACAATGAAGGAAGCTGTTGAACTTATCGAAACAGTTGAAAGAACAGGCAGAGTCTATGCTTATGCAGAAAACTACTGTTATATGGGCGCACCCAAGAAGATGCGTGAGCTTTACAGAGCAGGCGTACTCGGTGAGTTTGAATACGGTGAAGGCGAGTATATGCACAACTGCGAGTCAATCTGGCACGACATCACAAGAGGTCTGCCCGAGCATTGGCGTAACAATATGCACGCTTGCTATTACTGCACACACTCAATCGGTCCGCTTATTCACATCACAGGTATGAGACCTGTCAAGGTTTCAGGCTTTGAGGTTGCACTCAATGCACGTATGACACGTATGGGTGCAAAGGCAGGCCCGATCGGTATGGAGGTTATCACACTCGAGAACGGTGCAGTTCTCAAGTCAATCCACGGTGTAGGCTGTTCTAAGGATTCAATCTGGTATTCAATCTACGGCTCCAAGGGACGTATGGAAAGCTTCCGTGAGGACAATGACCGCCACGGTGTTAACCACCTTTATGTAAACTGCGACGAAAACGAAGGCGACAACAAGTCAGAGGCAGCAGAAGTAAGCACAGAAGACAGCCTTTCAAAGCTTGCTGAGGAAGCAGGACACGGCGGATCAGACTTCTACACAATGTACAACTTTGTTGAGAAGCTCCGCGGCAGAGATGATATGGACGTTATCGATGTTTATGAAGCAATGGATATGTTCCTTCCCGGTATGTTCGCATATTACTCAGTTCTTGAGGGCGGTAAGCCGATGGATATCCCGGATCTCCGTGATCCCGAAGAGCGTGCAAAGTGGAAGGATGACACTCGTTGCACAGACCCGAAGGTAGCAGGCGATATGCTTATCCCGAGCTATTCAAAGGGTAACCCCGACTTCCCGGATTCAACATACGAAAGAATCAGAACAATGTACGAGGAAAAACTCGCTGAAAAGCAGAATAAAAAAGACTGATTAATACACAGACAACCGCAGTGAAAAATCGCTGCGGTTGTTTTTTACCCCGAATTCGGGTTTGTCTGATTGAAGTAACAAAAATATCTTGACAAAAAATGGGGGGTACAATGTTATTAAGGCACAAATGATAAAAGCAATCTGTCAAGGTCAGATTTCGTATTTTGATCATCGTTTTGGCTAAAAACTTAATCAATTTGGCTATTTGTATTGCATTGTGTCTTGTTTTAATGTATTCTAAAAGAAAAAGGAGTGGTTTTATGGGCGCAGTTACAGCGATTTTTCTTGTGCCTCTTATGTTGCCGTTTATGTTGATTATGGGTCTTTTTGATACGGCATTCGGCATAGGTACTGAAAAGGTGGTTTTGCCTTATGACGAGGAAAGCGGAGTTGTCTGGGAGTACTGGGAGGGCGACGAAGCTTTTGTTGATTGCATTAAAACAACAGTCAAAGACGGTCAGCAGATATTTACTTTCAGAGGTAAAGGTGTGCTTGAGGATGGCAATCCCGAGTCTTATCAGAACGAAGAGTTTGTGGATGCTCTCTATTTTGTGGATGCTGACGGAAACGTAAAAACATATTATGCTATGTTGGATTTCAGTTGGGATGGGCCCGGTGACGATGTTTCTCTGACTTACGGCGGTATGGAGATATACGAAGAGAGCGAATGTGCAATTTTTGAGTACACTTTAAAGGCTACCACAGAGGTTGAAGGTTGTTATTGGCACGAGTATGATCATCATACGGGTTATTACCGTAACAGATATGTAGGCTTACCTGATATTGAAAATATGCATGAGCGAACCTATAAGTTCGTGTTGCCGCCGGAAGATATTAAAGACGGTACTTTCGACATGAGCTTTTATTACGGACCCGAGTACGGCAGACAATATGATAAAGTTGATGTAACTTTTGAAATGGTCGGCAAAGAAGTTAACGTCATCGAAGAAAAACGTTATATATGGGTTGACGTGGACGAGGACACATTCCGTTGGGAAGAAGTAGTCTGAATAACGTAATAATTAAGTCAACATAATGTTGAAAAGCATTTATATAAACGGAGGTAAAAAACAATGAAAAAAGTATTGGCATTAGTTCTTTCTGTTGTGATGATCCTTGCAGTTGTGCCGATGACTGCATATGCAGCACCGGGTGACAAACGTATCAAGGATCTCGGCATAACACTTGACGTAAGACTTTCGGGGAAATCCGTTGAGGATTTCAAGGATTTTTTTACATTGGAAGGCGAGGGTGTTCGTCTTGATGAAGAAAGTATGGATTTAAAACATAAATCAAACCCTTATGGAGAATTGGTAGATTTTGAAACATTTGAGTTGCATGAGGTTTATGTCTTAAAATTCAATGTTTATGCAGAAGATGGTTATGTTTTCCCGTACAGCGGTTATCAGCTTGAAGGCGGAAATGTTTACTACACTGTCATAAGAGAATCTGGTGAGGGTCAGGCCAGCTTCAATTACACTGTAGACGACTCCAGCTTTGACTTTGAAGATGACAGTACAAAGTGTTATCGTGTTTATATCAGCTTTAATGCTGAAGAAGCAGTGCCTGAAGACGGAGGCGACTTCTGGTATAAGCTTGAAAAGTTTTTTGAAGCATTTTCAAAATTCTTTACAGAAACATTCCTTCAGCCGATTGTTGATCTTATAGCAGAATTTTTTTAAATAATATATGATAAGCGGTAGGAAAGGCACTTATTTCCTACCGTTTTTTTAGTATGCAAAACGAAATCAAATACTGCTATGTTTCGGAGAAACTTGTTACTCGCAAATCTGATTCACTGAACTGTTTTCTTAACGTCGCTCACCCTCTCAGGGTTCGAATCCCTCACATCCGAACAAAAAAATAACAGAGCAGACTCTGTTGAGTCCACTCTGTTATTGGCGTGCTGCAAGGGATACACCTGCTTCGCAGGTTGCGTCCTCGGCGGCCGTTGCATTGCAACAGCACCCGCCTCAGACTTCGCGACTAAAAACAGTTCACTGAACTGTTTTCTTAACGTCGCTTACCCTCTCAGGGTTCGAATCCCTCGCATCCGAACAAAAAAATAACAGAGCAGACTCTGTTGAGTCCACTCTGT
>JAFWZR010000032.1 GCA_017522225.1 Clostridia bacterium | reverse complement strand
TTATGAGCATCTTCTGGAAGATCATCAGATTCTTCTACAGACTCTTTAATATTCAGCAGTATTGCGATTGCGGTGTGATTCACTACGATGCACCTGTTTTCGGATAAAATTTAATACATACTAAAACTAACCGCCGGGGAGAAATCCTCGGCGGTGTTGTTCACTACTATATAGAAAAATTTTACTGATATTAATTCTGGTTTTAGTAGGTTGAAACCCCCTAATTATTTTTTGCAACCCCCTAAATAAAAATTGAAACCCCTAACATAGGGGGTTGCAAAATTACAAAAATTGTATTAAAATATGCGTGGAACTACATAATCCTACGCTTGTTTTTGTTACAATGAGTGCAGGATTCTTTTTTTGTCTCAAACATATTGACAAGATTTTTAATACGTGTTAATATAACAACGAAAATAAACCGTGTTTTATTTTGAAATGCGTATTAAAATGGGAGTTGATGATTTGGCGAATGTAAGAAGTGAAGCAGAAAGCAGAGAATTGCACAGAAAGATTCTCACTGCAGCTACGGCGCAGTTTATTCAGAAAGGCTTTGAGCGAACCACCTTTTCCGATATTGCAAAGCTGTCGGGTGTGCAGAAAAGCAAAATTCTTTATGAATTCAGCAGCAAAGAGGAGATTCTCGGCCACCTTGTGACCAGGTTTCTTGACGGTGTTACGGCGGCGTCAGATGCAGCCTCGAAAAGGCTCACCGACGATACAGTGCTTATTTTAATAGCCAATGAGGTTTTGCAGCTTTATATGGCAGAAATGAACGAGGATATGCGGAACCTGTATCTTGCAGGCTATTCAATGCCTAAAACAAGCGAAGAAGTCCTTAAACGAAGAACCAACATAATGTTTGAAGCCTTCAGCGAAACATTTAAAAGCTTTGAATTGAAGGACTTCTACGAAACGGAAATTGCATCCATGGGCATCATGCGGGCATATATGACCGTGCCCTGCGATATGTATTTTACTATTGAGGCAAAAGCAAAAAGACTTGTGATAATGCTGCTGCGTATTTATAAGGCAGAAGACGAAAAAATCACCGAAGCACTTGAGTTTATCGAAAAAATTGACTTTGAAGCAGTGGCAAAAAAAGCGGTTGAAAGTGTATTCAATGAGCTTGAAATAAAAACTAATAAATGATTTTCGAAAGGAGAATAAACAAATGAAAAAACTTTTATCAATCATCCTCACAATCTTAATGCTTGTGACGAGTGTACCCTTTGCCTTTGCGGCAGATGTCAGTCTTGTAATCAATATGACCGACAGCTACGGTGACGGCTGGAACGGCAATGCAATTCAGGTGGGCACTGTTTCCGGCGGTGAATTCACAAAAATTGCAGATGTGACAATTGACGAAGGCGCAACTGCCACCTATGAGGCAGCTATATCCGACGAAAATGTTTATGCTTTCAGATGGACCAAGGGTTCTTATACCGAAGAATGCAGCTTCAGCATCGTTATAGGCGGTGAAACTGTTTTAGAGGCATCTGATTGCAATGCTTATGCACCGGATGATATTATTTATATCACTTGCAATCACAGCTTCAGCGACAGCATCTGCTCAATATGCGAACTTGAATGCGGTGTCGATTTTGCACATACTATGAACAGTGACAGTGAATGTACCGCTTGCGGTTTTATATGCAGCCATAGCTATACTAACCATTATTGCAAAACCTGCAAAACTACAGAGAACGGATATTATGCCGGTGTCTGCGGTGCAGAAAACATTAATGATGCAATCTGGTCACTTGATTCACAGGGAACTCTTACTATCAGCGGTACAGGTAAGTACGATGTAGAATATCTTAACGCTCCCTGGCTGGCTTATGAAAGCAGCATTAAAGATGTTGTAATTGAGGAAGGTATAACGAATATTAGACAGGGATCATTTAATGAGTTGTCCAATGCTGTTTCTCTGTCAATCCCTTCAACTGTGAATGAGATAGATGCTTATGGCAATAACTATTTTGCCGAGTTTAAGCTCGCGGAAGGAGATTCCAACTACGCTCTTATTGACGGTGTTCTTTTCAATGCCGATAAAACTGAGCTTGTTATGTATCCTGTAAGAAAGGCAGACGAAACCTATACCGTTCCGGCAGGTGTTCAGATCTTAGGCAATGATTCATTTTCGTCTTCTGAAAACCTTAAAACAATAAACATTTCTGACGATGTTACTACAATGAATGAGTCTTGTTTTTTTTATTCTTCGGTTGAAACAGTTAATATCGGAAAAAATGTAAATTTTATAGACTATAACGCTTTCTGTAGTTCAGACATTAAAAATATAGTTTTACCTGAAAAGCTTACTGAAATTTCCTCCAGTATGTTTTATGGCTGCAAGTATCTTGAAAACCTTGTAATCGGCAGTCATGTAATTTCAATCGAAAATGATGTAATAAACTATTGTAATGCGCTTGAAGCAGTGCACTTCACGGGAACTGAAGCACAGTGGGAAGCAATCACGAAGCCCGAAAACGAAACAGATAGAATTAACACAATTCCCGTTCATTTCGGTGCATTGGAGGAAAAGACAGACCGAGATGCAACTTGCGGGGCTGACGGACACACAGCCGGTCTTTACTGTGCAGAATGTGATGCTTATTTAACAGGTGAAGTGATTCCTGCAACCGGTGAACACGAAAGCTACACAGACGGTGTTTGTGATGTTTGCGGTGCAAATCTTGACAAGCTGGTCATTGATGTTACCGACGAATTAACTGTGGATATCGGTAAGGGTTATCCGTATTATGACGAGGACGGCTATATTATCACAGGAACAAATCCGGATGCAATGGTTTATGTTCGTGAAGAAACAGATCTGACACTTAGCAATCTTACTACAGAAAGTCTTGTTTTTCAGTATGCACCTGATAATTCCGTGATTAATATAACCCTTGACGGAACAACAGAGGTAGAATTCGTAGATGTATATAAATCACATATTATCTTTGACGGTGGCGAAACGGATACATTAAAGACCTCGAGTTTTAATACCGCCGGTCACCCCGGCTCCGTTACCGTAAACGGCGGTAATATCATTATTGACTGCGTTACAGATAGCTCTTTACCTACAATAATCTGTGCAGGCGGATTTATAATCAACGGCGGAACGGTTACCGCTTCCAACAATTATTATTATGTGGTACTTGACCCCGTTACGCTTAACGGCGGTGAGCTGAATATGATAAGTACATCGACCGATTATGAAGCTATCTTGGGTAGTATCATTATAGAAAAAGGTGCTTTGCTTACCGTAAGTGCCACAAAGGGAATACTTGATATGTATTCAGATATCGTTATGGCTGACGATGCAGAAGAAAACGATTACTTCTTTGTGAGATATGACACAGAAAGTGAATTTTCACCTGTTTCTGACATTAAAGCAGCTCTTGACGGCAAGACCTATGCAGAAATCAAAATTGATACACATGAGCATAGCTTTGAAAACGGCAAGTGTGTTTGCGGCTATGAATGTCCTCACGAAGGACAGAACGGCTCCTGCGAGGTTTGCGGTGCAAATCTTGGCAAGCTCGTTATTGATGTAACCGACGAGCAGGATGTGGATATCGGAAGCGGTCAGGAATACTACGACGAAGATGGTTATATCATTACCGGAAACAATCCGGACGTAGTGATATGGGTGTTTGAAGGCGGCAATTACACATTGGATGGAGTTACCGCGAAATCTATTGTAGACAGAGCCGGAGATGACACTGTAAACATTACACTAAAAGGTAATAATGTATTTACAGGTTCATATAGCTTCTCTAAAGCCGATCTTATTATAAACGCAGTTGACGGAGCAACTCTTAAAGCTCTCTATGTAACTACATCGGGTAATGACGGCACATTAACTGTAAACGGTGGCGATATAACCTTCGCCTATGAGGGAAATGAGAATTACTGCACTTTAGAATGCAAGAAAATTATCATTAACGGCGGAACAGTTACGGCTTCAAACAGTGCTTTCTACACAGTGGTCCAAAACGTTGAGCTCAACGGTGGCATACTGAATGTCGTTAATACTTCAACAGACTGTGAAGCTATCGGCAATGATGTCATAATAGATAAGGGTGCTTTACTTACAATCAGCAGCACATATAAGCTTTTTCACGACGCGTATGATATCTTGAAGGCAGAAGGACTTGCCGAAAATGATTTCTTCTTCGCAAGATATGATACAGAAAGTGAATTTTCACCTGTTTCTGACATTAAAGCAGCTCTTGACGGCAAGACCTATGCAGAAATCAAAATTGATACACATGAGCATAGCTTTAAAAACGGCAAGTGTGTTTGTGGCTATGAATGTCCCCACGAAGGACAGAACGGCTCCTGCGAGGTTTGCGGTGCAAATCTCGGCAAGCTTCTTATTGATGTCACGGATGCAGAATATTATGTATACTTGGGAAGAGAGTACGCAGACACTCCGGACGGTTATTATGATGAAGATGGTTATATTCTGACCGGAACAAACGAGAATGTTTATATAGCATTCTTTGAAGACTGTGAGGCTGTTTTTGATAATCTGACGGCTAATGCTATAGATTTTCGTACTCCCGAAACAACGATAAGAGTACTTTTTAAAGGAAACAATCATCTCGTTGAGGGATTAGGCATTTATGAAGAATGTGGGGTAATAATTGACGGTGAAGAGGGAGCCATAATTAATACTTCGGAAATAAATAATGACGGTAATTTCATCTTTAATAGTGGTATTATAAACATTATTGATTCTCCGGAAAATTATTCGGCTATTTATGGCGACATTATAATGAATAAAGCAGCTTTTCTTACAGCTGAAAATTCGAACAGAATTCAATTTGATTTCAACAGTATTTTTAAAGCAGACGGGCTTACTGAAAGTGATTATTTCTTTGTAAGATATGACACAGAAAGTGAATTTACACCTGTTTATGACATGAAAGCAGCCCTTGACGGCAAAACCTATGCGGAAATCAAAATTGATACACACGAGCATAGCTTGGATTATATCGGTAAGTGCATCTGCGGTTATGAATGTACTCATGAAAGTATCACAGACAACAAGTGTGATGGCTGCGGCACAGAAGGTACAATCGTTACAATTGAAATGACCGACAGCTTCGGTGACGGTTGGAACGGAAATGCCGTTGTAATGAAGCTTCTTGTTGACGGAGTAAATACGGAAGTGGGAACAGCAACCATTGAATACGGCGAAAACGGAATCCTGACAGCAATTCTCCCCAAAGACAGTATTTATACCTTCAATTGGGTTGCAGGAGATTATTCCGATGAGTGTAACTTTGCCGTTGTAGTTGACGGTGAAACGGTTTACAGCTGTGTAGACGGAAGCACTCTTACAGACGGACAGGTTATTTATACAACTTGTCAGCATGACTGGTCAAATAAAGACGGTATCTGTGCAAAGGGCTGTGGTTACAGCTGTCCTCACGAAAATGTAACAGACGGCAAATGTGGTGTTTGCGGCTACGAATGTCCTCACATCGATGATGTAGAAAAACATTTTTGTACAGAATGCGGAATAACAGTAAGCGAATGCGCAGACGAAAACGGCGACAATATCTGTGATATTTGCAATGTTCTGATTGGCGCACCCGGGATTTTCGTTGGCGGAATCTATGTAGACGGCAGTAATTACACCGATATTCTCGGTGATGCAGACGAGGGCGTAACGGCATATTACATTCTGGAAACAAATACTCTTGTTCTTGACGGCTTCAGCTATGAGGGAGCGGACTGCGGTATTATTTGTGACGGCTCTCTGAATATTGAAGTGAAGGGCGAAAACAAAATTGTTGCCGTTGACGGTCTGTGTATATATGCAGAGGATGACACTGTTATCAATATCGGCGGAACAGGTAAATTAGACATTGCAGCGGATTCTAACGGAATATATGCTGATTCTGACAATGAGGCAAACATCGAAATAAACATTAAAGACAGCGTAACACTGAATATAGACTCTGCTGATGACGGTATGGATATCGACGGTAGGAAAGCAAACAAAATTACCGTGAATGAAAACGGCTCATTAAACATAAAGGCAGTTTCAGAAGGTATTACCGTGTCGGAGACTTCCGAAAGCGTTGAAATTCTTGTTAAGGATAACGGCACATTTACAGTAGACGGCGAAGATGAATGTATCTATATCATCGATACTGCCAAAGCGACTGTAACCTTTACTGATAATGCAAAGGTTTCGCTTGTAAATAACGACGAAGAAGGTATTTATATCGATGCACCTGAAAGCGGAACCGTAAATGTAAGCGGCAATGCTGATGTTTACATTGATGTTGAGGAAGAAAGCATTGAAGCAGATGTGGTTACTGTTGACGGCGGAAGCCTGAAAGCCCACAGCAAAAAAAGCTATGAGGGAATCCTTGCTGCAGATGTTACTGTCAATGCGGGCAAGTTAATTGTAAGCAGTGAATATGAAAAAGCAATTTCAGCTGACTCAATAAAGATTACCGGCGGTACTCTTGTTGCAGGTAACAATACAGCGGAATATCCTGTTTTCAGTGTTGCTCCCGATTTCAGCGAATACAACTCTGAGTACATGGTTCTCGCAAGTGAAAAGGCTGACGCAACTTATCTTGTCGAATACGACAGTGCCAATGCGAAAAACTACAGAGTTATAACAATTCAGTGCAAGCATGAGCTTGACGGAAAAGTCTGCAAAAAGTGCGGCTTTGAATGCGGTGTGGATTGCGGCCATTATTTAGAAGAAGGTGCTGTATGCGCAATTTGCGGAAGCTTTGTTTATGCAATTACGCATCAGCCCACAGAAACAGCGCCTTATGTAGGACTCAGCAATGATACCGATGCTTCTTATCAGTGGTATGAGATCGAATACAAAACGATTGAGATCACAGAAGAAAATGCCGGCACTGTTTCTTACGATTGGGGCGATAGCTCTTATGATGCAGAAGCGGGTTGGACCGGTGTGCCGTGTAATGAAGGTGATTACGGACATGACTTCTTTACGCTTGCACTTGAAGCGGGAGATACGGTAATAATCGAACTTACGGGAGATTTCTATGACTGGGTCGGTCTTTATGATTACGCGGCCGACGAGGATTTCGGTGAAGAAGTCGTATCCGGTGTCAATACATATGAAATAACGGTAACAGCCGATGGCAATTATACGTTCTATACTTATGTAAACAGTGGTGTTGTCACCGTCAAAGCTTACATGGACGATTTGGTCTGTAGTGCAATTGAAGGTGAGACCGGGGCTGTACTCAGCAATCCTGCATACGGTAACCGTTATCTCTGCGAAGTCACCTTTGCAGACGGCACAACCGAAGTATCCGATTCCTTTGAATACAAGTATGCCATCACCCATCAGCCTACCGAAGAAGAACCCTATGTGGAACTCAATGACAACACCGATGCTTCTTATCAGTGGAACACAGTTGAAGAGGGCATAGTCGAAATTACGGATGAAGAAGCAACCGGCTCCTGGGGTTTGCTGGGTGCTCCCTCCGAGATTTACGGTGAGTATGATTCCGAAATCGGTTGGACCAGCCCCGAAGGTTATTATTTCGTCATTGAATTGCAGGAAGGCGAAACCGTTGAGCTTGAAGCCTCCGAATCGGTTTCCGAATGGTGGATCGCCTATGTACAGAATCCGGGTATGTTCACGGATGAGTGGACTGTTGAGCAGTACGGCACAACGATTTCGTTTACCGCAACGGCAGACGGTTATTACGGTTTTTCAACCCCCTACGTTCCCGGCGTAGTGGTCAGAGCCTACATGGACGGCAGTGTTTACATCGCAATTGACGGTCAGACCACCGATACCCTCACACCCGATGCAATCGGTCAGTATGCCTGTGAAGTCACCTTTGCGGACGGCACCACCGAAATGTCGGATGTATTTGAGGTCACATCCGTTCACACCTGCGATTTCAGCGGCGATTGGAAGAATGATGCAGAAAAGCACTGGAAGGAATGTGACTGCGGTCTTATCAGTGAAGAATCTGGACATACATGGAGATTTGGTGAATGTACTGAATGTGGTAAAGTTTGCGAACACTCTTTCACAAGCTTTGTCGAAACAAAGGCTCCCACTTGCACCGAAGCAGGTCAGGAAACATCACCTTGCGACTACTGTGATGCTGTGAACCCAAGAGAAATCCCTGCGACCAACCACAAGGATACTCTTGTGCAGGTAGAAGCACAGGCACCTACTTGCACAGAAATCGGTTGGGATGCATACGAATACTGCACAGCATGTGACTACACAACTTATGAGGAAATCCCTGCATCGCACAGCATCGTGAATGTTGATGCAAAGGCTGCAACCTGCACCGAAGCAGGTCACGAGGCTTACGAATACTGCACCGCCTGCGACTACACAACGTATAAGGAAATTCCCGTGGCAGAGCACACCGAAGAAACCGTAAAGGGCTATGCCGCAACTTGCGAAAAGACAGGTCTTACAGACGGTGTCAAGTGTGCAATATGCGGTGCCGTTATTACCGCACAACAGACGATTGATAAGCTCACCCATAAGGACGATAACGGCGACTATAAGTGTGACCACGGTTGCGGACACGAGTTTGAAAAGCCCGTTGAACCCGACACGCCCGATGAACCTGCAGACGGCGATTGCGATCACCTTTGTCACAAGTCAGGCATTATGAGCATCTTCTGGAAGATCATCAGATTCTTCTACAGACTCTTTAATATTCAGCAGTATTGCGATTGCGGTGTGATTCACTACGATGCACCTGTTTTCGGATAAAATTTAATACAT
>JAFWZR010000031.1 GCA_017522225.1 Clostridia bacterium | reverse complement strand
CTACCAACTGAGCTACAGAGGCGAAAAGAAAAATGGCGACCCGGAACGGGCTCGAACCGTCGACCTCTAGCGTGACAGGCTAGCGTTCTAACCAACTGAACTACCGGGCCATGTGGTGGGAACAACAGGGCTCGAACCTGTGACCCTCTGCTTGTAAGGCAGATGCTCTCCCAGCTGAGCTATGCTCCCACATTTCGCCATTTTCTTTGCCGTTGCTGATATCGCAGCGACATCCACTATTATACTATAACTTTTATTTTTGTCAATAGTTTTATAAAACTTTTTTTATTTTTTTGCTTTCTCTATAAGCTCGGAAATATCCTTGCCTGTGAAAACATATTTTTTCTCGCAGAACTGACAGTTAACCTCAGTCTTTTCTTCAAGCTCGAGCTCCTTGAGAGTCTTGATTCCTGTCGAAATCAATGCGCCCTCAACTCTTTCCTTTGAGCAGTTGCACTTATAAACGGGATATGAATCGTCAAGCACCTCAAGCTCAAACTCAGAAAGAACTCTGTGACAGATTTCCTCGGGAGTCATACCGTCGGTAAGCATCTGTGTAACAGGGGGGATATCGCTGATGCATCTTTCGACTGCATCGATTGTGTCATCAAAAGCGGTGGGGAGAAGCTGAATGATAAATCCGCCCGCTTTTTTGATTGAAAGGTCAGGGTTAACGAGCACACCGAGAGCGCAGACTGACGGCAGCTGCTCGCTGATTGCGTAATAGCTTGTAAGGTCTTCTGCAATTTCACCCGAAATAATCGGTGTCTGACCGACATACGGCTCCTTGAGGTTAAGGTCCTTGATAACAACGAGTGAACCGTCTCTGCCGATTGCACCTGCAACGTCGAGCTTACCCTTTGCATTAAGCGGAATTTCAACAACGGGGTTTGTAACATATCCTCTTGCATTACCCCAACAGTCAGATACAGCCATAACTGTGCCTGCAGGACCGCCGCCGTTCATTCTCAGTGTAACGGATTCGTTTTCACCCTTGAGCATACTGCCCATAAGGCTTGATGCAGTCAGCAACCTGCCGAGTGCCGCTGATGTAACGGCAGATGTTTCGTGAATCTGCTGTGCTCTTTCGACCATATCTGTTGTTTCGGCTGCCATCATAACAAGTGTGCCGTCTGTTGAAATACATCTTACGAGTTTATCCATTTTTTATTCCTCCGCTTTTCCGTTATACCTTGCCACAAAAACAGCTCTCTGAGTTGTGTCGCAAAGGGGATTAAACGTCATTTCGTCATATATATCAAGAATTTCAAATTCTGCATCGCTTAGCCACTTTTTATAGTCCTCAATCGGGCATGCAATTTCTTTAAAGCTTTCGCTTTCTCTGTAATAAACACCGTCTTCGCACTCAAAAATATCAAGGCTTATTTCAACGCTGTCATCGTCGTAGAGCTGATTCTGCCACACACAGTAAACATCATCGCAATCATAAACAAAAGTATTGTCGGCAAGAATTTCGCGGTGCTTATATATTGTATTCACATCAAAGATAAATATACCGCCGTGGTTCATAAACAAACCGACTCTTGCTATTGTTTCTTTTATTTCTTCAGGAGTATCAAGGTGGTTGAGGCTGTCGAGCGTGCAGACAGCAGCGTCAATTGTGCCGTAAAGGTCAAGCTCCGGCATACTCTGACACAGAAAAAGCATCTGCAGCTCGTTGTCGTACATTTTTTCCTGAGCCTCGGAAAGCATCATCGGACTGTTGTCCACGCCGATCATATCGTAGCCTGCCTTTGCAAGCTCAACGGTAAGACTGCCCGTACCGCACGCAAGGTCAAGCACGATTGCACTTTCACTTACCCCATAACGATTAAGAAGCGTGCGGATAAACTCTGCACGCTTTGTATATTCAATATTTCCCGTCAGTCTGTCATATACCTCGGCAAATGCGTTATACTCACTCATCTTTTGCTTCTATCCTCTGGAACAAAACCTCATAACCATCGCTGCCGTACTGTAAGGAACGGTTAACGCGGCTGATTGTTGCAGTGCTTGCGCCTGTTGCTTCAACAATTTCGCTGTAAACGCACTTGTCACGAAGCATTTTTGCAACGCGGATTCTCTGTGAAATGGATTTCAATTCGGTAACAGTGCAAAGGTCGTCAAAAAAATTACAACACTCGTCGTAATCACGTAACTCAAGTACCGCCTTAAAAAGAAGGTCAATGTTTTCATCGTTAAATTTGTTATTCATATTAACCTCTCCGATATTTTACTGTATAAACATTTTAACACATTAAATTCCAAAAGTAAAGTAAAAAAACGCACAATATAAAAATATACTGTGCGTTTTGAGGTTATTCAAAATTAAAAACACCGTACGTTCGTGTGTTGGCTGAAAAGAGAGTCGGATTGTACGCTACAACAACTGCATCGGGCGAAAATTCCTCGATAACTTTAGTAATGCTTCCGTTAAAGCCTCTCAGGTCAAGCACCAGCATTTCTTCGGTCTCGGTTGCGAGGAAGGGGATAACACTTGCACAGAAGGAGTCTATAATGTAAATCATTCGTTTGCCGTCTGTGATTCTGTTGTTACGGATGTTCGTGAATGAGTGATTGCCTCTGAAATAAGTTGCGTAAGTTGTAATATTATAATAGTCAATCTTATCGAAAACACTTTTATCTATAAGTGTGTCCTCGAATCTGCCTTCAAAGGTTTCTTCTTTGACAAACTGCACGGTAAAATCAGTCTGAGTTTTCGGATATATAAGGCTTATATCTTCAGGATCAGCATATCTTAGAGTTGCTTTTTTACCCTGAGAGCCGAAACAATAATCCTCGTAAACATCGACGTTGTAGTTATCAAGGTCGCCGATGCTTTTGCTGAAATCATATCCGTATCTGTTGTTGAGATTCTGTGCAATCTGACCTGCTGCCCACACGCCTGTTTCGGGTGTCCAGTGATGGTCAGTCTTAAAAAAGCACGAATAGTAATTATCGAAGCTGTCGTTAATACTCTGTCTCAGGTCAAGGAAGGGAACCTCCGCTTCCTCTAAGCCGGCAAGAAGGTTGTCAGCGTTTTGGTTGTTGTAATCTTCAATGCCGTAGGGCAATTGATTATCAAGCGGGTTCTCTTTTGAGGGACACTGAACATAAAGGAAATCTATTCCTTTATCAGTCAGCCAATTGTGAAAATAGTCCGTGCTTTTTATTGCATAGTCCATATCAACCTCGTATGACTGGAAGGTGAGATATCCGTTACGCATAACTACAACAGAATCTGTTCCCGAAACAATATTCATACCTATAAGCTTGTTAAAAAATGCATTCAACTCTACAAAATGCATTCTTCCTATAAGAAGGTTGGTAGAATAATAATCAATGCGGTCCTCAATACCTCTGATAAAGTCTTCATATTTCTTGATTTTGCTTGTTTTTGCAGCGTTTTCTTCAACCTCTTTTTCTGCTGAAGCAAACTCAAAGCCGTAATCGCCGGAAAAAGGATAATCAACTGACCAGTCGACAAAAGCAGATTGTGTAATATCAGGCTGAGTTTCTGCCGCACTCATGGAAGACGGATAGATTCCGAAGAAATTTGAAAGTATAAAGGTGATAAGTATAGCAAACATAAAAAAGACGATAACAGAAATGAATATAACGCTCAACGCTTTTTTGGAACCGTTTTTCTTCATTCTTCTCACGCCTTTCTTTTAAAAATTGAAATAAATAAACGGATTGTACGAGCCTTTGATTGTGAATGAAAGTGTGATCACAAATATCACAAGGACACAGATGGCAGAAACATAACCGTAAGCTGTTTCGTTAATTCTGATTTTTTCTTTAACCTTTTTGGCAATCGGTAAAGAGGCAAGAATGCCTGCGCCAAGGTAGAATTTATAATTATCAAGGAAGAAAACCGTCTTTTCGTCAAACAGCTCGGCACCTGATAAAAAGAACATTGTTTTCAGATAATCTGCTGCCTGTGCGATTGATTCGGCACGGAAAACAACCCAACCGATAATGACGAAAAGCATAGTGTAAATATGGCCGAAAAACTTAAGTTTTTCAGGATAGTTAAACAGCTTTTCGAGTGTGAGTATAACAAAATACATCAGACCCCACACAATGAAGGTCCAGTTTGCACCGTGCCAGACACCGGTAAGGAACCACACGACAAAAAGGTTGAAAACAAGACGGGACTTTTTCTTCACCCTGCTTCCGCCGAGAGGGAAGTAGACATAGTCCCTGAACCATGTGCCGAGTGAAATATGCCATCGTCTCCAGAATTCGCTGAGAGATTTTGAAATGTACGGATAATCAAAATTTTCAAGGAAGTTGAACCCGAACATTTTACCAAGACCGATAGCCATTTCGCTGTAGCCCGAAAAATCGAAGAAAATCTGTAATGTGTACGCAACAGCGCCGACCCAGGCGGTTGCAACTGACATTTCAGTGCTTCCGAAAATTTCATCCGCAACAGAAGCGACATTGTTGGCGATAAGAACCTTTTTAATAAAACCGAGCATAAAACGGTAAACACCGTTTGAAAAATCGTCGAAGCTTTCCTTACGGAAGTTTATCTGGTCAGCGATTGTCTGGTAGCGGACGATCGGACCTGCGATAAGCTGAGGAAAAAATGAAATATACATTGCAACGTTGAACGGATTTTTCTGCACTACACCGTCACCGCGATAAACATCTATAACATAGGACATCGCCTGAAAAGTGAAGAAAGAAATACCGATCGGTAACGCGATGTTCAGTGTGTCAAGATTTGTGTTGAAAAGAGCGTTCAAGTTCTCAAGCGTAAATGTCAGATATTTGAAAACGAACATCAGACTGAGATTTGTCACAACAGACATAGCAACACAAAGCTTGGCGTAGGTCTTGTTTTGGTCCTTATATTTTGCGGCGCCCAATCCGAAAAGCCAGTTTAGTATTATCGAAATAAGCATCAGCAAAACAAAGAAGGGCTCGCCCCACGCATAGAAAAAAATACTGGAAACAATCAGTATTGCGTTGCGGAAGGTAAGTGATCTGATTATGGGATTGTAATAGAGTATGAGAACAACGGGTAAAAACAGAAACAAAAATGTTGCTGATGAGAATACCAAAGTCACACACCCCTTTCACAAATTTCGGCATATATTATACTGTATTTCAGATTTTATTGCAAGTATTGTGCTTTTTGTAAGACTGTCAAAGCAAAATCGGAAACAGTATTTGTAAAACTCACCGTTTTTTTGTTTGTTTTTGTATCCTGACTGCATCGTAGTTGCTTTTGGTTTAGATCACGGTCAGGAAAAGCTCAGTGATTGTTTCCGGCGACTCCTTCATACCGTTGTCAACCCACCAACGGGTTGTTTCCACAAATGTAGATACGATATGATTGATAAAAAAGCTTCGGGGAAGCTTCTTGCTTTTTTCTGTGTCAAAAATCTGCAGTTGATTTTCCACAAGCTGCCGAAGACCGTCTCTGAAATAACGCAGAAACAATTCGTTATTACGGCAGGAGAGAAGGCCGAGGATGTTATTGTCATTTTTTTGCAGATGCCTGAAAAGGTGAAGGAAAACAGAATCTGGTGCATCACAGTCAAAAATATGTCTGTGCCCACTTTTTTGGTCATCCATTGCATCAAAAAGGTGGCAGAACAATTCTTCACACAATTCTTTAAGAAGAAAATCCTTCGTTTCAAAGTGCGCATAAAATGTTGCTCTGCCTATGTCAGCTCTTTGAATTATTTCACCAACGGTAATCTGACTGAAATCCTTTTGTGACAGCAGGTCGGTGAATGCGTTAAAAATGGCTTCTCTTGTTTTTCTTTGGCGTCTGTCCATAAATCCTCCGTACAATTTCTGAAAAATGTTCAGTAACGAATAACGAATAAATATCGTATATTGTATTGATGTAATATATTGATACAATTTTATTGAACAATAAGTTCAGTAACATACTGATTGTATCATATACTGACAGAACAGTCAACAGGAGGGATACTTATGAAAACGGAGAAAAACATCCTTATTGCATTTTTGCTCAATCTGTTTTTTTCGGTTTTTGAATTTATCGGAGGAATTCTCACGGGCAGCGTTGCAATTATTTCGGATGCTGTACACGATGTCGGTGATGCCGCAGCAATAGGAATATCGTATTTTCTCGAGAAAAAAAGCAAGCACAAGCCCGATGAAAAATACACATACGGTTATGCAAGATTTTCGGTTATCGGCAGTGCAATCAGTACGATAATTCTGCTGGTAGGCTCAGTTATGATTATATACAACGCGGTCAGAAGAATAATAGAACCGACAGAAATAAATTATAACGGTATGATTGTTTTTGCTGTTGTGGGTGTCTGTGTGAATTTCTTTTCCGCATTTTTTACCCGTGAGGGTGATTCACTAAATCAGAAGGCAGTAAATCTTCATATGCTTGAAGATTTACTCGGTTGGATAGTTGTGCTTGTCGGTGCAGTTGTAATGCGCTTTACGGGTATTGCAATTATTGACCCGATTATGTCTGTGGGTGTTGCGTTGTTTATTCTTGTGAATGCAATTAAAAACCTGACAGCATTGTTTGAAATTTTTCTCGAAAAAACGCCGCAGGGAATCGATGTTAATGAAATAACCGAGCATCTTAAGGAGCTTGACGGTGTGCTGGATATCCATCACGTGCATATCCGCAATTTCGACGGATACAACAACTATGCTACAATGCATATTGTAACTAACGAGGATACACATACAATAAAGGAGCGTGTGCGTGAAGAGCTTCATGAGCACGGGATCTGCCACGCAACGCTTGAGCTCGAGACAGAGGATGAGCATTGCCACGAGCAGAGCTGTCAGGCGGTTACTCAGTCGAATAATCATCATTGCCACCATCATCACTAAAAAATCAGCCAACATGGACAAAAATCCGTATTGGCTGATTTTTAGTTATTTTATTAATATCCCCAAGTCAGAAGCTGCCATTCTCCGTCAGCTTCACGTGCAAGATGCCATTCAAAACTGCTGTAAATTTCATCGCTGTTAAAGCCGTTGTCACAATTTTTGGCTGTACGGAAAGACGATTTAAAAACAATACAATCAACAAAACCGGCTTCTTCATTAAGACTTTTACAATATTCGAGTTCATCCTCGTCACAGTTTTCATCACCAGTATAATGTATTGTGTACATCTCAAAGCCGTTCCAGGTGCGGAATTCGTCAAAAACAACCTGTATGGCTGAATCTATATCTTCTTTTGAATATTTTTCAGAAGTGCCGTAATCAATCTCTGTATTTGATATATCGCCCGGTTGAGAATTTGCATTACACGAACACAAGGACATAAGCATAAAAAGACTTATAATAATACATAAAAATTTTTTCATAGTGCGTAGCCTCCTTATATACTGATTATACCATAGCAAGGATTTTTTTCAAGTTTTGTTATAAATCGGTTGATGAAGAAAATAATATGTGTTATAATCTCAAGGTATCCGTCCGTAGCATAGCTGGATAATGCAGCAGATTCCGATTCTGAAGACCGGGGGTTCGAATCCCTTCGGGCGGGCCAAACCCAAATAATCCGAACTCTTTAGCCATAGTCGGCGAAGCGTTCGGATTTATTTTTTATTTCTGACAGCCCTTTATCCAAAACTAAGCTCACAGATTTTTAGTGCAAATTGCTTGTTAGTGGCGTGAGATGATAAAAAACAGTGCAGTGGTTTTTCATTACTGCACTGTTTTGCTGTTTAAGTAACTTTTTGCGTTTTCAAACAATTCGGAACGGTTGTTGATATTAAGCTTTTTGAAAATGCTTGATGTATGCTTTTTGATTGTGCTTTCTGTAACAAAGAGCTCATCGGCAATATCTTTTCGCTTCTTGTTCTGCATAATCAGTCTTAAAACCTCTTTTTCGCGTTGAGAAAGAGAACGGATATCATCCCAGCTTTCAAAAATAACATCAATCTGTTCTTGCTCAAAATACCTGATGTTTGTTGCTTGTTCGTCAGAAACAGTTTGTACTGTTTCTGGTTGAACCGTAACCGACTCCGCGGAGATTCCTTGGGTATCTGCAAGACCGTAATCCTGCAAAATGCCGTACAGGAATAATATCAAGCCCTCTGTGATTATATAGGATATTGACATAAACTCAAATCCTGCGCTTATACTGTTTTCAATCAACCAGATTGCAATATTGCCGATAACAACAAACGCAAGAAAAACAGAGTGTTTAACAGAAACAACAGTCTTTTTAACGGCTGTGTATATGATTATTGCAATCATTGCAGAGAAATATGCAAACAGAAAAACCTTATATATATTATGTAAAGGTCCGTACTCCTTAATAAGTGTACCGACACCGTTTATGATTTCAAAAGAAACATTTTTATAATAAATCGGCAGCCATCCGCCGCTTGAAGCAATAAAAAACATTATCATATTGTTGCCGATTAAAATACTTGGCAGGCATTTCGGATAAGCGAACCTTGACAGATTCATTATCATCATCAATATGGAAAACGGCAGGAATATGCTTCCGAGGTACGCTATCCTGTTTGCCCATAAAGCAAACTCAAGATTATTGGCGACAGACAGAAGAAAATAACCCAAATCACATACAGCTACGCAAACAAAAAGTAGCAGCAACCATACATCACGTTTTCTGTCAACAAAAAAATACACAGCAATCATCAAAAGAGAAACAGCAAAAATAATACCGTAAAGAGTAGTCATATTATTCCTCCTTTGTTGCTTCAATTTCTATTCCGTTACGCATACAAAAAGAATAGAACTTGCCCACCATTGCAAGATGTGGTGTTCGGTTTTCTCTTTCCCAACGGCTGACGGTAGCATAGGAAATGCCGATTTGCTCAGCAAGTTCAGTCTGTGTCAGTTGTAAAAGAACACGAACTGTTTTTACCTGTTCAGGAAAGCTTAAGGTTTTTATATCAAGTTTCATAGTCTGACTCCGTAGGGTGACGGTAATAATTCGAACCGTGTTTTTTATCGGATGATTTCCGCCACTTCTTCGTTAAAATACTCGCAAATCCGAAAGGATTTGCTGTGTTTTGTGCCTTGAATTGCCAAAAATCTTCACGATAAAAAATCTTCGACCCGAAAGCTGAGATTTTTCAGATGATTTTTGGATGTTGAGGGTGCCGACAGGCTGACGCCTTTCAAAGCCGAAACGCCAAAAAGCGCTGAAAAGGCTCGATTTCGGGCAGGTTCAGATTACTACCGTCACCCTAAATTTATATATCATAATATAGCATAATTTGAATTTTATGTCAATTTATGCATTAATTTGTTCTTTACAGATTTGTTTATACAACATATACAAATGAACGGTTTGTTTTTTGACACGGTAGCCCTAAAGGTAGCCTTCTTTTTAAGAAAGTGCCCTGCAGGGCTACTTATTTTAATAAGTTTTAACAAGTAAAATTATATTGTAAATACTCGTATAAGGAGGTTGTTAAGAATGCTGAAAGCTGTAACAAAAAGGTTTACCGACAAGTCAACAATAAAGCAGTTTGAGTTTGAGTTTTACTGTGACTGTTGCGGAAAACCGATAAAAACACAGGTTCACGAATTTGTTTCAGGTTTCAAAGATAAAAAGTTTTTAAGTAATGATGAACGGGAAGCCAGAGCAATCATTTACGCAAATGACCACGGCAAGGCTTATGAACGGGCAAACAATGAGGTTCGGCTTGAACTTAACAGATGTGAAATTTGCGGAAATATGGTTTGTGAGGATTGCACGGTATATGGGGTGGACCTTCAAGGAGGACTATGCTGTAAAAAATGTTCAAATAAATAATTCTGAAGGGAGAAATGCAATATGGGACTTATTAAAGCGGGCATAGGCGCACTCGGCGGTACACTTGCTGACCAGTGGAAGGAGTTTTTCTACTGCGATTCTTTGGAAAACGATGTGCTTATGCTCAAAGGCTCAAAAAGAGTCGGCAGCCGTTCATCAAACACAAAAGGAAACGATAACATTATCTCTAACGGCTCGGGTATCGCTGTTGCTGACGGTCAGTGTATGATTATCGTTGAGCAAGGAAAGGTAGTTGAGTTTTGTGCAGAGCCGGGTGAATTTACATACGACTCTTCAACAGAGCCTTCAATTTTCTCAGGCAAGCTCGGTGATTCAATCAAAGAAACATTCAAGACGGTCGGCAAGCGCTTTACTTACGGCGGTGACACCGGCAAGGACCAGCGCGTTTACTATTTCAACACCAAAGAAATTCTCGACAACAAGTTCGGCACACCCAATCCGTTTATGTTTGAGGTAGTCAACAAGCGAATCGGTATGTCGAGAACCGTTCAGGTAAGATGTAACGGTGTTTATTCCTACAAAATCACAGACCCGCTTCTTTTCTACACAAGGATTGCAGGCAACGTTGACGATGAGTACAGACGCGATGAAATTGATATGCAGTTAAAAACCGAGTTCGTTTCTGCTCTTCAGCCCGCATTTGCAAGACTGACAGAGCTTGAACTTCGCCCTGCACAGATTCCTGCGCACACAACGGAGCTTAAGGATGCTATGAATGCGGCTCTTAAAGCTGAATGGACAGATCGCAGAGGTATTTCCGTTGAGTCAATTGCGCTCAATCCCATTACCCTCACAGATGAGGATATGAAGAAGATTACACAAATGGAGGATGCCGCAACAATGGGCTCCAATCCGTTTATGATGGCAGGCAGAATGACAGATGCACAGGCAAGTGCAATGGAAGCAGCTGCCGCAAACGAAAACGGAGCAATGATGGGCTTTATGGGAATGAATATGGCTATGAATGCAAACGGCGGCTTCAATGCAGCGCAGATGTATCAGGCAGGCGTTCAGCAACAGCAGCAGATGGCACAGCAACAGCCTGCTCCGACACCTGCACCGACTGCTCCTGCACAGGGCGGCTGGAAATGCGCCTGCGGTGCAACGGTAAGCGGCAATTTCTGCACAGAATGCGGTGCAAAAAAGCCTGCCGAAGAAGGTTGGACTTGCTCTTGCGGAGCGGTAAACAAAGGAAAGTTCTGCCCCAACTGCGGAAGCAAAAAGCCCGAGGGTGCGCCGCTTTATCAGTGTGACAAATGCGGTTGGAAGCCCGAGGACCCCCACAATCCTCCGAAATTCTGCCCCGAATGCGGAGACATTTTTAACGAAAACGATATTAATTAATTTATAAAGGAGATTTAACTATGGGACTTTTTGATAAAAAATATTGTGATATCTGCGGTGATAAAATAGGACTTTTAGGCAACAGAAAGCTTGAAGACGGCAATATGTGTAAGGATTGTGCAAAGAAGCTTTCGCCCTTCTTCAGCGAAAGAAGAAGCTCAACTATTGCCGAAATCAAACAGCAGCTCGAATACAGAGAGCAGAACAAGCAGATTCTTGCCGGCTTTTCACCGATGTTCACCTTTGGTGAGGACGATAAAATCTACATCGACCCTATGAAGCAGAGCTTTGTTGTTTCACGCCGCAATCCCGGAAGCTGGAGCGACGAAAACCCCGATGTTATTCCGCTTTCAAGCGTTGCAGGCTGTAACCTCAGGGTTGATGAAGACCGTGAAGAAATCTATACACAGGGTAAAGACGGAGAGCAGGTAAGCTACAATCCGCCGAGATACAAATTTACTTACGATTTCTACATTGACATCAAGGTAAACAATCCGTATTTCGATGAAATAACTGCAAAACTCAATGACAGCGACGTTGAGGGTATGGGTACAATGGAATATAATCGTTATCAGCAGACTGCACAGCAGGTTATAAACAACCTCACACAGAACGGCAATGCAGGTATGCCGATGGGTGGCAGCTATAATCAGCCTGTGAATAACGGTATGCCGATGAATCAGGGCTATGCTCCTGCAGGCGCTTACGGTCAGCCGAATCCCTACGCACAGCAGAATGCATACGGTCAGCCTCAGGTAAACCCCTATGCACAGCAGAATGCATACAATCAGCCGATGAACAACGGTTATGTTCCCGCTAACGGTTACAACCAGCCTATGAATAACGGGTATAATCAGCCTATGAATCAGGGCTACAATCAGCAGCCTGCTTACGGACAGCCTCCTGTATCACAGGCTTGGGTATGTCCCGCTTGTAACGCAACAAATGAGGGCGGTGCATTCTGCACTTGCTGCGGAACTCCCCGACAGAGATGAGCAGAATAAAAACCGCAGTCATTATTATCGTGATTGTTGCATTGATCGCCGCCGTTGCGGCAGGCGTGTGGTATTACAAAAACAAGTTCTATGTACCGGATAAAAACGGTATGGTTTACTATGATTCAGATATAAACAAGCAAGGAGATGATTAACCTTGTCAACAATTCTTGAACAGAAATGTCCGTGTTGCGGTGGTGCGGTTGAGTTCAATACAGGTGTGCAAAAGCTGAAATGCCCATTCTGCGACACCGAATTTGATATTACCGCGATGCCCGAGGATACGGCAAATCAGGTTGAACAGATAAGCTGGAATTCGCAGGGCTCACAATGGGGCGCAGGTGAAACAGACGGTATGAGCGTCTATGACTGCAATTCCTGCGGCGGTGAAATTGTTGCCGACTCAACAACAGGCGCTACAACCTGTCCTTATTGCGGCAATCAGGTTGTTATGAAGGGTCAGTTTTCGGGTGCACTCAGACCCGACCTCGTTATTCCCTTTAAGCTCGATAAAAAGGCGGCAAAGGAAGCACTTAAAAAGCATATTTCAACAAAGAAATTTGTTCCGAAATCATTTCTTGCCGATAACCGCCTTGAAGAAATCAAGGGAGTTTATGTGCCACATTGGCTCTTCACCTGTGATGCAATCGGCAACGCAAACTATAAAGCTACAAAAGTAAAGAAATGGTCGGACGAAAATTACGACTACACCGAAACCTCTTATTTTGATATTTACAGAAGCGGCAACATCGGCTTCGATAACATTCCTGTTGACGGCTCAACAAAAGTGCCTGATGACCTTATGGAATCCGTTGAACCATTTGATTTGTCGCAGGCTGTTGATTTCAACATCGCATATCTCGCAGGCTATCTTGCCGATAAGTATGATGTTACTGCGGAAGAAAGTATGCCCAGAGCAAACGAAAGAATCAGACAAAGCATCATTGATTCTTTCAAAGAAACCGTAAAGGGCTATGATGAGGTTGAAAATCAGAGTGCGAATATGAACGTTGCCAACGGCTTATACAAATACGCACTCTATCCCGTGTGGCTTCTTAACACAAAGTGGAACGGTGAGAATTTCACCTTTGCAATGAACGGACAGACGGGAAAATTCGTCGGAAACATCCCGACGGATAAAAAAGCCGTTACAAAGGCTTCGCTTTTACTCGGTGCAGGTATAGGTGCTCTCATCTACGGTCTTCTATGGCTGATTGAGCTGTTTTAAGGAGGTGCAGAAATATGACTAAAAAATTCGTTGCAATTCTTATTGCGGTGATAATCAGTTTATCTTTGATGATTTCTGCATCAGCTTATACATATGCATATATCGCAGACAGTGCTGACAAGCTTACTTACGGCGAAGAAGAAGAGCTTGAAGTCCTTGCTGAAGGCATCGAAAGTACTTACGGAGTCTGCATTATGGTCGGCATAGTTGACGAGACTAACGGAACGTCTGACAACGAATATGCACAGAAGATTTATACCGATAACACCGACAATGAAAACGGACTTATCCTTGTGCATAATGACAGCGAAAGCACCTATGGGGTGTTCACATCAGGCAATGCGAAAGAAATCCTTGACGACGAAGCAGTCAATGAAATGCGCGACGCTTACAACTCAAACGAAAGCTATTACGGCGGTATTTCTGACTACTACAAGACGGCGGAAAGCTTGCTTGCAAGCGGCGAAACAGCGTCCGATAATGCAGAAACCATTACAACAGATGACGACACCTCCGACGAAAAGGACGGCGTGGGCATTATCTGGATTCCCGTTTCTTTGGGAATCGGTCTGCTAATAGGCTTCCTTATCATCAATTCAATCGCTTCAAAAAACAAATCGGTTTATATGCAGAAAAATGCAACGGTTTACACTCGCCCGGGCAGTATGATTATTACGGGCAGCGCAGATCATTTCCTTTACAGTAATGTTGAACGCAGAGAAAAACCGAAGCAGGAAAACAAAAATTAACCTTTAAGGAGGGATTTCCTATGGGACTTTTTGATTCACTTAAAAGACAGGCGGAATCCGCAATCAAAAGAGAGGTTTCGCAAGGAATAAATAATGCGGTGAACAATGCCGTACAGTCAGTCGGTAAGGGTAAAAATCATACCGAAACCTTTACCTTTGCGTCACTTCCGACAAATGTTGCAGAGCTTCAGGCACTCCCCGAGGCAAGCCTTGATTCTGCATTTAAAACAACGGCACTTACTATTGCGGCTTTGTGCAATTATGAGCACAACCCCGATGCAACAATCGAGATGCTGAACTTTCTTAAGGGACCCGGTGAAATCAGCGGCTTTGAAAAGCAGTTCATCAAGGAGCATCTCGGATCTGAGGGCTATAAAGCACGCTCGTTTTTTGAGGGTGCAACTCCGCAGAACGGTTATCAGCCCAATACACCCTATAAAATAACAGTTATCGAAAACCCATACTCTTTTGATAACGAAAACTGGGCAACGCTCTATGTTCAGAGCGGCGGTGCGGATAATCCGAGACCGATGAAGCTTCGCAAAAAGCCTTCAACGGGGCAATGGTTCCTTGTTGAAATCCAATGTCTTGCCGATATCCGTGTGCCCGTGGAGGAAGACCCCTGGGCATAACACAATTAAAGCAAAGGAGATTTTTATATGAAAAAAATATTCGCATTACTTCTTGCGTTTGTAATGGTATTTTCACTTGCGGCTTGCGGTGATAAAAATCCCGATAAACCTAACGACACTAAACAGCCTTCAGGTAACGCAGATATCACAACCTCATTCTTTGAGATTAAACTCAGTGAAGGCTGGATAAATATTGAAGAAGACTTCAAGAATGAAGAAGAATACTCCAAAGCTGTTCTTCAGGTGCTTGACCCCGAGGACAACGAATACTACTTAGTCGAGGCAACAATCAGCGTTGAAATTGACGAGCCTTACGACTTCCGTGAAGACCTTGTTTATTACGGCTTTAATCAGTATGAATATGAAGTGAACAAGTCTTATAAAACCGTTAAAATCGGCGGCGTTGACCTTCTCAAATATGACGACGGCGAAGAAACTCTCGTTTATTTTAACCGTATTGAAGGTGCAAACGCATCGGTTTATGTCAAGTTTGACACAACCGATATCAAGGATGCTCACATTCAGGCACTTCTTGACGGTATAACATTTAACATTAAAGATATCGGAAATGAAGACGGCCCGTGGGAGTGGGAAGGCAAGCCCTTCTCTGCTGAACCTGCAAGCGCACAGGCAGGCTCATTGACAATCAGTTCAACTTTTGTCCCGTTTGAAAAGCCTGTTACAACCTTTGAAACATTTGACCATTCCGTTGCCGCAATCGGTGACAGAGTATATGTTCTTGTTGACGGCGAACTCAGTGAATGTCACTATGACGGCTCTGTATTGGCTTTTGTAAAGGCAATTGAGCTTCCCGAAGATGATTATGACAGAGTTGAAGCAACAGCCGACGGTACTCTCTGGGTAAGCGGCGGTATGAATGATATTCTCTGCATCAAGGACGGCAAAACAGTTGCAACATACGAAGACATCGACAACCTCGCAATTCATCCTTCAGGTAAGTGGGGAGTAAATTTCTTCACATCGAATGAATGCAGTATTGTAACATTCAATGGTAGCACATATACATCAAAGCCTGTTACTTTCAAAGAAGCTGATACAATAATGCAGCTTTGTGTTGACGAGAACAATATTTATGTTTGTGCAAATGCGGCTGACGAAAGCGGTCATAAGATATTTGTTTACAACAAGGACGGTAAGCTGCAGAAAACTCTCTGCGATGCAGAGGGCGAGGGTCTCGGCAGTGTAACATTTGTTACACAGACCTCTAACGGCTACATTGCTTTTGACGGCAATATGAGAGATGTTCTTGTGTGGGATAACAGCGGCAAATTCGTTGCAGAGATTTCTGACGGCGAACTGTTCAGCACAAATTATCCGTGGTTCTGCGATTCAACCGTTCTTCCCGACGGTCGTATCTTTACAATTATGACAGACGAGCGCGAAGACAAATCCGCAACCGAGCTTGTAGCGTTCGTCGTTAAAGGATTCTGATTTTAATGAATAAACTAAAAAGAATTGTTTGTATATTATTGACCCTGTGTTTCACGGTTGCTTTAACCTCTTGCGGAGAAAAGCCTCCGCAGGAGGATACTCCGAGCGGAACAACTGAGAATGCCGAAAATAAAGAAATATCTGTTCTTTCGCTTAATAAAGAGTATATTTCTGATTATGAATGGTACAAGGATACTTCCGCAATGCTTGTAAGAAGCGAATATACGGATGTTACCCTTGATAAAGCAATGGAAAAAGACTATCCGCTTCTTGCCAAAACGCTTGCAGAAACTTCTGCTATGCGCAAGAGAACAATGGAAGATGAAAAGGATAATTTCATTGCTTTGGCAACCGATGAATTTGAAAGCAATAACGAAGCCTTTTCAACTTATGTTTCAACTCTTGACGTTCAGGTAAGACGTGCCGACAGCGTTGCAGTGAGTATTCTTGAGGATTACGGCAAGGAAGACTCTCGCTCCTTCAACGGACTTAATTATGATACCGAGAGCGGAAAAGAGCTTGGTCTTGCAGATGTTTTTGCTGACACTTCAAAAATTCCCGCAACAGTTGAAAAGGAGATTATGAGCCGTATAGGTGAAGATAAGCCGAGCGGAGATACAGCCGTTATTGAATATTTTAAAAATACTCCTGATGACAGTATTACATGGACTCTCGATTACAACGGTGTAGCTTTCTATTTCAATCCGGGTGACATTGCTCCTACAAATTTCGGTATTCAGGTCGTAACCGTAACCTTTGCGGAATATCCCGATTTGTTCAATGAAAAATATACTATCGTGCCCGATGAGTATGTTGTAAGTTTGCCGTCATCAGCACCGTTTTATGCCGATATTACAGGTGATAAAAAGACGGAGGAGCTTACCGTTTCGGGCAATTACGATGAAGACACTAAGTTTTACCATACTATAGGCATAAATTCTGAAACCTCAGAATTTGAAGCAGAATGGTTCTCATATATTGAACCGTATTTTGTAAAAACAGCAGGCGGTAAAAGCTATCTCTGTGTCTTCAGCGTGAACAATGAAGAAGAGGGAAAGGACTTCACTCTCAGCGTTTATAATTTTGAAAACGGTAAAGTCAAACTCCTCACCACATCAAAAACAGGCTTGGATAGCAAAGGAGAAAATATCTTTGCTTTACCCGCTGACCCGTCAGAGCTTGTATCTGTCAGATGATGAAAACGAATTGAACTGTAAAAAATAAAACTTATCAAACAAAAAGTTCAAAACGAAGCTTGATTTAAAAATGAAATAAAACCTAGTTATGCTGACGGAAAGTCAATGAAGGAAGTTGCAGAAGATATGTGCTGTAAAGGAATCAGAAACAACCGCGGAGGAAAGATTACTTTCAATGTCCTGACACATATGTTTCATAATCGCAGATACATAGGCGAATACAAGTACCGCGATATTATTCATACGAACGGTATTCCTGCAATAGTTCCGTTAGATTTGTTTGAAAAAGTTCAGGACAGAATGGCACAGACTAAAAAAGCGCCTGCAAAACATAAAGCAGAAGATGACTACCTGCTTTCACCGAAGTTATATTGCGGAAAATGCAACAGGCTTATGGTCGGAGAAAGCGGAACAAAGCGTTTAGATCATAAACGAAGACTGATAAATACTTTTGTTAATTCAGTTTATCTGTATGACGATATAATTATCATTAACTTCAACTACAAGGACGGCGCAAAAACCGTCCGCGTAGATGAAGTTAAATTTTTTATATCAAGTTCGGATTTATTTTCGCCCGCGGGGCCAAAAATCGACAATCTTCGACAGAAGGTTGTCGATTTTTACTTATTACTTCTTCACTATTCACTCTTCACTAACTTTTTGGTCGATTTTTGGCGAAGTAATAAGAACCTCACGAAACAAGACGAAATCAAAGATTTCTTTGTTTCGGAGAACCTTGTTACTCGCAAGCTCGCAATAAGAACCTCACGAAACAAGACGAAATCAGAGATTTCTTTGTTTCGGAGAACCTTGTTACTCGCAAGCTCGTAATAAGTAAGAAGGAATAGTGAAGAGGTTGAGGGCGGGACACCCGCACCCGATTGTAATTTCATATTAAGTGTGATATAATCAGTTCGACAAATAAGAATTTGACGAGGTGTTACGGCAAATTGAAAACCAAAAATATCGCAACATTTTATGCCATTCTTGCGGCAATGCTTTATGCAATAAATGTTCCGTTATCTAAATTATTATTAAACCATGCTGAGCCCACTATGATGGCATCATTTTTGTATCTTGGTGCAGGGGTTGGCTTGTTTCTTTATGGCTTAATTGAAAAAATCACAGGTAAAGAAATCAAGAGAGAGCCTTTAACTAAAAAGGAATTACCATACACCGTTGCAATGGTTTTGCTTGATATTGCCGCACCAATTCTTTTAATGTTCGGCATTACAATGACAAACTCTGCAAATGTTTCTCTTCTCAATAATTTTGAAATTGTTGCAACCTCTATTATTGCTCTTGTGGTTTTTAAAGAGGTTATCTCTAAAAGACTGTGGATTGCAATTTCTCTTGTGACAGTGGCAAGCGTGGTTCTCAGCTTTGAAGGTGAAGGTTCATTTGTATTTAACAAAGGCTCATTGTTTGTCCTCGGAGCTTGTCTTTGTTGGGGATTTGAAAACAACTGCACAAAAATGATAAGCAACAAAAGTTCAATTGAAATCGTCGTTATCAAAGGAACTTTTTCAGGACTTGGAAGTCTGATAGTAGCTCTTTTAATCGGAGAAAAAATACCGTCTTTACATTGGGTTTTGTGCATAATGCTTTTAGGCTTTGTTGCTTATGGCTTGAGCATCCATTTCTATATTATGGCTCAGAAAAATCTGGGTGCAGCTAAAACCAGTGCATATTATTCCGTTGCACCGTTTTTAGGTGTTTTATTCAGCGTTCTGATTTTAAGCGAAAGACCGTCAATTCAGTTTTATATTGCATTAGCAATTATGATTATCAGCACCGTTGTTATGGTGAAGGACACTATCAACTTGCAGCATACTCACGAGCATGAGCATATACACACCCATGAGCATAGCCATGGTGATACGGTTCACACCCACGAGCACAAACACATTCATACTCATCTGCATATTCACAACACAGATAGTGAGAATCATACACATAAGCACGAGCTTACAAATCATCAACACATTCATTGTGGTTGACAAATTCAAATTTATCGGGTTGTTGCCATTTTAAGCTGTAAACATAAAAAGCAGAGCTGCGCCTGTTGGCGTCGCTCTGCTTTTTTATTCAGTTCAGACGAAGGGATTCGAACAAGGAGGAAGCAGGTACAAAAAGTATCTGTATTCGTTTGTATTCTTCTTTGCTTTATGGTATAATACATTTCATTAAAGAATACGTTTTCAATCTGAAACGGTTGATTATAATCTTGACTCAGCATTTTTACATAATCGGGAGGAAAAATATGGCGTGGTATGACGAGTCCGTATTTTATCATATTTATCCGTTAGGTCTGACGGGTGCACCAAAGCAGAATACGTACGGTGAGCCTGTGCACCGTCTTAATACTTTGCTACCGTGGATTTCTCACATCAGGGAAATCGGCTGTAACGGCATTTATATCGGTCCGCTTTTTGAATCCGTCGGTCACGGATACGAAACAACGGATTACAAAAAGCTCGACAGCAGACTCGGAACAAATGAAGACCTTACAAGCTTCGTGGCGGAATGTCATAAGCTCGGCATCCGTGTGATTCTTGACGGTGTTTTCAATCACACAGGCCGCGATTTTTTTGCTTTTCAGGACATTAAGCAGAATCGGGAAAATTCGCGTTACAAGGATTGGTATTGCAATGTGAGTTTCTGGGGGAACAACTCATTCGGTGACGGCTTTTCTTATGACAATTGGGGCGGATATGATCTGCTTGCAAAGTTAAATCAGCACAATCCCGAGGTCAGGGATTATATCTGTGACGTGATCCGTTTCTGGGTAAAGGAATTCGATATTGACGGAATACGTCTTGATGCGGCTGATGTTATGGATTTTGATTATATGAAGGCATTGCGTCGGACGGCAAATGAGGTGAAACCTGATTTCTGGCTGATGGGTGAAGTAATTCACGGTAACTATTCACGCTGGGCAAATGACGGCACTCTGCATTCGGTCACAAACTATATGCTTCACAAGGCGCTGTATTCGGCTCACAATGATCATAACTATTTTGAGGTTGCACACACAGTCAAGTATGTCAGCGATATGACAGGCAACCGACTCAACCTTTACACTTTTGTTGATAATCACGATGTGGAGCGTATTTATACAAAGCTCAGGAATAAGGCACATTTTGTTCCCGTGCACGTGATGCTTTATACCTTACCCGGCATACCGTCAATTTATTATGGCTCCGAGTTCGGAATTGAAGGCAGAAAAGAGCGGAATTCTGATGATTCTTTACGCCCTGCGTTGAATTACAATGATTACAAGGATGCGGCTAAAACTAATCCTTGTACCGAGCTGATTGCGGCACTCGGAAGAATAAGACAGAACACACCCGCACTCCGTCGCGGTAACTATAAGGAGCTTCAGCTGCAGAACACCTGCTTTGCCTATGAAAGGGCATATGAGGGACGCTCGGTTATTGTTACTGTCAATAATGCTGATAACGAGGTCAGTATGAGACTTGTCTGCGGAAATGCCAAAGAGTATGTCGGTGCATTGAGCGGTGAACGCGTTTATGCTTCCGATGGCCACATTCAGGTAACCGTTCCTGCAAATTTCGGAGAAATCTGGATTCCGTCCGGAATGTGCAATATAATTTCCGCACCGATAAAAACAGCGGAAATACCGGCATCACCTGAGCCTGCGGTGATGGTAAAGGAAGAACCTAAAAAGCCTGAGCCGACACAGACTCAGGAGGTAAAGATGCCTGAAACGATAAAAGTTGATATCAACAAGCCGTATGAAGAGATGACGGTTGAAGAGCTTCAGGAGGCAATTCTTGAAGAAATGAGACGAAACGGTCCCGTAACCGACTATATGTTAGGCACGGTACGAGAAAACACACATCACGGCTCTCTGATAAATTGGGTCAGAAGCTTTAACCGAAAATGATATCTGAATGTCTGTGCCGAGAGGAGGAAGGCTTTGAAAACGGAAATAGTACCTGCATATAATAATGCAGATGAAATAAGAGCTTTGTTTGCTGAATATATGGATATGCTGTTGGAAAACGATCCGTCATTCAGGGAGTATCTTGAAATTCAGCAGTATGATAAGGAGCTTGAGAATTTCGAAGAAAAATACGGTATGCCGTATGGCAGACTGTACCTGCTCTATTACTGCGGAGAGGTGGCAGGCTGTATCGCTTTGAGAAAAATCGATGACGAAAACTGTGAATTGAAGCGTCTTTATATAAAACCTGAGTTCAGAGGTAAAAAGCTAGGTAAGCTTCTTGTTGAAAGGCTGATAGCCGATGCAAGAGAAATAGGATACAGGTATATGCTGCTTGACACGCTTCCTTTTCTTCAGACGGCAATCCGTATGTATAAAAATATGGGCTTTTATGAAATAGAAAAATACAACAACAGTCCGATGGACACGACCATATATATGAAGTTTGATTTATAAAGCGCGGGAAGGAAGAATATTCCTAAAAAATAATTCTGAATAAGAATATACTGTGATTGGTATTGTGTTACAATCAAGTCAATAAAACAAAAAGGGAGAATTGTTTATGAAAATGAAATTGACAAAAGCTATTTCTGTTTTAATGTGCATTGTTGTTGTATGTATGAGCATTTCCGTCAGCTCGTTTGCAGCACCGAAAGATGTGTACACCATTGATAAGCTTGAGGGACACACGGTAACAGATGTCAGAGTGAACAACTCAGAGACTTGTGCTGTTGTGACACTTGACTATGCGGACTTTGCGTCTACTACTAACGGCAGAGATTACAAGTTCTTTAACTACTATGAATACCTGCCTGACTATTGCGACGAGATTGATGTTTATGATTATATCATTAAGGATGATACATTTATTTTCTTGTTAAGAGCTTATAAGCTTGAAGAGGTATGGGATTATGTAGAGAGTGAGGGAGTTTCTTACAAGGAGGAAAAGCTTGTACTGAAAGAGCAGTTTATTGTTACCACTAAAGATTTTAATTCGTTTAAGAAATACGATCTGAATTTCAGTATTAACGAGCTGTATACCTCTTTAGAATGCATCAACGATAAGATTCTTTATGCTACCGTAAACTTTTTTGAAAAAAACGGCAAAGAATACTTTGAAGCATTGTATTATACAACTTCTGATTTAGCGAAATGGACAGAACATAAATCACCCGCAGTGGAGGTAACTGATCTTTATCAGGATGTTTATTATACAGTTGCAGGAAGCACACTGTGTATCGAGCTTTATACTTTGAATGATGAGCAGTATTTCCCACAGAAAGTATATTTAACTGACGACTTTGAAAACTATACAACAACTGATAACGGACACAGCAAGGATGAGTCGCACGTGTATTATTTTTGCCCGTCTTCTGTTCAGGGGAAAATAATTCGTATCGGTGATGTCTATTCAAATGACGATGATTCATACCTGAGAACAGATATTGTTCAGATTGATTCAAAAACAGGAGAAGAGCAGGTTCTGTTCAGTGAATGTCTGAATTTCTGGGAATCATATTACACGGATAATGAATTCCTTTTCTTGTTTGAAAGGGAAGAAGGCGATCCGGCTGAAGTGTTTATGTATAACACAAGAGCAAAGAAGTTTGAAACAGAAAAAGCAGATTACAGCATTATGGATGTGTTGGTTAACGGATATCTTAATAATACCAATGATGCGGTATTATTCTTTAAGGCTGACAGTTTGTGTGTTTCACCGTCAGGCAATCCTGCACATTATAACGAATATGATATTTCACATATTGGCTTGGACCTTGAGGAAACATACCCGTTTATAATAAAGCTCAACGGTGAAGTTTTGATTATTGCCACATCATTCGAGGTGTATGTTGATAAAACCAAGGTTGCAAAGCTTGATGTTTCTTTGCAGAAAAACGGTGACCTTAATAATGACGGTACAGTTAACTCGACCGATGCACTCCAGGTTCTTTTGAGTACTGTTGACAAGACAACTTTGACAACTCAGCAGAAGGCTGTTGCAGATGCAAACAAAGATAACGCAATCAATTCCACGGACGCACTTATGATTCTCAGATACTCGGTCGGCAAAATATTGGGTATTTAAAATCAACAGTAAGGACTGTCAGATACATAAAAGAGGTAACACGTACAATCGTGTTACCTCTTGCTTTTGTTTAATTCTGATATATCTGACATTCTCGTCCGTACAGGCAAAATTGAGGAAGATAAGCAAAACTGCAAATCAGCCTTTATCTGCCATAAAATCCCTCCCGGTTATATTCAGAATTATATATAATCAATGTTTGAAAATCAATATTTATTTTGTTTTTCAGATGTTTATCAACAGAAATAAGCTATTATACGGAATTTAGATTGACTTTTTATTTGAAATGGTATAAAATTCATTTTGTATAAGTGAATACATTTATATTATTTTCAAAACGAAAGGTGATATGGATGAGAAAGACTACAAAGCGCATTATTTCAATGATTCTTGCGGTTGTTCTTGCACTCAGCGTGTTCGCATTTTTACCGATTGCTGCTGATGCAGATATTGCTGTCAAGGTTGATCAGGTTAATTGCCTTCAGGGTGACACCATTGAGGCAACAATTTATTTTCCTGCTAAGTATGAAAAATTAGCAACTCTTGACCTTCAGCTCAAATATGATAAGGCTAAGCTCGAGCTTGTAAGCCTTAAAAAAGGTGTCGGTCTTGAGAACGCTCTTGACAAACAGGTTAACGGTAAGGTTTATTCTGAGTACACAAAGACACCCGGAATTATCTCCTGGTCACTTGCAGGTGCAAACAACTTCAGCTTCAACGGAACATTTGCAGTTGTTACCTTCAAGGTAAGAGATACTGCTGTAAACGGCAAGACAACTCTTGATCTTGTTGTAAACAATGCAGCAAACTCAGGTTATAACGATCTCACAGCATCTGTAGCTGCTGTTGATGCTGATATCGAAATTGTCCGAAATTCTCTCAAGGACTTCGTTTTCACTCTTAACAGCGATAGCACAGGCTATATCGTAACTGCATATCACTGTGCAACTGTTGCTGAGCTTGTTATTCCTGCTGAGTACAACAAGCTTCCTGTTATAGGTATTGCTGACGGCGTTTTTGAAACGCATACGGAGCTTGTGAAGGTTACTCTTCCCGACGGAATGGAATATATCGGCGACAATGCCTTCAAAAACTGCAAAAAGCTTACTGAAATTTCAATTCCCGATACAGTAGAGTCAATCGGTGACGGTGCATTCAATAACTGTTCGGTTCTTGCAAATGTCAAGCTTCCTCTTGCTCTTAAAAAGGTTAACGCAAGTGTATTCTATGCTTGCTATGCTATTAAGGCAATTGAGATTCCTTTCAATGTAACGGAAATCGGCAGAACAGCTTTCTACGGATGTATTTCACTTAAAGAAGTTAAAATCTCAAAGAATACAACAACAATCGGTGATGGTGCTTTCAGCGAGTGCTTTGTCGGAGGTATTGAATTCACAACAGTTGAAGGCAACACTTATCTTCCGACAGTAGTTTCAGAAAAGTATCCCACATCAACAATCAAGAAGGTTGAGGATATTTCTCTCGGTAAGGCTTCTTGTACAGATAAGGTTGACTACACAGGTACTCCGCTTACTCCTGAGGTGAAGGTTGAGCTTACAAACGGCAAGGCAGTTGTTAAGGATACAGACTACAAGGTAGTTTATGTAAACAACGTACGTGCAGGTAAGGCTAAGGTTTATGTTGTAGGTATCAATGGCTACGGCGAAGGCTATAATCTTGGCTTTACGATTCATTGTGACCACGAGGAAGTAAGACGTACTGTAGGTCAGAATGCAACATGTACTAAGGACGGTTATTACAACTGCAAGTGTACGAACTGCGGTGAAGTAACACGTGAAGTTATCAAGGCAACCGGTCATATGCCGGGTGAGTGGGTTTATGACAAGCTCCCGAAGTATAATGAGACAGGCATCAAGCACAGAGTCTGTACAGTTTGTAATGAGAAGTATGACCTTAATACTGTAGCACCGAAGGTATTCCCGGATGTCAACAGCGATGGCGCAGTTAACACAACTGACGCACTCAAGGTTCTTCAGTTTACAGTTGATAAGCCTGTTGCATTCAAGCCTGAAGAAAGATTAAATGCCGACGCAAACGGTGACGGAAAAATCAACTCAACAGATGCATTGATTATGCTCAAGATTTCTGTCGGTAAGATTGTTCTCGACTGATAAAAATATTAAAATTTATGACGCTCTGACTTGTCAGGGCGTCATTTTTCTATTGTACTGTTGAAAGTTTTGTGGTAAAATATTAAAATAGTGTACTATTCAAAAGAAAACGGAGGTTTAATTTATGAATAAAAAATTATTCAGAGAAGGTGTCGGCTACGGTGTCGGTGCAATAGGTCTTGACCTTAGCTACGGCATGTTCTATTCTTATCTCTCCATTTACCTTGCAAAGGTTCTCGGTATCAGTCCGTGGTTCCTTCTTATTATCACACCTCTCGCAAGACTCTGGGACGGTATCAACGACCCGATGATGGGTTCAATTGTTGACCGCTGTAATAACAGGATGGGTAAATACCGCCCATGGATTCTTCGTGGTGCACTTCTTAATGCTGTGGTCCTTTGTCTTCTTTTCAATAATCCCGGTATTCAGACGGGCTCAGTATGGATGATGGTTTATGTTGCTGTTTTCTATGTTCTCTGGGGTATGACAAATACACTTGCAGACATTCCGTATTGGTCAATGATTCCGTCAATGGCAAGCGGTGAAAAGGACAGAAATCTTATTTCTACAATTGCCCGTGCTTTTTCAGGTCTCGGACAGGGTATCATTTCAATCCTTACTCCGATTATGATTCCGCTTCTTGCAGGCGCGGCAAAGGATGACCTTGATAAGCTTCCGCAGAATGTTCTTAAGGAAGGCTTCGGCAAGTGGTCAATTCTTGCAGCAATTCTTCTTGTAGCTTTTGCTTTGATTTGCGTTGCAGTTACAAAGGAACGCAATGTAATCAAGAGCGATGAAAAGTTCTCGTTCAAGACAGCTCTCAGCGTGATTAAAAACAACGATCAGCTTCTCGTGTTTATGCTTTTTGCAATGATTTCCAATGCAGGCTTCTATATGACCTCAGGTATCAGCGCATTCTATTTTGAAGAGGTCGGCGGCGGACTTGCAAAGCAGTCGACATTCAACCTTATGGGTACAGTCGGCTCAGTACTCGGTATTCTCGTTGTTCCGATCTGCTCAAAGTTTATGAACAACCGTTCAATTTATAAGCTTTCTCTCCTTATGGCTGCAACAGGCTACATAGGAATGGCTGTTATCGGCTACGGCTTTGGCGGTAATGTTGTTGCCCTCGGCCTTTGCTATATCGTAACTTCCCTCGGTACTGCAAGTATGTTTGTTAACCAGACAGTTATGCTTGCTGACTGCGTTGACTACGGTGAGTACAAGCTCGGCAAACGTAATCAGAGCCTTACATTCTCTATGAAGGGCTTCCTTCAGAAGATGGCATATACAATTCAGAGTATCATTATGTACGCTTCATTTGCTCTTACAAACTATGACTTCAGCGGTGAAAATGCAGATACAGCAATTGTGACAGAATCAGCAAAGGGTGCGATTTCATTTATGATGTTCATCGTTCCTCCTGCAATGATGCTTATTTCCCTTGTGATCTTCTCAAAGAAATATAAGATTCACGGTGAGTTCAAGCAGGAGATTCTTGAAAAAGTAAATGCACTTCACGTAGCAAACGAAAAATAAGATTTAGTTTTACGCATACATCAATTTGACGAAAGGAGCGGTATAGTGAGCAGAAAAAAGTGGATTGTCAAAAATTTTGACAAGGATACAGCAACACATATTGCCGAAGAACTTGATATCAGCCCTTATGCCGCTTTACTTGCCTCGGCAAGAGGTATAAAAACGGCGGATGAGGCGCGTGAATTCTTTGACCTTGACGAAAGTATTCCCGCGGATCCGTTTGATTTTCCCGATATGTACAAGGCGGTCAAAAGAATCAAAGCTGCACTTGAAAACTTTGAACGCATCGCTGTTTACGGTGACTATGATGCTGACGGTGTAACAGCTACGACTCTGCTTTATTCTTATCTCGAGATGCAGGGCGCCGATGTGGTTTATGCCGTGCCGAACAGACACACCGAAGGCTACGGACTCAGCTACAACGCAATCGACAATCTCAGCCGTATGGGTGCAAAGCTCATTATCACGGTTGATAACGGAATAAGCTCTGTTGAAGAGGCGGAGTACATCCGTCAGCTTGAAATGGATCTTATTGTTACAGACCATCATCTGCCGTCAGATGTGCTTCCGAATGCCGTTGCGGTTGTTGACCCGCACAGACATGACTGTATTCTTGAATTCAAGGACTATGCAGGCGTAGGTGTTGCATATAAATTGATTTGTGCACTTGAGGGTGAAGAGAATGAAGTAACGGATTCTTTTCTTGACCTGGCTGCCATCGGTACAATAGCCGATGTAATGCCTCTTTATAACGAAAACAGAAGCATTGTCAGACGTGGTACTGCATTGATAAACGATTCTGACAGAGCAGGTATTCAGGCTCTTATCGAGGTTTCGGGGCTTGACGGCAAGCCGATCAAATCGGGTACGGTTGCATTCGGAATTTCACCACGGATCAATGCTGCGGGCAGAATTGGCTCGGCTGACAGAGCGATTAAGCTTTTACTTGCTGATGATTATGATGAAGCAAATCTGCTTGCGCGTGAAATAAATGACGATAATTCTGAAAGACAGCAGACTGAGCAGGGAATTCTCGCTCAGGCAGTCGCTCAGATTGATGAAAATCCCTCATGGAAATACGACCGTGTGCTTGTTGTCAGCGGTGACGGCTGGCACGACGGTGTAATCGGTATTGTTGCATCGCGTCTTGTCGAAAAATACGGCAAGCCTGCAATAGTTATCACTAAGGACGGTGAAACCGCGAAAGGCTCGGGCAGAAGCTTTGACGGCTTCAGCCTTTACGATGCACTTTGTGCGTGTGAACCAATGCTCGACCATTACGGAGGCCATACTCTTGCGGCAGGTCTCGGACTTGATTCGGACAGAATTGATGAATTCAGAAAAGCAATAAATGACTATGCAGATAAAACGGAGTTCCCGGATCCCGTTCAAAACATAGACTTCAAAATTAATCCGTCAGTTGTAAATGTTGAGCTTCTTGATGTAGTGGAAACACTTGAACCCTTCGGTGCAGGCAATCCGCAGCCCGTTTTCGGCCTTTACAATATGACACTTACGGAGATTACTCCTATCGGTGCGGGCAAGCACCTGCGTCTCGGACTTCGCAGAGGAGATACAGCCTTAAGCGCCGTGCTGTTCAGAATGACACAGTATGATTTTCCGTTTGCGGTCGGTGATGTTGTGGATGTTGCCGCAGTATTTGACAGCAATGAATATTTAGGTCAGATAAGACTTAGTATATTAGTGAAAAATATCAAGCTTCACGAAATGGACGACGATATACTGTTTGCGGGAATGAGACAGTTTATGAGACTTATGCACGGCAGTGCAGGACAGTATGCAGATATATTGCCTGACCGCGGATTTATCGCAGAGGTGTATAAATTCGTACGCAGTCAGGGCAAGTGGAGACACGGTGAGGAGCTGCTTTGTAAGCGTCTCGGACTTACCGCCGATCAATATGCAAAGGTCTGCGTTGCGGTGGAAGCACTGACTGAGCTCGGCACTCTTGTTTATGACGGTGACGGTAATCTTACCTTGCCTGAGGAAAATGTTAAGGTCAACCTTGACGATGCACCCGTACTCAGAAGAATAAAAGAATTTGAAGGTTAAGAGAAATGACAGACGACAGAGAAAAAAGCTTAAAAGAAATATTGGATGATGTAAAACCGTTGGATGACTATGTGGATGCAGCTATGCTTGAAGCACAAAAGAGTGAAAAATCCGCTGACGGTTTGTTTGAGGATCTGATTACCTCTGTCTCGGAAACGATGAGCGAAGAGGAAATCGGATACATCAAGCGTGCGTATGAGATTGCATACGAGGCACACGAAGGTCAGTACCGTCGCTCGGGCGAGCCGTATATTATCCACCCTGTGCAGGTGGCACATATACTTTACAAGCTCGGTATGGACAGTGAGTCCATGGTTGCGGCTCTTCTTCACGATGTTGTTGAAGATACGGAAATGACCGAGGACGATGTTAAAAAAGAATTCGGTGAGGACGTTGCAAATCTTGTTGAGGGTGTTACCAAGCTCGGCAAGATACCGCTTTCTACAAAGGAGGAGCAACAGGCGGAAAATGTACGCAAGATGCTTATGGCTATGTCTCAGGACATCAGAGTTATAATCATCAAGCTTGCAGACCGTATTCACAATATGAGAACACTTGCTTTTATGAAACCTCATAAAAGACGTGAAAAAGCACAGGAAACCCTCGAGATTTATGCTCCGATTGCTCACCGTCTCGGTATCCGAGGCGTCAAGGAGGAGCTTGAAGACCTTGCAATCAGTTACCTCGACCCGATTGCGTATAAGGAAATTCAGGATTTACTCGAACAGCAGCAGTCTAAGCGTAAGGAATATCTCGATAACATACAGAACAAAATCTGCGACCGTGTAAGACAGGTTATACCCAACTGCAACATCACGGGCAGAGTAAAGTCTGTTCACGGTATTTACCGTAAGATGTATATGCAGGGTAAGGATTTTGACGAAATTTACGATATCTATGCCGTCAGAATCATTGTTGACGATGTTATCGACTGCTATAACTGTCTCGGAATTATTCACGATATGTTCAAGTCGATTCCCGGCAGATTCAAGGATTATATCTCAACACCCAAGGCAAATATGTACCAGTCCCTCCATACAACCGTTATCGGCGAGGGCGGTATTCCGTTTGAGGTACAGATAAGAACATGGGAAATGCACCGCACTGCAGAGTACGGTGTTGCCGCCCATTGGAAGTATAAGCTCGGAATGAACGGCAGACAGAAGTTTGAGGAAAAATTCTCATGGATAAGACAGCTTCTTGAGTCGCAGAATGTTTCCGAAAATCCCGAAGACATTGTAAACACCATCAAAACAGACCTTGTTCAGGAGGAGGTTTTTGTTTTTACTCCGAAGGGATCCGTTATCAGTCTGCCCGCAGGTGCAACGGTTGTTGATTTTGCTTATGCAATTCACTCTGCGGTCGGAAACCGTATGATCGGTGCCAAGGTTGACGGCAGAATTGTGCCGATTGACTATGTTGTCAAAACGGGAGAAATTGTAGAGATTATCACATCGTCACAGCAGGGTAAGGGCCCGAGCCGTGACTGGCTTAAGTTTGTCAAAACAAGCGGTGCGAGAAACAAAATCCGTTCGTGGTTCAAGAAAGAACGCCGTGAGGAAAATATCCTTGAGGGCAGACTTGAGGTTGAGCGTGAATTCAGGCGTAATTATATCCGCCTGAGCGACAATGATTTTGAAAAATTTGTATATATGATCGCACAGCGTCAGCGCTTTGCAACGATTGAGGACTTCTTTGCAGCTATCGGCTACGGCGGTGTTTCACTCAACAAAATGATGCCTCACATAAAGGACGAGTATGTCAAAATGTTCAGGCAGCCTGAGGAGCAGCAGGAGGATATAATCAGAATTACAAAGCCCTCTGCGAAACGCGCAAAAAGTAAGGACGGCGTTGTGGTTGAAGGTATTGATAATTGTCTTATCAAGTTTTCAAAGTGCTGCAGTCCGCTTCCCGGTGACGAGATTGTCGGCTTTATAACCCGCGGCCATGGTGTATCCATCCACAAGAGGGATTGCACAAATGTGCCTAAGGTGCTTGAGCTTGCAACTGAGCCCGACCGTTGGATAAGCGCAAGCTGGGACAATGATGTCAAGGAAGATTTCACCGCAACCCTGAGCATCACGGGTCTTGACCGTGTTGGTCTTATGGCGGATATTTCCAAGGTTATTGCTGATATGCGTGTTATGATTTACGGCATCAACACACAAAGCAAAAAGGACGGCAGAGCATCAATTGAACTTAAAATCGCCGTTAACGGAATTGAACATCTTCAGGGCGTAATGTCAAAAATACTTAAAATTAACGGTATTCTTGATGTTGAAAGAGCCTGATTATAAACTGAAGGAATGATTGAATAATGAAAGCTGTTGTTCAGCGCGTGTCTTCGTCAAGCGTTACGGTTGACGGAGAGGTTATCGGAAAATCGGTTGGGGCTACAACGTGCTTCTCGGTGTAGGTCCGCAGGATACCACAGAGCATGCAGATGTGCTTGCGGCAAAGATTGCAAAGCTGCGTGTGTTCGAGGATGAGGACGGCAAGATGAATAAGTCAGTTCTTGACATTGACGGTGAAGTGCTTGTTATTTCACAGTTTACCCTGTGTGCAGATATCAAAAAGGGCAACCGACCGTCATTCACAACTGCCGCATCGCCCGATATGGCGAATGAGCTTTATGAATATTTTATTGAACAGTTGAAGTTGAACGGAGTCAGAAATGTCGAATGCGGTTCTTTTGGCGCAGATATGAAGGTCGACATTCAGAACGACGGACCTGTTACAATTTTAATGGATACGGAAATCTGGGTAAAAGGATAAAAAATTATGAAAATTGAAACACTTGTTCTCGGTCCTGTGTGCGCTAACTGTTACATCGTGACCGACGAAAAAACAAACGAAGCTGCGGTCATTGACTGCGGTGAATACACACAGGAGCTTGAAAACTGCCTTGAGGGTAAAAGCCTTAAGTATATAATGCTTACCCACGGTCATTACGATCACATACTTGGTGTATACGACCTTAAAAAAACGCATCCCGAGGCTAAAATCGTAATTCACAGGGACGAGGAATACAAGCTTCTTGATGAGCTTCCGAGCTTTGCTCACGAAATGATGCCCGGTGTACAGAAATATGTTCCGGCGGATATAAAGGTAGACGAGGGTGATACAATCCATCTGGGAACTCTCACTTTTTTAGTAATGCACACACCCGGTCACTCAAAGGGCGGAGTGTGCTTCTATGAGGCGCAGGAAAGAACAATCTTTACGGGCGATACACTTTTCTGCCTTACTGTCGGAAGAACAGACTTTTTTGACAGTGACGAGGAAGAAATGCTTGACTCCATAACACGTCTTTATAATATGGAGGGTGACTTTGATATTTATCCCGGTCACAACCGTGCAACAACAATGGAGTATGAAAGACGCAGAAACAGATATATGAGGCGATTTAAATGATTTTACGTGTAGTAAATCATAAATTTCATTACGAAATGGAAAATCTTTGCAGAGTCTTTTACCCCTGCGAAAGCATCCGTGTTCTGCACGATGACGAAGAGGGGGAAGACTCTTTGTGCGTTGTCACATCGCTTAGTGAGACGGACAAGGGTTATGATATAAAGGTGTCCTTCGGTGACGAAATGCGTGAATGCAGTACAACGGATTACGATGATTGTGAGCGCCGTATGGCGGTTCTGCTGTTCGGAATGCTTTGCGATTTTACGGGATATACACCGAAATGGGGAATACTTACGGGTGTGCGGCCGTCAAAGCTTATGAATACACTCATTTCGCAGATGGGTGAAGAAAAGGCTGTTGAGTATTTTACTCAGAAGCTGCTTGTCACACCGCAGAAAACCTATCTTGCACTCAGCGTGGCAAAGGCAGAGGAAAAGATAATGGGTCTTTCGGATGAAAAGTCCTTCAGCCTTTATGTCTCAATTCCGTTTTGCCCCACACGCTGTAACTACTGCTCGTTTGTCTCACACTCAATTGCTCAGGCCAAGAAGCTGCTTCCCGAGTATGTCGAAAAGCTTTGCGAGGAAATCCGCGTGACTGCAGAAATTGCCGGTTCACTCGGCTTAAGGCTCGAATCCGTCTATTGGGGCGGCGGCACTCCGACAACGCTTTCCGCAGAGCAGCTTGAAAGAGTCTGCAGTGAAATCGAGGCAAATTTTGACCTTTCATTCTGCAGGGAATATACTATCGAGGCGGGCAGAGCAGACACCGTTACACCTGAAAAGCTTGATGTTATCAAGCGTCACGCAGTTACAAGAATCAGCGTAAATCCGCAGACCTTCAATGACGATGTGCTTGTGTCAATCGGCAGAAAGCATACGGTCAGCGATGTGATTGATGTTTACACCACGGCGAGGGAAAAGGGCTTTGATAACGTCAATATGGATCTGATTGCAGGTCTTACCGATGACAGCTATGAAAGCTTCTGCCGTTCAGTCGATAAGGCGGTTGAGCTTATGCCCGAAAACATCACCTTACATACACTTGCACTCAAGCGTTCATCGGCAATTGTAACGGGTGGCATTGATGTCGAAAGCGGAGAAACTGCAAATAAAATGCTCGGATATGCTTCCGAAAAGTTCTATTCACACGGCTATGTGCCGTATTATATGTACAGGCAGTCGCGTTCACTCGGCAACCTTGAGAATGTCGGATGGTGCAAGCCCGGTTACGAGTGCCTTTATAACATCTTTATGATGGAAGAATGCCACACGATTCTCGGTGTCGGTGCGGGTGCTGTTATCAAGCTTAAGGAACCGTACGGCAGAAATATCGAAAGAATTTTTAATTACAAATATCCGTATGAATATATTTCGAGATTTGACACGATTCTCGAACGCAAGCAACAGATAAGCGAATTTTATGCAAGGTGATAATGATGTATACTGCGCTGTCTCTCATCAATAAAAATGCAAAAGAAAATACGCAGGAGTTTATCCGTGCGTGTGAGAGCAGATTTGATTCTGCCCTGAACGAAGTTACGGAAAGGTTTTTGTCGGATTCGGACTATGACATTGTTCTTCTGGCAGGACCGAGTTCTTCGGGCAAAACTACAACTGCAGGTATTCTTGCTGAGAAAATCCGTCGGAGCGGAAGAAATGCGTATATTGTCTCACTTGATGATTTCTATCTTAATCAGGATGATATTCCCGTTAATGAGGAAGGTCTGAAGGATTACGAAAATGTTACGGCACTTGACATTGAACTTATGCACAAATGCTTTAACGACCTGATTGTCAACAGAAAAGCTGAGCTTCCGATTTTTGATTTTATGACGAGTAGCCGTTCAGTCGAAACAAAGCACATTGAACTTGAAAAGGACGATGTTATCATTGTTGAAGGACTACACGCGCTTAATCCCGTTATCACCGACGGTCTTGATGAAGGTCATCTTTACAGAATTTATATCAGCGTTTCGTCACGAGTTTCGGGTAATGACGGCAGAATTCTTCTGAACAAAAGAAATCTGCGTCTTATACGCAGAATGATAAGAGATTACCGTCACAGAAATTCACCCGTTGAGCACACATTTTTTATGTGGCAGGGTGTACTTAAGGGTGAGGATAAATTTCTTTTCCCGTTTGAATCCTATGCAGATGTAAAAATAAACTCCTTCCACGCTTACGAGACCTGCATTTTTAAAAATGAGGCACTTCGTCTGCTGAATGGAGTAGGGGAGAAAAGTGAGTTTTTTGAAAAGGCGCAGGAGCTTATCGGAGCAATCAGTCTTTTTGAAGAGATTGAACAGACGCTTCTGCCTGAAAAGTCACTTCTCAATGAGTTTCTTACACTCTGAGACTGTTGTCATATAAAAAATAATTGATAAACAACCGAATCTATGATAAAATATAACTTATGAAAAAATTAGGAGGTGCATCGATGTCCGAGAAGAAAGGCAAATCACAATCGTTGCTCAACGGCGCTCTGGTGCTTGTTGTAGCGACAGTGTTGGTTAAGGTGATTGGTGCATTGTTTAAAATTCCTTTGTCAATGCTTATAGGTGAGGTCGGCAGAGGCTATTTTAATACTGCTTATGAAATTTATACACCGCTTTATTCAATATCAATGGCAGGTCTGCCCATAGCGGTTTCACGAATGGTTGCCAAGGAGAGGTCTCTGGGTAACTTCCGTGATGTAAGGATGATACGCCGTGTTGCAACAAGGCTGTTCCTTATGACAGGTGCTGTCGGAACCATACTGATGTTCATTATCGCATATCCGTATACAAAATATGTTGTCGGATATACAGAAAACATCTACTGCGTACTTGCAATTGCACCGTCGATATTTTTCTGCTGCTGTATGTCCACCTACCGCGGCTACTACGAAGGCTTACAGAATATGCTGCCAACGGCTATTTCTCAGGTTATTGAAGCATTGAGTAAGCTGTTTATAGGTCTTGGCGTAACATACGTTTTCCTTAAGATCCAGCTTGACAACTTTGCAAACGGTAAGCCTGTTATGGGTACTGTTTATACAGAAGAGGCGGATGCACTTGCCGCACTTTATCCGTATGCAGCTGCGACGGCTGTACTCGGTGTTACCATCGGTACTGTGCTCGGCTTCATCTTCCTTATGATAAGACACAAGATTGTCGGTGACGGCATCACAAAGGATATGCTTACCTCTTCACGCAAGCCGGAGGAGAGCAAGGCTGTTACAAGTGTTCTTGTCAAAACCGCATTGCCGATGGCTGTCGGTTCACTTATCCTTAATGTAACAAACCTCATTGACTCAGCAACGATTCAGAACAGACTTGCTTATGCGGTTGAAAAGGCTCCCGAGGTTATAAAATCGATTTATTCCGTACATCTTATTGAAGAGGGTATTGCTGACTCACAGATTGTCAAATATCTCTACGGTGTTTACGGAGAGACTCTTGACTTTAAAAACCTTGTGCCGACAATTACAATGACGCTCGGTATCAGCGCAATTCCGATTATTTCCGCAGCGTGGGCACAGCGTGACAGCAAGACAATCAAGTCAACCGTGGAATCTGTTATCCGCGTAACAATGCTTATTTCATTGCCTGTCGGCTTCGGACTTGCTGCTGTTTCGTACAACCTTCTTAATATGTTCTACCCCGAGGCTTCTGCTACAATCGGTGCTCCGATTCTGACGGTTTACGGTGTTTCTGTTTTCCTGTTTGCAGTATCGTCTCCGATAACCAATATGCTTCAGGCACTCGGCAGAACGGACATCCCGCTCAAATCTCTTTGCGTGGGTGCGATTATCAAGATTATCCTCAACTATATTCTTATAGGCAATCCGAACATCAACATCAACGGTGCACCCATCGGTTCAATCGCGTGTTACATTGTTGTTGTTGCAATTAACCTTTCAAGCATTATCAGAATAACAGGTGTCAAGGTTAATTTTGTATCGGTATTCTTCAAGCCATTCACCTGTGCAGCAATCAGCTCTGTTGCCGCATTTGCCACTGTTAAGGTATTTTCAAAGATTCTCGGTGGCTTCGGTGATGCTGACAGTATGCTTAACGGAAGTACAGTTGCACTCGTTATAGCTGTTGCGGCAGCCGTACTTGCTTATGTTCTTTCGCTTCTTTTCCTGAAAGCATTATCAAAGGATGATATGGAAATGCTTCCGAAGGGTGAAAAAATTGCGAAAAGGCTTGAAAAATATGGATTTTTAGGTTAAAATGGTAATGTTATGATAAAGAAATTTGAGTTTAAAGACAGATACGATATAAACGATCTTATCGGAATTATAAAAGACCTGAGATCCGAGGGCGGTTGTCCGTGGGATATTCAGCAGACTCACGAGTCTATCCGTAAGGATCTTATCGAAGAGACCTACGAGACGATTGAGGCTATTAACAAGGCTGACCCGGATATGCTTCGCGAGGAGCTTGGCGATGTGCTGATGCAGGTTGTATTTCACGCACAGATTGAAACGGAAAAGGGTGGTTTCACGTTCGACGATGTGGCAGACGAAATCTGCAAAAAGATGATTGTCCGCCATCCTCATGTTTTTGGTGAAACAAATGTTGACTCTGTGGATGATGTGCTCACAAACTGGGACGCAATCAAGCGCAGCACAAAGGGTCAGAAGTCGACCTCTGAGGCGATTGATTCCGTACCGCGCGAGTTACCGGCCCTTATGCGTGCAAACAAGATTCAGTCCAAGGCAGCAAAGGCAGGCTTTGACTGGACAGAGGTTGACGGTGCACTTGACCGTCTGACTGAAGAAATTGCAGAGCTTAAGGAAGCCATTGCAAACGGCAAAGAGGACGAAATCAGCGACGAGCTCGGAGATGTGCTTTTCTCCGCAGTAAATGTTTCAAGGTTTGTTAAGGTTGATCCTGAAGAGGCACTCACAAATTCAACCGACAAGTTTGTATGCAGATTCAAAAAGGTTGAGGCAAAAGCGAATGAACGCGGTATCGATATGAAAACGGCGTCGCTTGAAACTCTCGATATCCTCTGGGATGAGGCTAAAAAAGGTATATGATATACGATGAGTATTTCATAATATAAAATTTGGAGGAATTATAATGAATAAGACAGAATTTATCAATGCAGTTGCAGCTAAGGGCGAAATGGACAAGAAGGCTGCTGAGAAGGCAGTTAACGCTGTTTTCGGCGCAGTAACAGACGCTCTTAAGGGCGGCGAGAAGATTCAGCTTGTTGGTTTCGGTACATTTGAGGTTAGAGAACGTGCTGAGAAGCAGGGCCGTAACCCGAAGACAGGCGAAGCAATGACTGTTCCCGCTTCAAAGACACCTGCATTTAAGGCTGGTAAGGCTCTTAAGGATGCTGTGAAATAAGTTTTAAAGATAAGTTCTATTTTCGGCAGGATGCTAGTCGTCCTGCCGACGGCTTTATTAAAGGAGTGCAGTTTATGAGACTTGATAAATATCTTAAGGTTTCACGAGTGATTAAAAGACGTACGGTCGCCAACGAGGTGTGCGATGCAAAGCACGTAACGGTTAACGGTAAAATTGCCCGGGCATCCTATGATGTTAAGGTTGGTGACATTGTTGAAATACAGATGGGAGCAAACACAACCAGAATTGAAGTTACAAAAGTTGTTGAACACGCTACAAAAGATGATGCAGGTCTTATGTATAAAGTACTGTAATATTTATCCTTTCACCTCATACAATGTATAGAGGTGATTTTTTATGCCCGAAAATGCTATGCACGACCTTATTGTCGAATCCCGTAAAAAAGTAACAATGACGGGTATAAAAGATGTTGAGAGCTTTGACGAGGAAACCATAGTCGCACAAAGCGAATGTGGTGAAATTGCTCTGCACGGCAAGGGACTCAAAATAAGCCGCCTGTCGGTAGAAAGCGGAGATATGGCGGTAGAGGGTGAAATTGATTCGGTTATTTATTCAGAGGGCAAAAGCGCAGGCAGCTTCTGGAGCAGGGTGCTTCGCTGATGCAATATTTACCCACAACAGAGTTTCAGGCAGTAACATTTATGTATTCGGCAGGACTCGGCTTCACTCTCGGAATAATCTATGATTTTTTCAGAATGTTGTTTTATCTGCTTACAGGAAGCGATAAAAAGTTTTTGATGGCAAGAGATATAATATTCCTGTGTGTATGCTTTCCCGCTACATTCATCTTTCTTCTGGTGATGTGTAACGGTGAATTGCTGTTGTATATTTTTGTCGGTGAAGCCGTCGGAATGTGGATTTATTTCTATTCGGTCGGTTCATTTTTACTTTTACCGGTTAAAAGGATTATTAAGTCTGTAAGAAGACATTTTATTGTTTTTTACAGCTTTATGTCAGGGATTAAAACAGCCTTCGTCTGTATATTAAAAAAACTTAGTAAAAACCTGCAAAATCACACAAAATTTTTACAAAAACACTTGCAAATTCGACATCATATGGTATATAATTGTTGCGTACAACTGTGCCTTAATAGAATTTTAAAGAATCGAGGTGACTGAAGTGGCTAAAGTAAAGAAAACCAAGCGAAGTGTTATTGTTATACTTTGTTCTGTTGTTGTTTGCGTAAGTTTTGCCATTTCATTGTTCTCTCTGATAAGAGATATAAAAGATATTGATAAGGAAATTGAAGCTGTCAGACTTGCTACAGCAAGCCAGCAGGCGGAAAATGAGGAGTTACGCAGACAGCTTTACAGCAATGATAAGGATGAATATGTCGCAGGCATTGCAAGAGAAGAGGGTTACATCAACCCGGGCGAGAGAGTTTATTACGATATCTCTGTAAATGACTGATGATATAAAATTTTTTGAGGGGTTCATTTTAGTATGCAGTTAGAAGTCGGCGCTATTGTAGAGGGAAAAGTTACGGGATTTACGGCATTCGGTGCCTTTGTTGACCTTGAGGGAGGCAAGAAGGGTATGGTGCACATTTCAGAGGTTGCACTTGAATTCGTAAATGACATCAAGGATCACTTAACCGTGGGACAGGCTGTTAAGGTCAAGGTTATTTCTATTGCGGAAGACGGTAAGATAAGTCTTTCTATCAAAAAAGCTATGGAACAGCCGAAACCAGCCTTCAAGCCGAAGAATAACGCGCCCAGACGCAACAATAATGCAAACGTCTGGCAGGGCAACAAAACTGTTGATACACAACCGCAGTCTTTTGAAAGCATGATGGCGAAGTTCAAGCAGGAAAGTGAAGAAAAAATGTCTGACCTCAAGCGTGACTCGAAGCATGGCGGCGGTTACAACAGACGCGGCACAAATAAGCTGTAAGCTGTTGAAGTTAATTTAATCACATTTAACGGGAGCAGTTTTCTGCTCCCGTTTTTACAGGTTTAATATGGTGATGTTATGAGAGAGATAAGTGTAAAGTTAATTGCTCAGGCGGTTGAAGAGCTTTGCATAAAGGCGAATAAAATCTTACCTGACGATCTTACAGGCATAATAAATAACTGTAAGAACTGCGAAAGAAATCAGCTTGCAAAAAGTATTCTTTCCGACCTTGGAGAAAACCTTGAGGCGGCTAAGGTGCTTGATATCCCTATCTGTCAGGATACGGGAATGGCGGTTGTTTTTCTTGAAATCGGTCAGGATGTTCATTTTGTTGACGGCAGTCTTTATGATGCGGTCAATGAGGGCGTGCACAACGGCTATATCAACGGGTTTCTGCGTTGCTCGGTTGTAGGCGACCCGTTAAGACGCGTCAACACAAAGGACAACACTCCCGCGGTAATTCACACAAGCATCGTTGACGGTGAAGGTGTGAAGATCACTGTTGCCCCCAAAGGCTTCGGCAGTGAGAATATGAGTGCTCTCAGAATGCTCACACCCGCAAGCGGAAGAGAGGATATAATTAACTTTGTGCTTGACAGCGTTAAAGCTGCAGGCGGCAATCCCTGCCCTCCTATAGTGCTTGGTATCGGCATCGGCGGTGATTTTGAACAGTGTGCGTACCTTGCAAAAAAAGCACTCTGCAGAAGCGTCAGCGTTAAAAATGCGGACAGCTTCTATGCTGAAATGGAAGCAGAAATTCTTGAAAGAGTTAACAAGCTTGATATCGGACCGCAGGGCTTCGGCGGTGATACAACGGCACTCTCCGTTGCAATTGAAACCGCACCGACACACATCGCAGGCTTACCCGTTGCAGTCAATGTCGGCTGTCACGTTACACGCCACGCGTCAATTGAGCTGTAAGACTTGATTTAATTAAAAAACAGAAGTATAATTCAGATATAAAATTTAAAGAGGTACTTATGAAGATAAATTTTGTTATTCCGTGTCTGCTCGGTCTTGAGTCACTTATCGCAAACGAGATGAAGGACCTTGGGGCAGAAAATGTAGTTTCAGAAAACGGCAGAGTCCTTTTTTCAGGTGACGAAAACCTTCTTGCGAGAGCGAATATCTGCTCACGCTATTCCGAAAGAATACAGATTCTTGTCGGTGATTTTTACGCAAGAAGCTTTGAGGAGCTTTTTCAGGGCACAAAGGCACTTCCCTGGGAGAATTGGATAGGTGTAGACGATGCATTCCCCGTCAAGGGCTATTCTATCAATTCTGCTCTTTTCAGTGTGAGTGACTGTCAGTCTATTATCAAAAAGGCTGTTGTTGAAAGACTTAAGTCAAAATATAAAATCAGCTGGTTTGATGAAACAGGTCCTGTACATCAGATTCAGTTTTCCATTATGAAAGACAAGGTAAGTCTGCTCCTTGACACTTCGGGTGCGGGACTTCACAAGCGCGGTTACCGTCTTGAGGCAAATGCCGCTCCGCTTAAGGAGACACTTGCCGCCTCACTTTGCAACCTCGCAAGACTTCGTCCGTACCACACGCTTTATGACCCGATGTGCGGCAGCGGTACAATTCTTATCGAGGGTGCAATGATGGTGCACAACATAGCACCGGGTGTTAACCGCAACTTCTCTGCTGAGCGTTGGGATGTTATTCCCGAATATGTATGGGCTGAGGAGCGTCAGCGCGCACGCGACCTTGTGAATTACGATACGGACTTTATCGCATACGGCTCGGATATTGATGAGTCTGCACTTGAGATTGCACGCGTAAATGCAAAGCGTGCAGGTGTTGAGAGAAAGATTAAGTTTGAAAAGTGTGACCTGCGTGACTTCAAGCCAAAGAGTGAAAAAGGCACACTTATCTGTAACCCTCCGTACGGTGAAAGACTGCTTGATATCGGAGAGGCACAGAAGCTTTATAAAATTATGGGCGAAAAATTTGAACAGAAGCGCGGTTGGGCATACTATGTTATAAGTCCGTCTGAAGAGTTTGAAAAGGAATTCGGCAGAAAGGCTGATAAACGCCGTAAGTTGTATAACGGTATGATTAAATGTCAGTTGTTTATGTATTTCAAGTGAGGCGTATGATATGAAGCATCTGTTTGTTGTTAATCCCAAGGCAGGCAAGGGTAAGGCTTACAGTATATTGAGACCGCTTTTGAAGCAAAGTGTTGAAAAGTACGATGTTGACTACGAGGTTTATGTTACCAAGTCAAGGGATGATATGGCTGAGTACTGCAAAAAGTATCTGGAAACAGGCGAAAAGGTAAGATTCTACGCTTGCGGCGGTGACGGCACAATTTATGACCTTGTCAATATAATCTACGGCTATAAGAATGTCGAATTTGCAGTTGTACCGTTGGGATCCGGTAACGATTTTATCCGTATTTTCGGCAGCCGTGAAGACTTCCTCGACATTGAGGCACAGCTGAACGGTACGCCCATTAAGATTGATGCTATAAAGTGCGGCGACAGAATTGCTGTTAATCAGTGCTCAATGGGTATGGATGCCGAAATCTGTGCGAAGCAATCGGATTTTAAGAAAATTCCGCTTTTGCGCGGTGACAGAGCGTATACTGCAGCACTTGCTTACTGTGCAATGGTCAACAGGGTAAACAAGTTTACAATAACGATAGATGACAACAGACCTATATCGGGTGAGTTCCTCTTTACCGTATGCGGCAACAGCCGATATTACGGCGGAGGCTATCAGGCGACACCGTATGCACTGCCCGATGACGGCTTGCTCGATTTCAGTATTATAGATACCTTGTCACTTCCTGATATGCTGATGAAGGTTGGCGGATACAAAAAGGGTAAGCACTATAACTGGAAGCAAACTCTTTATGTCAGAGGTAAGAAAATGACCGTTCACAGCGACGAGCCTGCGGCTATAAATATCGACGGCGAGGTTGATATTGTTAACGACTGTACCTTTGAGATTCTGCCCGAAGAATTTACATTCGTTGTTCCTGCAACCTCTGATTATGTAGAGGACAGAAAAAGCGGTAAGCTGACAAACGAAATCGGCTTAAAGATTTAATAATAAGAGAACCGGAGCATCTTGCTTTCGGTTCTCTTTTTGCCTCTATTGTAAATTGTGAGCGTTTGTGGTATCATATATCTGTTACGATTAAATTCATACGGAGGTTATGAAAATGAAAAAAATAATGTCGCTGATTGTCAGCGTTGTTCTGGTTATGCTCACCTGCGTGACTGCTTCCGCAGAGGGACTTGCGAAGTTCAATATCACACTTGTGTCTGAAACAGACAAGCAGGCAGTTGTTACAATTGATTTCAACGGCGGAACAAGCTTTTCGGGCTTCGATTTCGAGGTTAAGCTGAACAAGGAAAGAGTCGAGGTTGTAAGTGCAGAAAAGGGCAAGGGCTTTGAGGCTTACCGCGGTCAGGCTGATGCTGCTTTTGCTGAAATCAATCCTGAAGCCGACCCTGTTAAGGGAACGATGGCTATAATTCCGGCTTACCGCAATATAGAAAGCAAGGATCTTTTTGTAATCACACTTAAAAAGCTTTCTGAAGAGCCGCTTACAAACGATGATTTCAAGATTATCGTCACCAACTGTGTTGACGCTTCTCTTGCAGCTATTGATACCTCTGTTACAACAGACCTGCAGGGTGCAGCAGTGTCATCAACATCAGCTCCTGATGAAACAACATCGGCTTCCGCTTCTGTAAAGACTGAGGATGAGATTCAGTCCTCAACAAACGATATCACCGAAAACAGCGGTGAAGTGATTGATGTTGAAAATGAAGAAAACACATCAGTAAAAGATAACAAATCCAAGGATATTATAATTGCAGCGGTTGCCGTTGCTTTTGTGGCTGCTGTCGGTGTTGTTACCGTAGTTGTTATGAAAAAGAAAAAATCTCCCGATGACGGAAATGAGGAAGCATAATGGAAAAGGTTTTTGAAAAATTTCTGCAGTTCCGTGAAGCTGCGGATGAGCCGACCTATGACTGCCGTGAAAATTGCTATATGCGCCTTTACCGCAATGTGACAAAGGCTGAATACAGCGAGTGGATTGATGCTCTTGAGGCTGACGGTATGGCAGTCTTGCAGAAGACTGAAATTAACGGCAACCTCTACACCTGCCTTAAGGGTGAGGTTGTTGTGAATGCGTTGTTTACTCCGTGCGACAGTATTGTGCGTGTCTGCGCAAGTAAAACGAATCTTATTCCGTGCCTTATTCCGACAGAGTGCAACGGTGACGGTGAAACAGCTTTTTACGGCTTTGAAAGCGATCAGTCACTTATCGACTGCGGTATGTGTCTTATGATTCAGTGTCCCGACTACAGCTTCTTTGTTGTGGACAGCGGTCACTATATGCAGTTTAACGATAATGACAGAATTTATAATTTTATGCGTGAGCGCACACCCGAGGGGCAGAAGGTGGTTGTCAACGGCTGGCTTCTGACACACGCACATTCTGACCATATGTGCAAATTTATGGATTTTCTTCGTTACAATTGCCATGACTGTATTATCGAAGGTATATACTCAAATCTTATTCCCGACGATTATATCGGACATAAGGAGTGGGCGAGGGAAGAGGTTCTGCTTTCCAAAAAGCTTTTTAAAATGCTTGATGAAACAAAGATCCCGACATATAAAATTCACACAGGTCAGCGTTTCTATATCAGAAATCTTATGTTTGATGTTCTGGGCACACACGAGGATATCTATCCGAATCTTATCACAGATTATAACGATTCATCCTGTATGGTTATGCTCACTGCGGAGAATTCACGCGTTTTCATTCCGGGTGATGCAAGCCGACTTGCTTCCGCTGAGTTTGAAAAGCGTTACGGTGAAACGCTTAAGTGTGATGTTGTTCAGGTTTCGCACCACGGCCACACAGGTCTTTCCGTGAAGGCTTACGAGTACCTGAATGCCGAGGTTGCAGTATTCCCGATAACACGCATCAAGTTTGACGAGGAGTATCCGAGAATTGAAGCGAACCGCCGATTGATTGAGCTTGCAAGGGCACACTACATAACCTCGGACGGCACGGTTAAAATTCCGCTCCCATATGATTTTTCAAAAATTGAAGTTCTGCCTGACGAAACCTTTGAGGATTTCGGCAAGATCAACCGCCTCTGGGGTTATTCCTATACCGATGAGCGTAAGGCTGAGCTTTACAAAATGTTTACGGACAGGGGAGGAGACCTCAATAAATCCAACCTTCCTGCAGAAGCAGACAGTAAATTTGAGATGTAAGATAAACCCACAGTTACTGACATTGTAACTGTGGGTTCAGTGTTTTTATGCTTATTTAAAAGCTAACAATAACATAAGAGTGATTATTAGTTTTCAGATGAATAAATCATTTCTTTAGCAATATCCAGATCGATCCACATAGCAGGTCTGATCCCTATCTCATCAGACATTGAAGATTCACCTTCAAAGTTAATAGCACCTTCCGTAGTGACGGTAACAACATCATTTTGCTCGATTCCGGGGGTGCGCAACCACCAGAAGCAATTATCTCTGTATATGTTAATTCGATCCTGATCGAATTTATCTGCCATCAGAATACAGGTACTTGCTGAGGAATTTCCAAGGTCGAAATAAGGTGCATTAAACGCTTTAAGATATGCTTTTTCTTTATCCAACTCTCTGTCTGACAGCGGATTGCCGTCTTTTCCGGCAAAATATTTTATTACCTCATCCGAACTTAGCAAAAATAATTTATCCTGCGTAGTGTTTCCGGGATTGTTTCCGTAGATGGGATTGGGTAAGGTTTTGACTTGTGTTGTAATAATAATATTTTTTTCGATACCCTTAAAAGAGTTTTCAAAGAAGTCTCTGTTCAACATTTTTCGTATGAATGATGTTTCCCAGGTATTATCTGATGCAGAACCTTCGTTCAAACAGTTACCGTAATAAAACTCCCAGTCCAAACAAAACTCGCTAAGTAAAAGTATACGGTTCCCTTGTTTTTCGAGAATTTCCCAAGATATGGGCATACGGACATCTAAATCATTAGGTTTGATGCCTGAGCACAAACGGCACTCGCCTAAAATCAGGCGATCGTGACATTTAAGATTACTGATTTCAGTTAAATAATAATCAAAAAAGTCTCTTGCCCTCGTAGTATTCTTTTCCAGTGAGAATTCAGCTGCTATTTTTAATAAATAATTTGAAGCTACCATAACTTATTCCTCCTGATACATCGGTAATGTTTAATGGGTATTTTTATCATTATTTGAAACTGTATTTATATATCCCCTTTGATTTGGTTTCAGTTAATCCGTTTTTGAGTCTGATAAGTGCAGTTGCACCGTCAGGGATTTCAATTTCGATAAGAGTTTTACCGTCTGTCTTTTCCCATTCGCAACGGACAGTACCCTTCGGGGTTTCAACCGACGCCTTTGCCCATTGCATACCGCATTCTGTTTCGGGTGCTACGGTAAATGTTTCGTAACCATTTTTAACATCACGGATACCTGCAATGTGTGAATAAAGAATCTCGTCATAAGTTCCGAGGAAGTAGTGGTTAAGTGAACGGGTGGAAAGCTCCCAGCTTTCCCACGCACTTGTTGTTCCGTTCTCTACCCAATAACCCCAGCTCGGGTATGTGGTCTGTGTCAGTATCTTGTACGCAATATCAGCATGACCTGTGTTGAACAGAACGGGAAGAATATGCTTTGTTCCCGTGCATCCTGTATCAAGATGATAACCGTGAGTGACGATGTCGTCAACAAGATTTTTGATAACAGCATCTCTGTTTTTCTCGTCAACCATTCCGAATGAAAGGGGCAGGAGATTGGATGTCTGTCTGTACTTTCTGCGGTTGCCCATCTGCTTCCAATGGGTTGTTTCGTAAATCTGCTTTTCTGTATTATAGAATTTCTCGTTAAAATCATTGCGGATTTTTTCTGCATAGCTGAGATATTCTGCTTCGTCACCCTTATCAAGGATTTCAGAAATTCTTGCCATTGATCTGAGCATAGCGTAAATGTATGCGGTACAGCAGATTTCAGCACCCTCGGACGGATCAGCTTCAACCTCGCCGAATTCATCGTTTGACGGTGCAACCCAGTCAGAAAGTCCGCGCACCTCCCAGGTGCCGCCGAATTTTTCAAGGTCTGCGATATCATTGAGTGCAAACTGACGCAGATGCAGATAGATTTTTTCGGCATAAGCCTTGTTATTATGGAAATTTATTAACGCCTCGGTTGCGAATACGTAAATTGTATTCCACACAGGTGAATTCCCGACACCCCATTCAGCCGTAGGAACAATTACAGGCACCTTGCCGTAGTCCTTGAAGCAATCGTCCATAATGTCGATAAACTGCGGCATATACACGCTCATATCAAAATTGTACATCATTGTCTCGAGCGCACAGTTTGCGTCGCCGAGCCAGCCGTTTTTCTCCCACACAGGTGTGTCTGTCGGCTTCCATTGGAAGTTGTTGATCATAGTACGGCACATAATGGTGTGAAGCGTGTTTACAAGCTCGTCTGAGCACTCGAATTTGCCGATGGTGTCAATCTCATTTGCAAGTCTGTAAAGCCTTATATCGTCTGCAGTGAGGTTCTCGGCGTGGTTATCTATCTGAATATACCTGTAACCCTTGTAGCTGAATTTCGGTTCAAACAGGGCGACAGCGCCGTCTGAGATGAATTTATCCTGCTGTATGTATGCGTTTGGCCACCATTCGCATCCGTGACCTTCGGTGTGGCCGATTTTTTGCACATAGCCTTCACTTGTGAGCTTTTCACCGTAAGTGATTGTTATAATGGTATCCTTCGGTGCGTTCAGCCGCATTTCAGCCCAGCCTGTCATCATTTCAGGAGCTTCGATAATCAGACTGCCGTTTTCCATACGCTTAATGCTTTTGGGTCTGAAGGTGTCTACACGACGGATAAAGGGCGCTTCCTGCTCCTTGAGCATACCTGAAGGTGCATCGACCTCTTTTGCTTTGTCCCACGTAAAGTCTTTACGGCGGGCATCGTAGGTTTCGCCAAGATAAATACTGTTTTCGGTTGTCGGGCCGTCTTTTGTTACTGTCCAGTCCGTACCTGTTGCAAGGTTTTCTTTAGTGCCGTCAGCATAAGTGATTTCTATATCCGCAATCAGCTTAGGAATTGAACGCCATGAAGCGGTCTGCCAATTCCAGACATCGGTTGTCTCGTTGAAAAAGCTATGACCTACCTCAACACAGATACTGTTTTCTCCAACGTTGATAAGTCTTGTAATATCAAAAACTCTGTAGAAAACTGTCTGTGAATACTGTGAGTGAGGGGGATTGAGTACAGTATCGTCGGGGAGCCTGCCGTTAACTCTCATTTCAAAAAGACCGAGACCGCAGATGAAAATCCGTGCTTCTTTTACGGGATTTGAAACTGAAAAATCTTTTTTGAATATCGGTGCAAATCTGTCCTCCAGAGTCATATCTGCGCCAATCCATATGCCCTTGAAATTATGTTCCATAGTGTCCTCCGTAATAAAAAAGCTGTGTCCGACCGACACAGCTTTAATCTTATTTTAATATGCCTTGCCCCAATAAAGCATTTTTGTAGCCGGCTTGCCGCAGCAAACGCAAGTGTCGGAAAGTGTTTCCTGCTCGAAGGGGATACAGCGTGATGTAACGCCTGCTTCTTCCTTAAGCTTATCCTCGCAAGCACGGTCGCCGCACCACATAGCCTTAATAAAGCCGGGCTTATTGTCTGCGATGTCCTTAAGCTCTGCAAAGTCTTTTGCGGTAAATGTCATACTTGCACGGCGGTCATAAGCCTTCTGATAAAGACCGTCATGCACGGACTGAAGAAGCTCAGGGATTTTTGCTTCAAGCTCGTCAAGAGATACGAAAATCTTTTCACCGCTGTCGCGTCTTACGATAACGCACTGGTTGTTTTCGATATCCTTCGGACCGATTTCAAGACGAAGGGGCACACCCTTCATTTCATATTCAGCAAACTTCCAGCCGGGGCTGTTGTCGCTGTCATCAAGCTTAACACGGCATACGTCGGAAAGCTTGTTGTAAAGCTCGTTAGCCTTGTCAAGAACGCCTTCCTTATGTGCAGCGATGGGGATGATAACCATCTGCACGGGAGCAACGTGCGGAGGAAGAACAAGACCGTTATCGTCACCGTGAGTCATAATGATTGCACCGATAAGACGTGTTGTGCAGCCCCACGATGTCTGGAACGGATGATGCTGTTTGTTATCCTTGCCACTGTAAAGGATGTTGAATGCCTTTGCAAAGCCGTCGCCGAAGAAGTGAGATGTTGCACTCTGAAGAGCCTTACCGTCGTGCATAAGTGCCTCGATTGTATATGTGTCTTCAGCACCAGCAAAACGCTCTTTCTCTGTCTTTACACCCTTGACTACGGGCATAGCAAGATACTTCTCGCAGAACTCAGCGTAAACGTTGAGCATACGGATTGTTTCTTCCTGTGCCTCTTCGCTTGTAGCGTGGATTGTATGACCTTCCTGCCAGAGGAACTCTCTGGAACGAAGGAAGGGACGTGTTGTCTTCTCCCAACGAACAACGCTTACCCATTGATTGTAAAGCTTGGGAAGGTCGCGGTAGGAGTGGATGATGTTAGCGTAGTGCTCACAGAAAAGAGTCTCTGATGTCGGACGGACGCAAAGACGCTCTTCAAGCTTTTCATTACCGCCGTAAGTAACCCAGGCAACCTCGGGTGCGAAGCCTTCAACGTGATCCTTCTCTTTATTAAGAAGGCTTTCGGGGATGAACATCGGCATGCAAACATTCTCGTGACCTGTCTTCTTGAACATTGTGTCAAGGGTATGCTGAATGTTTTCCCAGATAGCGTAGCCGTAAGGTCTGATAACCATACAACCCTTTACACTTGTGTACTCGATAAGCTCTGCTTTCTTAACGACGTCTGTATACCATTTTGCGAAATCCTCTTCCATGGAAGTGATTTCTTCAACCATTTTTTTCTGCTGTGCCATTTTGTGTTTTTCCTGCCTTTCAATTCTGACGGCTATGCCGTAAAGAGGGGATTATTCGTGATCCTCGATATATTTAACCATGTCTTCAACAGTACGGATAGAATCAACTGCTTCGTCGGGTACTTCCATACCGAACTCGTCTTCGATGCTCATAATAAGGTCAACAACATCAAGGCTGTCAGCGCCGAGATCATCAAGAATATGGCTTTCATAAGTGATTTTGTCCTCGTCAATCTCAAGCTGCTCAGCAAGAATTTCCTTCAGTTTTTCAAAAATGTTCATAAGTTTTCTCCTTTATGTTTCAGTATTTATAATACATATATCTGCTCAATACAAAATATTAGTAATAAATTGAACTTTTGTCAATAGTTTTGGATGTTTTTTATCTGATATCCGAAATGAATTTATTGTGTATGTTCTTAACAAATTGCATATATTCAGGCGGTTTTTGAATAAAAAGGGTGTGTAAAGTATTTTTGCTTTACGTAAAGGTTTCACACTTGACAGTGTGGAAAACTCGGTTGAAAATGTGGAAAACTTCACGCAGCTTCGTACTTTTTTATTGGAAAATACGTATTTTTTGTAAAGTAAAAACCTTTACAGCGCGTTTTTATCCAATTTTTAACAATGTTTCACGGCTGAATTATTCACGAAAAAGCGCATAATTTATTCACTGCACTCAATAACACGCACGGCAAGCTCTTCAAGCTGCTTCATGTCCGAAAGTGTGCCGACCTCCTGACGGAATGCGGCAGCACCCCTGATGCCCTTGATGTACCACGCTGCGTGCTTGCGCGCTTCCCTCATTCCGACACGCTCACCCTTGTATTCGCAGATGAGTTTTATGTGCTCAGTCATTACTCTCATACGCTCTTCTATGGGCGGTTCGGGAATTTCGGTGCCGTTTTCAAGATATGCATTAACACTTTCAAAAACCCACGGTCTGCCGAGCGCACCTCGGCCAATCATAAGAAAGTCGCAGCCTGTCTCGTCGAGCATCCTTTTTGCACTCTGACCGTCAATGATATCACCGTTGCCGATAACGGGAATGCTTACGGCATTTTTTACTTTTGCAATTTCATCAAGGTAAACGGGAGGGGCATACATCTGCGTCCTCGTTCTGCCGTGCACGGTAAGTGCCGATGCACCTGCTGCCTCAATTCTTTTCGCTACCTCAACTGCATTGACTGTATCAAGGTCCCAGCCGATACGGATTTTTACCGTAACGGGTATGGGCGAAGCCTTGACAACGCTTTCGACAATTTCACTTATCAGCGGAGGGTTCTTAAGAAGAGCGGAACCACCGCCGTTGCCTGCAATTTTCGGCGCGGGACAACCCATATTTATATCTATAAATTCGGGATTGAAGCTCAGTGTCTTGAGTGCCGCCTCTGCCATAATAGCAGGGTTGTCACCGAAAATCTGTGCACCGGCAGGACGTTCCTTTTCCGAGAGGAAGAGAAGCTCCTTTGATTTTTTGTCCTGCATGGTCAGACCCTTTGAGCTTACCATTTCACTTATGACATAAGCTGCGCCGTACGATGTGCATAGCTCACGGAATGCTCTGTCCGCAACGCCTGCCATCGGAGCGAGTGCCGCGTGTCCTTTAATTTCTAAATTTCCTATCTTCACAAAATCACCGAAAAATATTTTACCACGAATCTACCATAATTGTCAAAAGTGTGATAAAATAATTTCATATATGATTTTGGAGGCTTTTTTATGAGACTTCTTGTTATTGACGGCAACAGCATCATCAACCGTGCCTTTTACGGAATCAAGCTCCTTACCACCAAGGACGGAAGATTCACAAACGGTATTTACGGTTTTATGAATATTTTTCACCGTTTGCTTGAAGAATGCAATCCCGACAGGGTAGCGGTTGCTTTTGACCTTAAAGCACCGACCTTCAGACACAAGATGTACACGGAGTATAAGGCGGGCAGAAAGGGTATGCCCGACGAGCTTCGTGAACAGCTGCCCGTGCTCAAGGAATTACTCACACTAATGGGATACAAGGTGGTTGAGCAGGAGGGATGGGAAGCGGATGATATCCTCGGCACTCTGAGTGTTCAGACAGGCGAGGGTGACAAGTGCTTCATCGCAACGGGAGACCGTGACAGCCTTCAGCTTGTAAGTGATAATACAACTGTTCTGTTAGCTTCAACCAAAATGGGCAGAACGCAGACTGTTGCTTATGACACCGACAAAATCCGTGAGGAATACGGTGTAACTCCGAAACAGATGATTGAAATCAAGGCTCTGCAGGGTGACAGCTCCGATAACATTCCTGGTGTTGCGGGAGTGGGCCCGAAAACTGCAGGCGAGCTTATTCAGAAATACGGCAGTATTGAGTATATTTACGAAAACCTTGACACGCTCGACATCAAGCCGAAGCTGCGTGAAAAACTCGGGGCCGATAAGGATAATGCATTTCTCAGTCATAAGCTCGGCACAATTGCGCTTGATGCTCCGATTGATACTGATATGGATGTCTACAAACCGACGGCAGGGGACGCCGGTGCTGCTACAAGGCTTCTTGCATCGCTCGAAATGTTCAAGATGATAGAGACATTCAACCTCGGTGCGGTACCGACGGTGAATGAAGAAAAAGAAACAGTCAAAACCGCTGTGAAATATGTTGACGAGCTGTCCGAGATAAAACCGGGCGACTCGGTATACTTTGTCCCTGTTTATGATGACGGTGAGGTAGTGAAAATTGCTTTTGCTACCCCCGAGGGAGTGCTTGTTGCTGAAAACAACAGCTTTGTTTTTGCTTCTCAGCTTGCAGAAATCCTTGCTGACGAGAATACTCACAAAATCACATATGATATAAAGCCGCTTTATTCTTGGGCATTTGCACGCGGAACTGAAATCAGAGGCAAGGTAAGCGATATTATGATTGCCGGCTACATTCTCAACCCGTCTGCGAGTGATTACCACCCGTCACGGATGGTACAGGAATACGGCGGTACTCTGCCCGAAACGGATACGGAGGATGCGGTTGCACTTGAGTGCGCCTGTCTGTCGGGGGCATGGGAAAAGGCATATGCCGAGCTTGAAAAGAACGGTCAGCTTGACCTTATGTACAATATAGAAATGCCTCTTGCGAAGGTGCTGTCCTCGATGGAGGTTACAGGCTTCCTTGTTGATTCACAAAGCATAGAGGAATACGGTGCCGTGCTTGAAACACAGATAAACGGACTGGTTGAAAAAATCTATGACCTCGCAGGTGAGCAGTTCAATATCAACTCTCCGAAGCAGCTCGGTACGGTACTGTTTGAAAAACTCGGATTGCCTGCAAAGAAAAAGACAAAATCAGGCTATTCCACAAATGCAGATGTACTCGAAGACCTTGCGGCGGATTATCCGATTGTTGCACTTGTGCTTGAATACAGAACTTTGGCAAAGCTCAAGTCAACCTATTGCGACGGACTTAAAAAATGTGTTGCACCTGACGGAAGAATCCATTCCACACTCAATCAGACGGAAACCCGTACAGGCAGAATTTCCTCCACCGAGCCGAATCTTCAGAATATTCCTGTAAGAAGTGAGGTCGGCAGAGAATTGCGTAAGTTCTTTGTTGCGAAGGACGGCTGTGTGCTTATTGATGCTGACTATTCACAGATTGAGCTGCGTGTGCTTGCACACATTGCGGACGATGAGCGTATGATTTCTGCCTTTAATGAGGGTGACGACATTCATACAATCACCGCCTCACAGGTTTTCAATATGCCGATTGAAGCCGTCACACCACTTATGCGAACAAGGGCAAAAGCTGTTAACTTCGGTATTGTTTACGGCATAGGTGCATTTTCTCTTGCAAAGGATATCGGCGTAACCCGTGCTGAGGCAGACAGATATATCAAGGGTTATCTCCACAAGTTTGCAGGTGTTGACAGCTATATGCAGAAGGTTATAGCCGATGCAAAGGAAAATGGTTATGTAAGCACTCTCTTCGGCAGAAGACGTTATCTGCCTGAGCTTACCGCATCCAATGCAATGCTTCGCAACTTCGGCGAGCGTGTTGCCAGAAATATGCCCATTCAGGGTACTGCGGCGGATATCATCAAAATTGCGATGATTAAGGTTTACGAGCGTATGAAGAAGGAAAACCTCATGGCACAGCTCATTATGCAGGTGCACGATGAACTGATTGTTGAGGCTCCCGAATCAGAGGCTGAAGTGGTTTGCCGTATCGTTAAGGAAGAAATGGAAAACGCAACCGATATGAACGTAAGACTCACTGCAGATGTGAGCTTGGGTAAGAGCTGGTATGATGCAAAGGATTGATAAGCCGAAAAAAAGATATACCGTGCCGGATATTCTGCGTGCGGTTGCGATAATTGCAATGGTGATTTACCACACGCTGTGGGATGTTATCTATATGTTCGGTGTAAATATCCCGTGGTTCAAGGGTGAGGCAGGCTTTGTTTTTCAGCAGAGTATATGCTGGTCGTTCATTCTGCTTTCAGGCTTTTGCTTTTTTCTCGGCAGACGAAAGCTCAGACGCTCGATAACGGTGCTTGTCTGTGCACTTGTGATAACCGTTGTGACGGCGATTGCTATGCCCGACAGCATAATTATTCACGGTGTACTCTCTCTGCTTGGCACGGCAATGCTTGTGACAATACCGCTCGAAAAGCTTTTTGCAAGGATTCCGCCCGTTGTCGGTCTGGCAGTCAATGCAGTGCTGTTTGCACTTACCTATAACGTGTGTAACGGAACGGTCGGCTTCGGTGATACGGTGCTTTTCTGTCTTCCCGATTTTCTGTACGCAAACCATATGACTGCATTTTTCGGTTTTCCTCACAATGACTTTTTTTCGTCAGATTTTTTTCCGATTATGCCCTGGTTATTTCTTTTCTGGACAGGATTGTTCCTGTACAGGCTTTTTGAAAAAACAGGCTGTCTCGGATACTTAAGTGTGGTTTCTTGCAGACCGCTTGAATTTATCGGCAGACATTCGCTTGAAATCTATATGGCGCATCAGCCGATAATTTACGGCATTTTGTTTATAATATTCAAAATAATTTAAGCGGAAGGTGAGTGCCTTCCGCTTATTTTTCGCACACAATACCTGTCAACAGATAAAGGGCAACTATCATAATTGTAAAATTTTCTTTGGTGTATATTCCGATAAAAGCTCCGATAACAAGTAACGCCAATGCACACACGATGCTCAGCTTACGGTGAAGCTTACTGTCGGGGAAAAAGGCTGATATTATATGTCCGCCGTCAAGCATTGTGACGGGCAGAAGATTGAAAAAAGCAAGTCCGAGGTTGATAACGGCATAGTCGGCCTTACCCGAAGTATAAAACAAAGGGAACAATATCAGATTAACCAACGGACCGCTGAATGCGATGATTGATTCTTTTATCGGCGGCAGAAATCTCTTATCCGCCACTATTTTCATCCCGAAATATCCGAGCTGTATTTCATCTGCCCTTTTACCGCAGATGAGCATTGCCAGAAGATGCCCCGCCTCGTGCAATACGCACATTATAAAGCAGAAAACCGCCTTGCTTTCGGGGAAGAGGACAAGCATAAGCGTGATGACTGCCACAAACCAGAAGTCAACGCTCAGCTTTAATTTCAGAATACGCAAGGTCATACTCTGCCGTCTTTTTCTTCGATTACATCCAAGGGGTCTACAGACCACCCGTTTTTGTTATGTATTTCAAAATGCAGGTGCGGTCCCGTGCTCCAGCCTGTACTGCCGACAAGTGCAATTATTTCACCTGCACGGATAACCGTACCCTCATCGACCAGAACCTCCGAGCAATGGCAGTACAGAGTTTCTGTTCCGTCAGAGTGCTCCATCAGCACATAATTACCTTTTTTGGTGCCGTAGCCCGTATCCCGAACAACACCGTTGTATGCTGCAACAATGTTTGTGCCCTCATCGGCGGCAATGTCAACACCCGTGTGTAAGCCGTATTTCCCCGAAATAGGGTTTGTGCGGTAGCCGTACCGTGATGTTATTCTGCCGTGAATCGGAACGGTGATAGAATCGTTTTTGCCGAGACCTGCCATAACCGCAACGGCAACGGCTTCAGCGTCTTCACCGCCCTCGCCTGAGGGCTGTTTATCCTCCGATGTATCCTCTGCTGCATTGTCTCCGGTAGGTATAACTCCCATAACAGACTGCGCAGAATCCTTTGCAGACTCAATCAACTCGTCCGTTGTCATATCAATTGACATGATGCGGTTGAACTCACTTAGTAAAAACTCAAAGGTTGACGGACTGAATTTCCAGGCAAGAAAAACAAGTAATATCGCAAAGGCGCAGACTGCCGCCTGAACAAAAACAACATTGTTGAACGCAGAGGCATCGGTTTTTCTTTTTCCCTTGATTTCTTTAATTATTTCCGATTCCTTGCTTGTGTTATTGTCTTTGATTTCTTTGACCTCTTTTTCCATTGCATCACCTCGTATAAAGGTTATGTTAAAAAAAGTACGGTTAGAACAAAAATAACACAGCAAAAATAAAGCCGCGGTCTGACCGCGGCTTCTTTGTATTCAGTTGAACTTTGTCAGTGTACCTGCGTTATAATCAAACGGCTTGAATCCGATTTCAAGTGCAGGTGAGTTTTCAGCAAGTGTAAAGTCACGGTTTGCGGCATCCTTGAAAAGCGGATCCTTGAATATCGCGTTGTTATAATAGCCTCGTGCAACTACAATTGCAAGCGAATCTCTGTCAAAAAGCTTTGTTGTATGACCTGACAAAACTTTTCCGCCACGGTCATAGTCCCAATAAAGATTGCTGTCGTCAACAAACCAATCACGTTCTGTATCAAACGCATACATTGTAGCATTGTCGGTTACAAAGATGTTGTTTGTTGCCGTAAGTGAGTTGTGGTCCTCGTGCTTTGTGATTATGAATGCACCCTCACCGCCGAAAGCAAAGATGTTGTTTCTGATGATATTGTCTCTGCCGTAATGCTGATGGAAGGTTTCTGAGGAGCAATCGTAGACGAGATTGTTTTCAACGAGCATTCCGCTTGATCCTTCGTCAAGGTAAATGCCCCATCCGCCGTAGCCGTAAGCACCCTCGTCACAGCCGACATTATAAATCACATTTCCTGAAATTACGGTTTCTGGCTGAACACCGAGCGTATAGATACCGCCCATATCAGAAAGCCAACCGTTACCGATGTTGTAAATAAGATTGTTGCTGATGTTTATTTTGTTGGTCGGATGCTCTGCATACCCCCAGTTCCAGCCGACAGAAATACCTGTGTACCAACCGTCGTGGACCTCGTTGTTTGTGAGGTTACAATTGTAAGCGTGGGTAAGAAGAATACCGATTGCGTTGCTGAAAATTCTGCCGTAGTGACTGATGTGGCAGTCGGTTACATTGATATTCTGTGTTGTTGCAGGGATAACAAAATCGCCGTGGATGAAAATTGCGTTTGCACCGATTGACTTAAACTCACAGCTTGTGACATTGCAATCCTTTGAGCCCTTGTCAAATTTGAGTGCAGTATATGAAATGTTTTCAAATCGGCAGTCTGTGAAATCGACTCCTGTTGAGCCGGCAACATAAATTGCGGCAGGAACCTCAAAAGCAGCCTGCGGATGGTCAGCCTCGTATTCAAGGTTTTCATATAAGGGATGCTTGATGTCAAATAGACTTCCCCAAAATCCGCCGTCTCTGCCGATGTAGTCCCAACCTGTGTTGACAAAGTCGATACCTTGGAAAGAAACGTTCTTCACACCGTTAAAGTCGAAAAGCTTATCATTGGTACCTGCATGAAGAACTGTATTTTCAGGAGTATCACCCTCTTCGGGGATGTAATAAAGCTTTTCTTCCGTGCGGTCAAGATACCATTCACCTGGAAGTGAAAGTGTTTCTTTAACATTCTGGAAAACAAAATTATCGTCAACTCTCACAATCATTGAGGTCGGCTTTTTTGTTTCGATTCTACCTGTTGAAGCATCAACACTATGGACGGGAAGATGCTCGTCGCACCAGAAATGCATAACTCTCACCTCAACGTCGCCTGCGTTCGCAAAATCGAGGATATTGTCCTTATGTGCGTAGAAAGCAACGTGATGTGTAAAGAAAAACGGGTCGTGAGCGTTCGGAACAGCCTCTGACTCGCTGGGGTCAGCTACCTTGAACATACCCTCCTTCGGGTAAGTGGAACGCGGAAGACTTTTGTCACCCTTGAAAAGTGAACGGAAATAATCCTCATCGGAATTGATTTCCACATCCTTTACAAAAGCATTTACTCCGTTGATTACGGTTTCACTCCAACCCGTAATTACCTTTGAACCCGAGAAAACAACATTCTCCTCGGGATAAGAACGGTAAAGAACATTGCTCTTGTCAGCAGAAGTAAATTTCACTGTTTCGCTGATTGTATATGTACCTTCTCTGAACCACACCGTAACAGTCTCGTCTGTTGAAAGGGTCTTGAGCAGCTCCTTTGCCTTTTCAAGAGTTTTAAGGGGAGCTTCAACCGTACCGGGATTGCTGTCGTTACCGTCGGGGGCAACCACAAGGTCATATTCACCCATAACAAATTCCCCCTCATCAAATGCGACCTGAACCTTTTCATCAGTCTCACCGAATACTCCTTCACCTGTCAGTCTGCCCGGTAAGAATACTGCACCGAGCCAGGTGAATATTGCCATAAAAAATGCAATTATTTTTGTCATAACAATACCTCGTTTCTGTAAGATTTACAGTTATGATATTTGGTCTGCATTCTTATTTTATCCTATGTATGGAAGTTTTGCAAGAAAAAAACTGAGCCGCAGTTGTTTTGCAGCTCAGCTTGGATTTAGATTTTATTTCGGTAATTTTACCGTTGCCTTGAAAAGGTCACCGTCAATTGAGATTATCAATTCACCGTCATTGAGTGTGCAAAGGTCCTTTGCAATTGAAAGGCCGAGTCCGTTACCGTCACGGTTTCGGGAAGCATCACCTCTGACGAATCGCTCGGTCAGCTCTTCTGCACTGATGTTCAGAGGCTCGCTTGATATGTTTTTGATTTCAAAATAACCGTAACCGCCCTGTGAGTAAACGCTTGCGTAAACACGTGAATGCGGTGCGGAATACTTGCAGACATTCGACAGCAGGTTTTCGATAACCCTGTAAATCTTTGTGCCGTCTGCAGTTACGATAACCTTGTGTTCAGGTTCGTTGAATATGAGTGAAAGTCCGTGTTTTTCAAGCTCTGAGTTCTCCTCAACTATCGCCTGTGTAACAAGCTCGTTTAAGTTGAGCTTAGTCTTGTTTATGATGACATTTCCGCTTGAAACCTTTGATGCTTCAATAAGGTCCTCAATAAGGCGCTTGAGCTTTATTGATTTCTCATCAATAACATCCATATATTCAACTGCCTTTTTATTCTCAATGTCACATTGCTTTAAAAGGTCAATGTAGTTGATAACCGATGTCAGCGGAGTCTTGAGGTCGTGTGAAACATTTGTGATAAGCTCAGTTTTGGTTCGCTCATCCTTGACAGCCTTGATGACTGCCTTCTGCAATTCGCTGTTTGTTTCATCGTATGCTCTTACAAGAGGTTTAAGGCTTAAGGGAATTTCGTTCGGATTCATATCGAACGGCTCGTGTCGGTCTGCCTTGTCAACAATCGTGTCAAGCGCACGTATATATTTAAACAGACGGTAGAGCGCATAAGCATCGAAAACCAGAGTGAGCACCGTTATAAATAAGGCGAAAAACGCCCAGGCCTCGTCGTTATACCATCCGCCCATAAAAGCACACCAACAGCAGACAGCAAAGCCGAGTATGTTGATTGCAATACATCCCGTAACAAGCAAGGCAACTCCCTTGTTGAGCTTACGGGGCTTGAAGATGATTGCAGTAAACCATTTCTTTGTTGCACTGTTTACCTTGCTGAAGAATTCTGCAGTTCCCTTGCCGATAAGCTTCAGCAGTTTAAAAACTGCAGCTATGATGAAAAAAATCAGCGTGTATCTGAAAACAGGACTCTTTGTTTTGATTCGTCTTGCAAAGGATGTCAGAAGCTCCGCAAGAATGAGTACAAACACGGCAACGACCGTTGAAAGCACAAGCATAAACAGCTGCGGATGTGAGGCTATTTCTTCAACAAAGAAGTCTGCTTCATAATCCCATAAGACCTGCTCGTGTCTTAAATATGCAAGACCTACCGCCGCAAAGCCTACCCAGAAATCCGCAAAGACGGAAAGTGCAAGATGCAGATCGCACGGGATTTTGTCGATGAAAACCAGACTCAGTTTGTCACCCTTGTGTCCCGCGAGGCTTACAGAAATGTAAAGAAAAAATATAAGCCCTATACAGGAAAACAGGAATACAGCGAAGAGCACAGTGTAGTTAATGTTGTTGGTAACCTCGACCGTATTTTTAAGACTCATAAATTTATCGTTGCCCGTACAGGCAGGATTGATTGAATAGTAAACCTTAGCCGAAGCAGAGAAGTAATTGGCCGGAGCTGTTACGAGAAACTCTGATTTTCTGATATTTTCACTGCAGGTAATCTTACCGTCCTCGACGAAAACATATTCGCTGAACACTTCATTGACAACGTCTTCTTTGCTGTAAACATTTGAAATAACCGTGCCGTCCTTTGCTTCTGCATAGTATCTGACATTTTTGAGTACGTCAATCTGTGCTTTATTAAAATGACCGATAAAAGCACTGCGGTAATTAACCTCAAACATCGTACCGACGCCCGATGCCACTTCCTCCGGAGTGGAATACATCTCAGCCGTATAGCTTATCGTTCCGAGTGTCGCACTGTTGTAATGGAAAGTTTTTGATGTGTAAGAAACTTTTTCCGTGTAGCCCTCATAATAATGATATTCAATACCTTCGGTTTCTTCCCATTTTTTCTTTTCCGCCTTGAACTGTTCAACGATACTTTCAATGCATTTCTGCTTTTCTGTCTGATAAAGCTGCTCAAATTCATTTTGCCTTGAAAGTCCGATTATAACATTGATATCACTGCGGACGTAATTTACAAACGAGGTCGTTTCATAAATCGTAACATCCTCGGAAAAATTCATTTTACCGTTTGTGATTATAAAGCGGTAAAACATCGGGATAAAGCTCATCACCCCCGAAACTGCAAACGCACACGCTAAAAGGATACACAATGCTTTTGTAAACCAGCTGTACTTAAAATTTTTCAACCTTGTATCCAAGACCATACACCACCTTAATATATTTCGGGTCTTTTGGATTTATTTCAATCTTTTCTCTTATGTTTTTGATGTGTACCGTAACGGTTTTTTCGGTGCCGAAGGACGGCTCGTTCCACACAGCCTCGTAAATCTGTGAAGAGGAAAGCACCTTGCCCATATTTTTGCAGAGATATTCGAGTATAAGATACTCTCTTGCGGTCAGCTTTATCTCCTGTCCGTCTACGCTGACGGACTTTGCATCCGTGTCAACTACAAGACCGCCGCAGACAAGCTGTGAGTTTTTTCTCTCAAACGATGAAAATGTGACATATCGTCTTATCTGTGACTTGACTCTAGCTACCAGCTCAAGGGGATTGAACGGCTTTGTCACATAGTCGTCAGCACCGAAGCCGAGACCTGCGATTTTATCCGTATCCTCGCTCTTGGCAGAAAGCATTATGACAGGAAAATCGAAGCTTTTCCTTATCCTCAACACTGTCTGCAGGCCGTCGAGCTTCGGCATCATAACATCAAGCACCATACAGTGAATTTCGTTTTTCATAACAAGGTCGAGTGCCTCTTCACCGTCAAGTGCTTTTATTACGTTGAAGCCTTCCTGCCTGAGATAAATTTCAATCGAGTTGACGATAGCCTCATCGTCGTCACAAACCAGAACTGTTTTCATTGCCATCACCTCTGAGAAAATTATAACACACCGTAACGAATAAGAGAAGATTTAAAATCCCGATCCGTTGACTCAATTAAAACAAACCAAAATAAAAGCACGGTAACGAAAAAGTAAAGAAAAAGTAAAAAATAATTTACAACTGAAAAGTGGCAAAACTGTCTTTTGTATGGTATAATCAGATTATAATAAAATTCAGGCGGTGCATTATGCTTAACATAACATTCGTTTGCACGGGCAACACTTGCCGAAGTGCAATGGCAGAAGGTCTTTTTAAAAAGATTCTTTCTGACAGAGGTATTACCGATATTTCCTGCCGTAGCTGCGGTCTTGCCGCCTATACGGGCGATGAGGCCAGTCCGCAGGCGGTCGAGGTGTGTGCCGAGCGCGGTGTTGATCTTTCTGTTCACCGTGCAACGGTTTTTAATGAATATATTTTTGATGAAACGGACATTATGGTATGTATGACCGAGGGGCACAAGGGTGCGGTTATGAGCGTAAAGCCTACGTTCAGGATACTTGTTCCCGAGGGCGGTGTGCCTGACCCCTATGGTGGTGATGCGGAAATTTACCGTAACTGTGCGGATAAGCTCGAGGTTTTTCTTGAAAGATTCCTCGATAGCATAACAATGGATATCGTTCCGATGAACGAGAGCCTCATCGGGCAGATTGCGGAGCTTGAAAAGGTATCCTTTTCAGTTCCGTGGAGCGAAGACGGACTCCGCAGTGAGCTTACAAACGATACTGCGCATTTCCTCGTTGCAGTGTCGGAGAATAGGGTGCTCGGTTACATAGGTGTGCACGAAATATGCGGTGAAGCTTACATAACAAATGTTGCTGTTTATCCCGAATACCGCCGTCTCGGTATCGGAGAAACCCTGATTGATGCCGCAACTCACGGGGCAGAAATCAGAAACTGCGACTTTATTTCGCTTGAAGTCAGAATCAGTAACACTCCCGCTATTGAACTTTACAAAAAACGGGGTTATAATATCGTCGGTCAGCGTAAAAGCTTTTACTCAAATCCCACCGAGGATGCTTACGTAATGACAAAGTATTTAAAGGACTGTGAAACTCAATGAAAATTTTATCAATAGAATCATCCTGCGATGAAACTGCGGCAGCCGTTGTTGAGGATGGCAGAAGAGTGCTTTCAAGCATCGTAGCCTCTCAGGTTGAAGAGCATAAAATCTATGGCGGCGTCGTGCCCGAAATTGCATCAAGAAGACACGTTGAGGCTATATCGGGTGTTGTCAAAGCTGCACTCGATCAGGCTGAGTGTACGATCGAAGATATCGATGCTGTTGCAGTTACTCACGCACCGGGTCTTATCGGTGCATTGCTTGTCGGTGTCAATTATGCAAAGGGAATCACAATGGCATCGGGAATTCCTCTCGTGCCGGTTCACCATCTGCGTTCGCACATTGCGGCAAATTATATTACTCATCCCGAGCTGAAGCCGCCGTTCCTGTGTCTTGTTGTTTCAGGCGGTCACAGCCACCTTGTTGAGGTTATGGATTACACCGAATTCAAGGTTATCGGCTACACTCACGATGACGCAGCAGGTGAGGCGATGGATAAGGCTGCACGTGCTATGGGACTTCCGTATCCGGGCGGACTCAATCTTGACCGCGCAGCAAAGGACGGTAACGATAAGGCATACAAAATGCCTCATCCGCGTGTTGACGGCGCACCGTATGACTTCAGCTTCTCGGGACTTAAAACCGCGGCTCTTAACACCATCAACATTGCCAAGCAGAAGGGCGAGGAAATCAGCGTACCCGACCTCGGCGCTTCATACATAAAGGCGGTCGTTGACTGCCTGACCGAAAACACCGAAAAAGCGGCAATTGACCTCGGCTACCAAACAATCGTGCTTGCAGGCGGTGTTTCCGCAAACTCTGTTCTCAGAAGAGAAATGACATCGCTTTGCGAAAAGCGCGGCTGGAATCTGTACGCTCCCGAGCTTAAATACTGCGGTGACAATGCCGCAATGGTCGGTGCTCAGGGGTATTTTGAATTCATCAGCGGTAATACAGCTGATCTTTCGCTCAACGCCTGTGCAAGTATGAGCATTGAACAGAGCCGTTAACCTGAATATAAAAAATCAAAAAGTCACAACGTGTTGATTGAACGTTGTGACTTTTCTTTATGCTGTCAGTTATTTAATTTCATCAAGACTTACGCCCTTGGTTTCTTTTACCTGAGCAGTGAACATTATTGCGGCAACACCGACTGCAACAACTGAAATTGCAAGGCATACCCACCAGATGGGGAACCTGATCATACCGATAACCGCTGCCGCATAACCGACAACAAGACCGATGATAACAAGAAGCCCTTCAGCGCCTACAACAGATGCACGTATGTCTGTCGGAACCTTTTCTGTCATCATAACGTTCATATAGTCTCTGCCGATCCAGTATGAGCCCTGATAAAGACCTGCGAATGCACCGATAAGGTACGGATTCCAGCCGAGCAGAATACCTGCTACAAACAGGGAATAGCCGATAATACACGTTGTTGAAAAGCCTGTGACGGTTGCTTTTCTGCCGAGCTTGTCAGCAATAAAGCCTGAAAGGAAGGTTATTGTTGCATACACAACAGGTACCATAAACAAAGCTTTTGTTATATCCGATGTGCTCATACCGACCTTGTGCATTGCAGATTCAAAATAGAGTGCGATTGCAGGCATTGCCGAGTCAAAAATAATGTGAGAAATGATAAGGCTCTTCGTATCCTTGTTAGCGAAGATATACTTGACACCGTTAAAAACACCTGACTGATTACGCTGTGCTTCCTTCTGCTTTTTCTTAAGCTCCTTTTCAGCCTGTCTTTCCTCAAAGGGGCGGGAAAGGTATGCGATTCTCTCATTGATAAAAACCTTGGTATCCTTTGCGAGCAGCATAACAAGAAGTACCGCAATAAAGCCGAGGAGGGCAGGGACAAGGAAGATTTCACGCCATCTTGTTGCGTCATCGCCCATCAGAATATCACGCAGGGTAGGAATAAGAATAACTCCGAGGATACCGAAGCTTTTAAGGAAGCTGTAAATTTTTGCACGGTGCTTTTCGGGTGCTTCCTCAAGGATGTAGATAATCTGAATATCGTGTCCCATAAAAAAGCTGATAACCGCAAAGCCGACAAGGAACATTATGTAGCTTGTGGAAAGATAGATTATCGCAAGTCCCGTTGCCATACCGAGCGTGGACAGAACAAACAAAGGCTTTCGTCCCCACTTGTCGGCAAGTGCCTTATAAAACGGAGTTATAATGCCGAAAACATAGGTGACCACGCCGATTGTGGAATGCAGTGCAAGACCCTCCTGAAAGGTGTAATACTTGCCGAGAAACGGATTGTTTACAAAAAATTCAGTAACGAATGACGATTGAACGGTAACGGTAAGATTACTTGTAACCTCGTCAAGGATATTGACTATCGCAATCAGGCAAACAAGCACAAAGAAGTATCCGCCGTAAGTACCCTTGGAGCGTGTTTTACTCAGTCGGGAAAGCTGTTTTTCTTCCCTTAGTTTTGTTTTATCGGTTTTCATAATTAACCACCTCACTGAGCTGATTATATATCAAAGCGGTGCTTTTTACAACAAATATTTCTGTTTATACAAGAATATACAGAAAATTCGATAATATTCACTTTTTGTGTATATTATTCGAAGCTCATCCGAGGCATAAAAAGCAATAAAAAATTTATGCATAAAATTTGCAGGAAAGTGTTGAAATTGAGGCAAAAAAGTGATATATTTATATGAACTTGTAATTTTGCATAGAATATATTCATCTTTTTACGGTGTGTTGTGCAGGTTTACAAAAAGTGAAATATTGCAATTTTTCTATTGCATATTTATGCACATCGTGTTAATATATGTGCATAAAAGCAAGCAGAAATGCATATTGGAGGTTTTATTATGAATAAAGAAAACATAAAGAAAGTTGTTCTCGCTTATTCAGGCGGTCTTGACACATCAATCATCATCCCCTGGCTTAAGGAGAATTACAACAACTGTGAAGTAATCGCAGTTTCAGGTAACGTTGGTCAGGCAAGTGAGCTTGAGGGCCTTGAAGAAAAGGCTATCAAGACAGGTGCTTCAAAGATTTACATCGAGGACCTTACAAAGGAATTCCTTGAGGATTACGTTTTCCCCGGCATCCAGGCAGGTGCAAAGTATGAGGATTATCTTCTCGGTACAGCTTATGCACGTCCTCCGATTGCAAAGAGAATTGCTGAAATCGCTATTGCTGAGGGTGCAGATGCTATCTGCCACGGTTGTACAGGTAAGGGTAACGACCAGGTAAGATTCGAGCTTGCTATCAAGGCATTTGCTCCTGATATGCCCATCATCGCTCCCTGGAGAGAGTGGGACATCAAGTCTCGTGAGGAAGAGATCGAATACGCAGAGGCACACAATGTTCCTCTTAAGATCAGCCGTGAGACAAACTATTCAAAGGACAAGAATATCTGGCACCTTTCACACGAAGGTCTTGATCTTGAGGATCCCGCAAACGAGCCGCTTTACAACAAGGAAGGCTTCCTTGAGATGGGCGTTTCTCCCGAAATGGCTCCCGATGTTCCGACATACGTTACAATCCACTTCGAAAAGGGTATTCCCACAGCAGTTGACGGCGTAGAGATGGATGCAGTTTCACTTGTTGAGAAGCTCAACGAGCTCGGCGGTGCAAACGGTATCGGCCTTCTTGACATCGTTGAGAACAGACTTGTAGGTATGAAATGCCGTGGCGTTTATGAGACACCGGGCGGAGCAATCCTTTACAAGGCTCACGAGGTTCTTGAAACAATCACACTCGATAAGGAAACAGCACACTACAAGGCAATCGTTGCTCAGAAGCTTGCTGAGCTTACATATAACGCACAGTGGTACACACCGCTTACAGAGGCTATCCTTGCATTCGTTAAGGAGACACAGAAGACTGTTACAGGTGACGTTAAGCTCAAGCTCTACAAGGGCAATATGATTAACGCAAGTGTTACATCACCGTTCTCACTCTACGATCCTGAGATCGCAACATTCGACGAGGATAACGTTTACAATCAGGCTGATTCAGCAGGATTCATCAACCTCTACGGTCTTCCCATCAAGGTCTATGCTAAGATGAAGGCTAAGAACAATCTCAAATAATTATTCGGAGTTAATTACTATGGAAAAAATGTGGGCAGGAAGATTTGAACAGGCACTCGATAAGAGAGCCGACGACTTTAATTCTTCCATTCATTTTGACTGCAAAATGTATAAGCAGGACATCACAGGCTCAATGAAGCACGCTGCAATGCTTGCTTTGCAGGGCATTATCAGTGATGATGACTGTGATAAGATTACCGCAGGTCTTCAGTCTATTCTTGATGACCTCAACAGCGGTGACCTTGCTTTCGATATGGAAGCTGAAGATATTCATATGTTTGTTGAGTCAGAGCTTACAAAGCGTATCGGCGATGTAGGCAAGAGACTTCACACGGCAAGAAGCCGCAACGACCAGGTTGCGGTGGACATCCGCCTTTTCCTTCGTGACGAAACAAACGAGATTATCGCTCTTATAAGAGAGCTTCTTGCTGCTATACTCACTCAGGCAAAAGCCCACAAGACATCCATTCTTCCAGGATATACTCATCTTCAGAGAGCACAGCCGATAACATTTGCACATCATCTTCTTGCTTATGCAATGATGTTCACACGTGACATCGGCAGACTTGAGGACGCTCTCAGGAGAATGAACTATTCACCTCTCGGCTCCTGTGCTCTTTCAGGCACAACATATAACACAGACCGTGAATTCGTTGCAAAAGAGCTCGGCTTTGACGGAATCACTCTTAACAGCATTGACGGTGTTTCTGACCGTGATTTCTGCGTTGAGCTTATGAGTGCTTATTCAACGATTATGATGCATCTTTCCCGTTTTTCGGAAGAGATCATTCTCTGGTCAAGCTGGGAGTTCAAGTTTGTTGAGCTCAGTGACAGCTACACAACCGGCTCAAGCATTATGCCGCAGAAGAAAAACCCCGATATGGCAGAGCTTGTACGCGGTAAAACAGGCCGTGTTTACGGCAACCTTTTCACAATGCTTACGGTGCTCAAGGGTATTCCTCTTGCATACAACAAGGATATGCAGGAAGATAAGGAATGCATTTTTGACAGCATTGATACACTCAAACAGTGTCTTAGTGTATTTGCACCGATGATTGAAACCATGACAGTGCTTACGGACAATATGTACTCTGCGGCACAGAAGGGCTTCATCAACGCAACAGACCTTGCCGATTACCTTACAAAGAAGGGTATGCCTTTCAGAAGTGCATACAAAATCGTTGGTCAGATTGTTGCATTTTGCATAAATAACAATTTAGTGCTTGAAACTATGTCACTTGAAGATTATAATAAATACAGTGACCTCTTCTGCGAAGATCTCTATAATGAAATATCTCTTGAAACCTGCGTTGCTAAAAGAATCTCTGCAGGTGGTACAGGTATTGACTCTGTTGAGAAGCAGATCGAATATGTAAGCACTTTTATCGACTGATATAAGGGGCGGATTGTTTTATCCGCCCTGTTTTTTAGAATATAGGCACACTTAGGAGGAATACCAATGGTAGATTTAAAGGGTAGAGATTTCCTCAAATTGCTTGATTTTACAAGCGAAGAAATCGGTTATCTCATCGACCTTGCCGCAGAACTCAAGGCAAAGAAAAAGGCAGGAATCCCTCACAGAATCCATGAGGGCAAGAATATCGCTCTCATCTTTGAAAAGACAAGCACAAGAACACGCTGCAGCTTTGAAGTAGCTGCGAGTGATCTCGGTATGGGCTCAACATACCTTGCAGAAGGTTCACAGATCGGCAAGAAGGAAAGTATTGCCGACACAGCAAGAGTTCTTGCAGGAATGTTTGACGGTATTGAATACAGAGGCTACGGCCAGGAGTTGGTTGAAGAGCTTGCAAAGTATTCAAAGGTTCCCGTGTGGAACGGCCTTACAAACGAATTCCACCCGACTCAGATATTAGCCGACTTCCTTACAATCAAGGAGCATTTCGGATACCTTAAAGGAATAAATTTTGTTTACATGGGCGATGCCCGTTACAATATGGGTAATTCACTTATGGTAGGCTGCGCAAAGATGGGTCTCAACTTCACTGCAGCAGCACCCAAAAAGTACTTCCCGGAACAGGCACTCGTTGACGAATGTCTCGAAATTGCAAAAGAAACAGGCTCGGTTATCCGCTTCTGCGAGGATCCGTTTGAAGCAGTAAAGGATGCAAATGTAATCTACACTGATGTATGGGTTTCAATGGGCGAGCCGATTGAGGTATGGCAGGAGAGAATCAACGATCTTGCACTGTATCAGGTTAACAAAGCACTTATGGATGCGGCAGCTGAGAATGTTGTATTTATGCACTGCTTACCCGCTTACCACGACCACAAAACAGCAGTCGGCAAGGAAATGGGCGAAAAGTTCGGCAGAGACGCAATGGAAGTTACCGATGAAGTATTTGAAAGTGAAAAATCCATCGTTTTTGAAGAAGCAGAAAACAGGATGCACACAATAAAGGCCGTTATGGCAGCAACGCTTTAAGGGAGGTCTACGGATGAAGAAAGTTTACATTGTTCTTGAAGACGGTCACGTTTTCGAGGGTGAAAGATTCGGTGCAGAGGGCGAGGTAATCGGTGAATTCGTTTTCACAACAGGTATGTGCGGTTATGTTGAAACCCTTACTGATCCGACCTACTACGGTCAGATTGTAATGCACACCTTCCCGCTTATCGGAAACTACGGCATTATGGAAGAGGACTTCGAGTCTGACAAATCACACCTTAAGGCTTATGTTGTGCGTGAATGGTGTGAAGCACCGTCAAACTTCCGCTGTCAGTATACACTTGATGAGTTCCTCAAAAAGCAGGGTATCGTCGGTGTCTGCGGTGTTGATACACGTGAAATCACACGAGTTATCCGTGACAACGGTGTTATGAACGCTAAAATCACAGACGATCCGTCAAATGTCAATTTTGACGAAATCAAGGCTTACAGCGTCACAAACGCAGTTGAGGCAGTAAGCACCAAGGAAACATATACAGTCAAGGCGGAAAATGCAGACAAGAGTGTTACACTTGTTGACTTCGGTAAGACAAAGAGCATCATTGCTGAGCTTACTAAGCGCGGCTGCGATGTAACTGTTGTTCCTTACAATACCTCGGCAGAGGATATCCTTAAACTCGGTGCAGACGGTGTTGTTCTTTCAAACGGTCCTGCAGACCCGAAGGACAATATGGCAGCTGTTGAGGAAATCAAAAAGCTCATCGGCAAGGTACCGATGCTCGGCATCTGTCTTGGTCATCAGCTTACAGCGCTTGCAATGGGCGGTGACACCGTAAAGCTTCAGTACGGCCACCGCGGTGCAAACCAGCCTGTAAAGAGCCTCGAAAACGGCAAGACTTACATCACAAGTCAGAACCACGGCTACGAGGTTACGGCAGACAGCGTCCCGTGCGGTAAGCAGAGCTTTGTCAATGCAAACGACGGCACTTGCGAGGGTATGAGCTACGCTGATAAGAAGGTTATCACAACTCAGTTCCACCCCGAGGCTTGTATCAGCCCCTTGAATACACATTATATTTATGACGAATTTATCACAATGATGGGAGGTAAAAACTGATGCCAATTAATAAAGATATCAAAAAAGTTCTTGTAATCGGTTCAGGCCCTATCGTTATCGGTCAGGCTGCAGAGTTTGACTATGCAGGTGCACAGGCTTGCCGTGTGCTTAAGGACGCAGGTCTTGACGTTGTTCTTGTCAACTCAAACCCCGCAACAATTATGACAGACAGCGCACTTGCAAACGAGATTTACCTTGAGCCTCTCACAGTTGAAACAGTTAAAAGAATCATCGAAAAAGAGCGTCCTGACTCAATTCTTGCGGGTCTTGGCGGACAGACAGGTCTCACAATCGCTATGCAGCTTGCAAAGGACGGCTATCTTGAAAAGAGGGGTGTCAAGCTTCTTGGTACAAACGCAGAGGCAATCGACAAGGCTGAGGACAGACAGATGTTCCGCGACACGATGCTTAAAATCGGTCAGCCCTGTATCCCGTCAGACATCGCAACAACAGTTGACCGTGCAGCTGAAATTGCAGAAGAAATCGGCTATCCCGTAATTCTTCGTCCCGCTTTCACGCTCGGTGGTGCAGGCGGCGGTGTTGCTTATAACGAAAAAGAGCTCCGCGTTATCACATATAACGGACTTATGCTTTCTCCTATCACTCAGGTTCTTGTTGAAAAGTACATCGCAGGCTGGAAGGAAAATCGAGTTCGAGGTAATGCGCGACAGTGCAGGTAATGCAATCGCTATCTGTTCAATGGAAAACATCGACCCGGTCGGTGTTCACACAGGTGACAGTATCGTTGTTGCTCCCGCAATCACACTTTCAGACAAAGAATATCAGATGCTTCGTTCAGCATCTCTTGATATCATCACAGAGCTCGGCATTGAGGGCGGCTGTAACTGTCAGTTTGCACTTGATCCGGAAAGCTTTGAATATGCAGTTATCGAGGTTAACCCCCGAGTTTCACGTTCGTCAGCTCTTGCATCAAAGGCAACAGGCTTCCCGATTGCAAAGGTTACAACAAAGATTGCTCTGGGCTATACTCTCGACGAAATCCGTAACGACATCACAGGTAAAACCTGCGCTTGCTTCGAGCCGACAGTTGACTACTGTGTTGTTAAGTTCCCGAAGTGGCCGTTTGATAAGTTTGTGTCCACAAGCCGTAAGCTTGGCACACAGATGAAGGCTACAGGTGAGGTTATGGCTATCGCGCCGTCATTCGAGATGGCTATTATGAAGGCTGTCCGCGGTGCTGAAATTGGCCTTGACACACTCAATTACAATAAGTTCCCTGAGAATATGGATGTTATCGAAAAGCTCCACGATCAGGATGATATTAGACTCTTCACAGTTTTCAAGGCTCTTAAAGAGGGCGTAAGCATTGATGAAATCCACTCAATCACAATGATTGACGAGTGGTTCCTTGCAAAGCTCAAGAACCTTGCAGACTACGAAAAAATGCTTGAAAGCGGTAACCTTGACGAGGATTACTACATCAAGGGTAAAAAGTACGGCTATAAGGATTCAACAATCCTTAAGTACGCAGGCAAGCTTCCCGAGAAAACACTTGATGCTGTTTACAAGATGGTTGATACCTGCGGTGCAGAGTTCAAGGCAGAGACTCCGTACTTCTATTCATCATACGACACAGAGTGCGAATCAAGAGAAATCAAGCGCGGCCAGAAGGAGACAATCATCGTTCTCGGCTCAGGTCCCATCCGTATCGGACAGGGTATCGAATTTGACTACTCTTCAGTTCACTGTGTATGGACTCTTAAGGAGCTCGGCTACGAGGTTGTTATCATCAACAACAACCCCGAAACAGTTTCAACAGACTTTGATACAGCAGACAGACTTTACTTTGAACCCCTCAACGATGAGGACGTTATGAACGTAATCAAGGTTGAAAATCCTGTAGGCGTCGTTGTTGCTTTCGGCGGTCAGACTGCTATCAAACTTACAAAGTTCCTCGATGAAAGCGGAATTAAAATCCTCGGCACATCTGCAGAGGGTATTGACGTTGCTGAGGACAGAGAGCGCTTTGATGCACTTCTTGAGTCATTCAACATCAGAAGACCCAAGGGTCAGACAGTTATGAATGTTGACGAGGCACTCAGAGCAGCAGACGAGCTTGGTTATCCCGTGCTTCTCCGTCCGTCTTATGTTATCGGCGGTCAGAATATGACAATTGCTTATAACGAAACAGACGTGCGTATCTATATGGACATCATCCTCGCACAGAAGATTGAAAACCCCGTGCTTGTTGATAAATATATGATGGGTACAGAGCTTGAGGTTGACGTTATTTCTGACGGTAAGGATGTTCTTATCCCCGGTGTTATGGAGCATATCGAACGTGCAGGTGTTCACTCAGGTGACTCCATTGCAGTTTATCCTCCGTACAACATTCCCGACAAGATGCTTGACAGAATCGTTGAATGCTCAACAAACCTTGCACTTGCTCTTGGCACAAAGGGTCTTGTTAACATTCAGTACCTCATTTATCAGAATGAGCTTCATGTTATCGAGGTTAACCCCCGTGCTTCGCGTACAATTCCTTATATCAGTAAGGTTACAGGTGTTCCGATGGTTGAGCTTGCAACCAAGGTTATGGTAGGCACTCCGCTTAAGGAGCTCGGCTACGGTGTCGGACTTTACAAGATCCCACCGTACTTCGCAATCAAGGTTCCCGTATTCTCATTCGAGAAGCTCAGCGATATCAACTCTGAGCTTGGTCCGGAGATGAAATCAACAGGTGAGGTTCTCGGTATCGGCAGAACTCTTAATGAGGCACTCTTCAAGGGTCTTGTTTCTGCAGGCTTCAAGGTTGGTCTTGAAAGCACATACCACGATAAGAAATATAACGCAGGTGTTCTCATCAGCGTTCACGATAAGGACAAGCCCGAAATCGTAGGTATCGCAAGAAAGTTTGCTGACCTCGGTCTTAAGATTTACTCAACCGCCAAAACAGGCGTAGGTCTCCGTGCAGCGGGCATCGAGGTTGAGACGATCGGTGACTTCAACGATTGCAGTGCAGTTCTTGATGTTCTTGAAACAGGCAAGATTGACTACATTGTTTACACAGGCTCAACAAAGCAGTCAACAATCCAGAACTTCATAAAGGTTCACCGCCGTGCAGTTCAGCTTTCAATCTGTACTCTTACATCACTTGATACTGCAAACGCACTCTGCGACATTCTTGCAAGCCGTTTCACACAGAGAAACACTGAGCTTGTAGACATCAATAACCTCCGTGAGGAAAAGATGCAGCTCAAGTTTACAAAGATGCAGGCTACAGGTAACGATGATATTTACTTCAACAACTTCTGCAAGATTATCCCGTCACCCGAGTCACTTACAGTTAACTTCACCGACCGTCACTTCGGTATCGGTGCAGACGGTGTAGTACTTCTCGAGGGCTCAGATATTGCAGATGCGAAGATGGTTGTTTACAACAACGACGGTACACAGACACGTATGGCTGCTAACAGCATCCGCTGTGCTGCAAAGTATCTCTATGATAACGGTATTGTGCCGAAGACAAATATGACTATCGAAACATCCTGCGGTGTTATGAAGGTCAAGCTCTATACCTTCAACGGTGAGGTTCGTTCAGCTACTGTTGATATCGGTAAGCCTGACTTTAACCCGTCATCAATCCCGATGAACATAGATGCAGAAAATGCAATCGGATACGAAACAGAGATTGCAGGTGAGAAGATGACTCTCAACTGCGTATCAGTCGGTAACCCGCACTGTATCGTATTCAGAGATGATATTGATGCAATGAATATCAATGATTTCGGTGATAAGATCAGAAACTCTGAGCTTCTTCCCGAATACATCAATACAGGTGTTGCAAGAGTTATTGACAAGAATACAATCAAGCTCAGATGCTACGAGCGTGCAGTAAACGGCGAAAGCCTCAGCTGCGGTGCATCGGCAGCTGCAACTGTTGTTGTTGCAACTGAACTCGGTATGTGTGTCAAGGGCGAGGATATCACGGTCAAGATGCCGGGCGGTGACCTTGTAATCACTTATACTGACGAAACAATCCTTGTAAACGGTGATACACACAAGGTTTACGAAGGCGTTGTAGAGTATTAATCTCTTATAGAATTTCAAAGGCTGTCGCAGATGCGGCAGCCTTTTTTATATTGAGTTAAACTGTGCCTGTTACGGTAAGTGTTACTGAGCCGGGAGTTACAACCCATCTGCCTGTTGTCGGGTCCTGAGTATAGCTCGCAGCAGGTACAACGATCTGACCGGGTAAGGTTGAGAAAACACCTGTTGACTCGTCATAGGTGTAGTTTGTGCCTTCTGTCCAGGCCGTACCGTCAAAGGTTACGCTTGTAATGTCTATAATCGGATCAAATGTGTCTGTGACAATTGCATCATCCGTAGCCATAACAGCATCTGTGCCTGTGTTCTGAATTACAAATGTGTAAGTCAGCTGACCGTTATCAACAACGGTTGTCGGATTGAGTGCCTTTGTGATTGTAAGTGCAGCGCCTGTTGCGGCAGGAATCGTTGCCTGTGCAGTGATGTCTGCACTGATTCCACCGCCTGTTACGGTTGCAGTGTTTGTGATGGTACCGTCTGTGCCGAGTGGAGCAAATTCATTTACTCTTGCGGAATAGATAACGGTTGCATTGGCTCCTGCAGGTACGGTGATGCCGCTGACTGTAAGCGGCGGTCCTGCGGTAACAGTGGGCGTCGGTTGTAAAGCACCGTCAACAAAATATCTTACCGAGCCCTCAACATAAGTCAGGGGTACAAGCGTTGTCTCGTCAAAAGTATAAGCTCCGAGGTTATCTGTTACCGTAAGGTTGTTGAAAGCCTGTGTGCCTGTATTTGTAATATTAACGGCATAGCTTACCGTGTCACCAATACCGTAATCTGCCGAAAGTGCGGTTTTTGTAGCAGAAACCACTTCGACAAGCTCACCTGAAACGATGTTGGAATTGACCGTATTTCCGTTGTAGGTGAGTGTTGCCTGATTGAAAAAAGTAGCCATAATTCTCCTCCTTTTGAAGATTTTGAGGTTTCCCTCACGATTATTATATGAAAAAAGAATATACAGTGCTACAAGCTTAAGTTTTTCTTGATTTAAAACGATATAGTATGGTATAATAAATTGCAAAAATTTTACCTTGGAGGCGTAGTGATGAAAATGAAAAAAGTGTTATCTGTTCTACTCGCACTCACATTTATATTCAGCCTGAATATAGTGTCCTTAACTCAGCCGACCTTGCAGAAAATCTTCAAAGATATTTTTTCTGTAAGTGCAACAGCGGTTGATGAAGTTATTCAGAAATATACTCCCGAAGGCTTGAACAACCTTGCCCTTAAAGCGGGTGTAACTGCGACAAGCACCTACAACTCTGAAGATGGCAAATGGCATCTTAACAGAATTAATGACGGTGAGCTGTATTTTAATGGTATAAAGTCAGGCTTCAGCACGTCAACTTCTGAGGTCATTTTCAATGACAGTATGACTCAGGAAGAAAAGGATGCAGCTGTTGCCGAATCCAAGGTAAAAGAATTTACAATGACATTTGACCTTGAAGGCTTTTATGAGGTCAGCAGAGTTGTTATGTTTACTTTCGGTGCTTTCCCTGATACATTTGAAATTCAGACATCTGTAGACGGAGAAAATTATAAAACCGTAGCTTCTGAAAGCGGCCGCGAAGGCTACTGGCAGGAAGCCTTAACTATTGATTTTGAAACAACAAAGGCCCGGTTTGTCCGTCTTCATGTTACCAGAAGAGGCAGACTTGACGGTAACCATATCCATTTTGTGCAGCTCGGTGAAATCGGAATTTACGGTGTCAGTACACCGCCTACAAACTCAGGACTTGATGTTAATTCCTATGCACCCGAAAATTGCGTAAACCTTGCTCCCGAGAGCACGGTAACTGCAACAAATACGATCAACTCCGGCATCTGGAATATTGATAATATCAACGACCGCAATGCCGAGAGAGCCGGCGGCTTTACCTCTCTCGAGGGACAGAGCATTTATGATCCGTTTAACATTGACTTTAATCTCGGTAATATCGCAGATATCAAGCGAATTGTATTTTTCCCGAATGGTATTGCACCCAAAAAGTTTGATATTCAGGTTTCTTATGACGGAATCGATTACAGAACAGTCAGCAGCGGTGAGATAGATACTGTATACCCGACAGAGCCTGTAATCATTGATCTTGAAGAAAATGCTTTCGGTTCTTATGTGAGATTCTGTGTCACTGAAAGAAATTTTTCTGAGTCAGAGCCGTATTATTATGTTCAGTGTGCTGAAATCGGTGTTTACGGCGTTAAGAATGTTTTTGCAGCTGAGCTGGAAAAGACAGACATAAATCTGCTTCTCAATGATACAATTGATCTTGATTGGGAGGTAACACGTAATAATACATATCTCGGTTATGAGAATAAAATTGAGTGGATATCCAAGGATGAATCAATTGCAACTGTTGACAAAGACACAGGTCTTGTAACAGGCAAATCTATCGGTAAGACAAAGATTATCGCAACAAACATAACTCTGAACTATTCCGCAGAGGTTGATGTCAATGTTTGTGAGAAATTACCCTATAAGCGTGACAGTATTACAATTTCTGCTTTCTCACCTCCGACAGGTAAGCTGTTCACAAACGAGCATTATGCAACCATGGCGGCAGCAGATATCGACTTGATTATAAACTCTTACAATGTATCAAATATTGAAGATAATTTAAAAATGCTCGAGTTTGCCAACAACAACGGTATGAACTCAATCGTTGCAGACGGCAGATTATGGAATGCTTCGACGAATATTTCAAAAGAGCTTGCAGAAGAGGTTTATCAGGATTATAAGGGTATCTCAAACCTTGAGGGTGTATATCTTCACGACGAGCCGTGGAATGCTAATATTTATGCTCAGTCTGCTGAAAATCTTGCAGATGTAATGCCCGGCAGCTTTGTTTACCTTAACTTCTTCCCCGGATACATCTATAATTCATTCGAGCAGTACGAATATACTTACGACGATCTTGCTGCACTTACAGACGGTAAGGTTGACCTTATGTTTGACGTCTATCCGTTTATGGCTGACGGTTCAACAAACTATAATTATCTTTTCAACTGTCTCGAGTCAATCCGCCGTTCAGGACTTAAATACGATATGAAAACAGCTGCTTGTATGCAGACACACGGCTACGGTCCTGCTAACGGTAACCTTACACACAGAGACCCGTCATTCACAGATATGCGTTATCAGGGTATGACATATCTTGCATATGGTATCAAGCACCTGTCTTACTGGAAATACAGTTCTTCTGCATCCGTAGGTGTAGAACAGCACAACCTTGGTGCTATAGACCTTGACGGTAATACAACACCCGTATATGACAGAATGAAAGCTGTAAACCCGATTTTACACACAGTTGGTGCAGAAATTTTTAACTGTGAAGCAAGAGAGGTTTATATCACGGGCACAAACCTTTACGGACAGAAAACCGTTCCGTCAACATTCTTTGCCCAGCCCGGTAATCCTTCACAGAATCTTGTTTTCTCTTACCTTAAGGATAAGGAAACAGGCAGAAATTACCTTATGGTTGTTAACAGTGACCTTGAAAACACCGTTACCGTTCCGCTTACCTTTGCAAGCGGTATAGACAGCATTGAAATTCTTGACAATAACACAGGCGTATGGTCAGAGTCAGCAATAAACGGCAAGTATAACGTTACATTGCAGGCGGGTGATGCAGCAGTTATCGCAATGCCTGAGGATTTCCGCTATGTTGAGTACAAGGAGGCCGAGGGAACAAACCCTGCCTACCATAAGACTGTATACGGTGACAGCTCACTTGGTACACCGGGTACAAGATACGATAAGCTTCCCGGCTGGTATCTCAGCTGTCTTACAGACGGTTATACCGTTGTTAACGCTGCTCAGGGTCTTAACGGTTGGTGCTCAGAGCTTAAGGATTCCTCCTTTGAAACTTATGTTATGGTTGATCTCGGCGAAGCAAAATCACTCAGCACAATAACTCTTTATGCAGTCGACAGTTCAACAGGCTATGCGGGATATTTCCCGAAGGAATATACCGTCAGTGTATCCGCGGACGGTATACAGTGGAAAACCGTAGCAACCGAAACAAATGCAGATGTTACAGAATCCGTATCCTATCCCTTCAGTTCGATTGATGCGCGTTACATCAAGGTTGATGTGACAGAGATGAATGCGATTGACGGTAAGTATGCGGCAGCAATGTCTGAAATCGAAGTTAACGGCAGACCTCAGATTGTACGACACAAGATGGTTGCTGACGGTACAAACGGCTTCTATGTCTATATGTACTGTAATAACACAGAATATATCAGAACACCGACCTGGACAGATTATAATGACCGTGACGACCTTATCTGGCACGACGGTGAAAGCGGTAACTGGGAGGTTAACGGCTTCAGATATAACTTCAGAGCTTATATCCCTGTTTCTGCACACAATAACGAATACGGTACATACACGGTTCACCTCTATGCGTACAAGGGTTCTGATTCAACCTCATTGGGATCTGCATTCAGTTTTGGTTCAACGCTTCTGTTTGATTACAATTATGAAGGTATCGGGAAGAATCTTATGCTTGGTCTTGATACCATCAGCGGCGGCAACGGTATTACCGCAAGCTATGATGCAAGTGACGATACAATAACTCTCAACGGTACACTCAATGCAAGTGTTGATATAAAAGCAGGTATTCCTTTTACAGAAAAAATCCGCATGGGTGATACAATAAGAGTTACTCTTGAACCTGTTAGCGGTACGATGACAAACGGTATGATTGTAACCGAATTCTATAATGACGGTATGAAAGCACCTGACGGTATAAGAACCTTTACGGATATGGTAGCACCCGGCAGCTATGATATTACAGTCAAGACAGATAGGGTAGCGGCTGAAATCTCATCATTCAAGCTTTGGCTGTATAAGAGCGAAAAAGACATATCATTTAACAACTTCAGGTTCAGAGTAAAGGTTGAAGTTGCATCGGGTGACTATGCTTATTCATCAACGGGTAAAGCGGTTGCATTGAATCATGCTTACGGTACACTTCCCGTACCCGCTGAGCGTGAGGAATATGACTTTGTCGGTTGGTTTACTCAGCCTGCAGGCGGAGTACAGGTTACGTCATCAACAGTTTGTCAGGAAATTGCTTCGACTACGCTTTATGCTCAGTGGAAAGAAAAAGAAATTGATTTGTTCTACGGAGTTTATCCGGGTATTACTGCGGCAGAGCTTGAAAAGAATTATCTCAGCTTTGAAAATGCAACCTATGAATATGTAACCGTGAATAATACGGAGCATCTCGGTACAGGAACGCTTATCACTATCAGGAATAAGACAAGCGGAGACCTGATTGCAAAATACAAGCTAGTTATTTTCGGAGATATCAACGGCGACGGTTGGTATGACGGTCAGGATGCCGTATACATTGACCCCATCTTCAATAAGATGCTTACGGTTGATGATATCGGTACTGCACGAATGAGAGCGGCTGACTGTAACCACGACGGAACAATCGATGTTCTTGATTACAGAATTCTCCGTGATGCAGGAGTACTTTTAAAAAAGGTTGATCAGTCAATTCCGACTCAGGAGCTTATGACAACATCAGAGTGGCAGGATTACGCTGATGCGATTGATCAGTCTCCCGAGGCGGCAGAGCCCGAATCACCTGAGGTGCCTGAAGAACCGCAGGAAGAAGCTTGCTTTATTGTAAGATTTTTCCGACAGATAGTCAGCTTTTTCAAAAAGATTTTTGCGTTTATTTTCTGATAACATAACGGTGGCTTCTTCTGAAGCCACCGTTCGATTTTTTTGGGTTGACATTGCAGTTTATTTGGTATATACTTCTCTGGTATTTTAATCAGTGAAAGAAGATTCAGCGATGAAAGCCTATGTTTTAAAGAGAATTTCAGCCGTTATCATGGCATTGATACTCGCATCAGGAGCATTTACTTCAGGTATAGTTATGACCCATGCCGCACCTGTGTTCGGCGATATGGATAACGACGGTCAGGTCAATTCCACAGATGCGTTGTTTATGCTTCAAATCGCCGTGGGTAAAAAGGAAAAAAACGAAGAAGTGATTTTCTGCGGTGATGTTGATGTAAGCGGAGATGTTAACTCAAGCGATGCATTGCTTGTTCTTAAAAAATCAGTCGGACAGGCAATAAAGCTGTCGGATTTTGCAATCAGCACAGATAAAGTGTCGGTGACTGTCGGTAACGAGGTTCAGCTGTCAGCGGTAGATTTTCGTCCAAGGCTTGCTGATAATACTTCGGTTGAATGGTCAGTTTCGGATGAAAGCATTGCAACGATTGACTCCGACGGAAAGCTGAAGGGGATTTCACAGGGAACCGTTAGTGTTACTGCAAAATCGACTGACGGCTCTGAAATCGAAAAAACAGTCACAGCAGAGATTCTTTTCCCGATAGAAAGTGTTCAGACGGAAAAGACATCCGTTACACTCGAGCAGGGATCTGTATATGCGCAGAAGCTTACATTTGTTCCGGCTGAGAATATTAACAGCAAAATGAACTGGGTGTCTTCAAACACAGATATTGCAATCGTTGATGAAAACGGCGTTATAAAGGCAGAAAGAATGGGCACCGCAACTATCACAGGTACAACAACTGACGGCTCGGATAAATCCGTTACCTGCAAGGTTACGGTAATAGCGATGACGATTCCTTATGTCAGCCAGTTGCCTAAATATCCGACAGGCTGTGAAGCTGCTTCCTGTTGTATGTTGTTGAGATATTACGATTTTGTAATTGATATTGACGAGATGGTTGACACTATTCCGCGCAAAAACCTGTACAAGAAAAACGGTAAGCTCTATGGCCCCGATATCAATGAAATGTTTGTAGGTGACCCGAGATATACATACACAAGCTCAACTCCCGGCTATGGAGTATTCTCTCCTGCGGTAACCAAAGCTTTACAAAAAGCAATTGATGAGCGCGGCGGCGGTTATACTGCTGTTAAAATCAGCGGATGTTCGTTCACTCAGCTTCTCAAGTATATTAAGGACGGTACACCTGCAATTGTATGGGCAACCTATAAAATGCAGAATACACCTTATAAAAATGCGTGGTACATTGAGGATACAGGAGAATACTTTGCATATCCAAGAGGCACTCACGTTATGATTCTGTCGGGATATTCTCCGACAACTGTTACAACCGTTGACCCGTATAACAACGGTGTTCTCCCGTTTGCAATGAGCAAATTTAAGGAGAAATGGGAGCTTCTCGGCTGTCAGGCGGTTGTGCTTGTTAAAAACAAATAATTATTGACAATTAATCGGTTTAGTGTTATCATTCTTTTAATAACCGTGACGAAGAGGGCAGAGCCTGATGTTTCAAGAGAGCCGACGGTCGGTGCAAGTCGGTAACGGATGTCTCATTGCCTATGGCTTCTGAGTTGAAGGTCTGAAATAACAGTAGGGCTTTTCGTTTTACCGCGTTAAGGTATAGGACTTGTCAGAGTCTAAAGGTGGCAGTTAAAGCTGCAATTTGAGTGGTACCGCGGGTATTTTATCCCGTCTCAAAGTTATCTTTGGGACGGTTTTATTTTTTATAACGAAAGAGGTATTTTTATGAGCGATTTAAGAATTGAAACAAAATGCGTTCAGGGCGGATATACACCGGGTAACGGCGAGCCCAGACAGATTCCCATTATTCAGAGTACAACTTTCAAATACGCTACAAGCGAAGATATGGGTAAGCTTTTCGACCTTGAAGCTTCAGGCTATTTCTATACAAGACTTCAGAATCCCACAAACGATGCAGTTGCTGCAAAAATCTGTGAGCTTGAGGGCGGTACGGCAGCAATGCTTACCTCATCAGGCCAGGCAGCATCCTTCTACTCGATTTTCAATCTTGCATCATGCGGAGATCACGTTGTATCTTCTTCTACAATCTATGGCGGAACATACAATCTTTTCGCAGTTACAATGAAGAGAATGGGCATCGAGTTCACATTCGTTGAGCCTGATTGCTCAGACGAAGAGCTTGAGGCTGCTTTCCGTCCGAATACCAAAGCTGTTTTCGGCGAAACAATCGCAAACCCTGCACTCAATGTGCTTGATATTGAGCGCTTTGCAAATGCTGCACACGCTCACGGTGTACCGCTTATCATCGACAACACCTTTGCAACACCTGTCAATTGCCGCCCGTTCGAATGGGGCGCAGATATCGTAACTCATTCAACAACCAAGTATATGGACGGTCACGGTGCAGGTGTCGGCGGATGTATTGTTGATTCAGGTAAGTTTGACTGGATGGCACACGCTGACAAGTTCCCCGGTCTCTGCACTCCCGATGACAGCTACCACGGAATCACCTATGCCGAGAAATTCGGCAATGCAGGTGCATTTATCACAAAGGCAACTGCACAGCTTATGCGTGACTTCGGTTCAATCCAGTCTCCTCAGAATGCATTCCTTCTCAACCTCGGTCTCGAGAGCCTTCACGTAAGAATGGCAAGACATTGCGAGAACGGACTTGCTGTTGCAAAGTTCCTTGAGTCCAGCGATAAGGTAGAGTGGGTAAAATATCCGTCACTCGAGGGTAATAAGGACTATGAGCTTGCTCAGAAGTATCTTCCGAATGGCTCTTGCGGTGTTGTAAGCTTTGGCCTTAAGGGCGGAAGAAAAGCAGCAGAATTGTTTATGAAGAATCTTAAGATCGCTGCTATTGAAACACACGTTGCTGATGCAAGAACATGCTGCCTTCACCCGGCAAGCGCTACACACCGTCAGATGAACGATGCTGAGCTTGCCGCTGCAGGTGTACCTGCAAATCTTGTCCGCTTCTCCTGCGGACTTGAAAGTGCCGAGGATCTTATTGATGATATTGCACAGGCACTTGATAAAATTGTTGATTAAGAGTTGATTTGAATGCCTATTAAAATTCCTAACGAGCTGCCTGCGGTTAAGGTGCTTCATGACGAAAATATTTTCGTTATGACAGAAACAAGAGCAATCACGCAGGACATCCGACCGCTTAAGATTCTTCTTCTGAATCTTATGCCGAAAAAAATTGAAACCGAAACACAGTTTGCACGTCTGTTGGGTAACTCACCGCTGCAGGTTGAGCTTGAGCTTATGCACACAAGCTCACACAAGTCAAAGCATACATCTGCGGAGCATCTTCTTACCTTCTACAAGACCTTTGAGGATATAAAGCATAAGAAGTATGACGGTATGATTATCACCGGTGCACCGGTTGAGCTTATGCCTTTTGAGGACGTTGAATACTGGAACGAGCTTTGTGAGATTATGGAATGGAGCAAGAAGCATGTGACGAGCACATTCCACATCTGTTGGGGCGCTCAGGCAGGTCTTTATTACCATTTCGGTATTGACAAGTATCGACTTGATAAGAAGATTTCGGGTGTTTATCCGCATACGGTGGATTATAAGCGTTCAATTCTTTTTCGAGGCTTTGATGACACCTTTATGGTGCCGCAATCGCGTTATACAAGCGTAAAGCGTGAGGATGTTGAAGCTGTCGAGGAGCTCAAAATTCTTGCTTCCTCAGAGGAAACAGGTGTTTACGCCATTTCTACAAACAACGGTAAGCAGATTTTTATTACGGGACATTCGGAGTATGATGCAACAACTTTGCGTGACGAATACTTCCGTGACAGAGAAAAGGGACTTGATGTTCAGATTCCGAAGAACTATTTCCCGGATGATGACCCGACCAGAATGCCGCTCGCAACCTGGCGTGCACACGCAAATCTGCTTTTCTCTAACTGGCTTAACTACTTTGTTTACCAGACAACACCGTATGATATTGAAGAAATACAGTAAAAAACTATCGGCTTGCAGTCAGTCTGCAAGCCGATTTTTGTTGGATATTTTTTTGATTATAAAAACTATCAGCATAAATATTCCGATTCCCGTGGCAATTCCGCACGAGTCGATAAACATATCAAAAACTCTGCACGCTCGTTCAGGTACGAAATATTGATGGATTTCATCACTGACCGCATAAAGTAAGCAGGGGAAAAACGAAAGTCTGAAGTCTCTTTTTTCGAAAGTGAAGTGGACTGCACCTGTCACGCAAAAGCCGAGTGCGGCAAATTCGGTGAAATGAGCAAATTTACGCAATGTGTTGTGCGAAATAAACTGACCTATGAATTCGACTATAATGCCGAGAAGATTCTGGCTGACCTGCTGTGATTCAGAGCCCGTAGCAGCGGAAAACATAAAAATTACATACATAACCGCTGCAGTCAGCAGCCAGAATACGACTGCGAGCGGCTTATTCTTTTTTAACAAAAACACCTTAATCAAGTCCTCCGTTTATAAAGCAGATGCTTTCAAAAGCAGAGGAGGGGACAAGTCCTGTTGCTTCCTCTCCGATTGCAACGAAATCACCGTAGGTGAAAAGCGGACAGAAGACAGCCTTATCTGCAAGTGTTTTTTCAGCACTCCTGATTCCCGCAAGGATTTCGTCTCCCTGATATGTTGTCAGAATGTCGTCATAAATCTTATCGTATTCTGTGTCGGAATAATTAAAAATGTTTTTGCTGTTTCCTGATGTAAAAAACTCGAGTGTATCAGTAACATTTGCGGTTTCAGCTTTGATTCCTGTTACGGCAATCTGATAATTGTCATCCTTGACAGCCTTTTTCAGCTCATCGGCGCTCATAACCTCAACCTTTGCAACAATTGCGGTGCTGAGGATTTTCTGCCAGGTCTGTATAACCTCCTGCATCTGTGCGGAGTATTCCTCCGTGCAGATTATTTTTACGCCTGCAGACTCTGACTCAAGAGTCTTGAGTCCTTCCTGCCACAGTTCAACAGCCTTCTTCTCGTTATATCCGAGTGATGCGCTGACTCCCGCTGCCTGTCTGTAAGCTTTGTTTGCAAATCTGCAGCAGTCGGGGACGATTCCTTTTGCAACCGCGATTGCGTTTGCAGGTTTTTCAATGTCCTTTGCAGATGTCATCATAACAAGTGCTTTTCTGAGGCTTTCGTTCTGCATAATACGGTCAGAACAGTTGAAGGCAAGACCAACAACCTCATTTTCTGTTGTAACGCAGGATACCTTATTGTTATCTCTGAGTCCCTGTGCGGCCTCGTCGGAAACAAAAGCACAATGATAGGTAAGCTGCTTTAGCTTTGAAACTACAGACTCCTCTTCCTTGTTGACATTGAAATATACTGCGGTAGGACTTACCTTCTGCGCACCGACATATCCTTCATTGCGGTACATAACAAGTGAATTGTCAACCGCCCAACGTGCAAGGTAAAACGGTCCGTTGCAGAATGTATATTTTAATTCAAGCCCGTATTTTGCGTGTGTTGCGTTAAAGAATTCTTCATTGCACGGCATACACAATGGGAGTGTGAGGATACGCAGAAAATCAGAATTTGCACGCTCGAGTGTAATAACAAGTGTAGATTCATCAGATGCATTTACACCAAGAGAGGATTTATCCGCTTCGCCTGAATGAATCTGTCGTGCATTTTTAATGCAGTAAAGCTTTTCAGCGTCGGGCGAATCAGTAATCTTGTCAACTGCACGTCTTAACGCAAACTGAAAATCGTAAGCAGTAACCTTTGTTTTGAAATTCTCAAGATAGTTTTCGTCCTCAAACACGCCCTTGAAGGATTTAAGCAGCTGCCAATTTGTATCCTGACGCAATTTAAAGGTGTATGTAAGGCCGTCGGGCGAAACCGTCCAGCTTTCAGCTACACCGGGGATAATCTCACCCTTTTCGTCAAGTCTTACAAGACCTTCATAGCAGTTGCTTACAATCAGCTTTGCCTCATCAGTTTCCGCAATCTGCGGGTCAAGGCACATAGGGTCGCTTGTAATCGGCATAACAAGTGCTATGTCATCATCTTCACCGCAAGCACAAAATGTGGTGACAAGTATGACAGCTATAATAAAAAGTGAAACCAGTTTTTTTATCATATCAAAACCTCTTTGACAATCTTTTTACTTTGTAATAATAACAGGATTTTATAAAAAATATTATAGCAAAAAACTTGCAAAAAAGCCATATATTTTTAAAATAATGTTGTTAAATTCGAAAAAACTTGCTATAATGTATTATCTTTAGGCTAAGGAGTGGTACTTTGACTGATGCACTCGTTATTGTAATTGCTGTACTTTCAGTGATAATTGTCGTTTTGCTTATGTCGCTTTCAAAGAAGCTTAAATCAGGCGACGGCGATGCAAAAATCGCAGAGCTTGAGAAGCAGGTTTCGGCACTTTCAATGTATCTTCAGAAAACCTCGGGCAGTAATGCGGAAGAGTTTGAACGCAACCGCCGTGAAATAAATAACTCTCTTCACCTGATGACGGGTAAGCTTGAGGATATGACAAGGCAGAATTACGAAACTCTTATAAAACTTAATAAAGATATGACCGATTCACTCACACTTATACGAACAAGCAGTGCAGAGCTTAATGAAAAGCAGACACGCACCCTTGATGCGGCAATCGGCAAAATGCAGGAAAGCAACGAAAAGAAGCTTGACCAGATGCGTGAAACAGTTGACGAAAAGCTGACTGCAACTCTGGCAACCCGACTTGATTCCTCATTCAAAACTGTTTCCGAACAACTCGAGAATGTTTATAAATCACTCGGCGAGATGAAGGAGCTTTCAAGCGGTGTTACAACAAACGTTACGGCTCTCAACCGTGTTCTTACCAATGTCAAGGCACGCGGAACATGGGCAGAAATTCAGCTTGAGAGTATTCTTGATCAGACAATTCCCAATATGTATGTCAAGAATTATTCTTCCGTTCCGGGCTCACGCGACCTTGTTGAATTTGCGGTAAAGATTCCGTCAAGCGACGATTCTTCTAAATTTACATATCTTCCGATTGACTCGAAATTTCCGATGGAAGACTACAAGCGCGTTTGCGAGGCTGCGGACAATGCTGACGCTGTCGGACTTGCAGCAGCAAGAAAGGCACTTGAGGACAGAGTCCTGCAGGAAGCAAAAACAATCAAAAAATACATCAATGTTCCGGCAACAACACCTTTTGCAATTATGTATCTTGCAACTGAAGGTCTTTATGCCGAGATAACATCCTCAAGCTCGGGCATACTTGATAAAATTCAGCGTGAAAACATTATGGTCGCAGGACCAACTACGATAATCGCACTTCTTAACACGCTCTCAATGGGCTTCAAGGCTGTTGCGATTAACGAAAAAGCAAACGAAGTCCGTCAGCTTCTCGCTGTCACCAAGGCTCAGTACGAAAAATTCGGTACAGTCCTTGATAAGGCGCGCAAAAAGATTGACGAGGCAGGCAAGACTCTCTCAGAGGCTCAGGACAGAAACCGCATCATTCAGAAGCGACTTAAAAATGTCGAAGAAATTGATGCGTCTGCCGCTGATGATTACCTAGGAATTGAGAGCGGCGAATTTACGGATTTAATTTGATTTTCAAATCAATATAAAAGGAGAAGCGAAATGAAAAAGACAAATCACATCACGAGAAAAATTTGGTCGGTAGTTCTTGCTGTTGCAATGTTTGTTTCAGTTGTACCCTTCGGTGCAAATGCTGCGGACGTTATCAAGGCTGCTTTTGCTCCGACAAAGACACTCAGCTTTGCTGCACTTTCGGATATCCATTATTATCCGAAGGAGCTTACAGGTGACTACTGTGACGCCTTTATGGATGCTATGGAAATGTCAATCGGCAGAGAGTCCTATGAATCAGTGGGTATTCTTGATTCTGCTCTTGCTGCACTTGAAGAGCACGCAAAGTCAAACGGTATGGAATATGTTATCGTATCAGGTGACCTTACAGCAGACGGCGAGTATATCGGTCATGTAAAGCTTGCCGAAAGACTTGAAAAGTTTGAAGAACAAACAGGTCTTAAGGTTCTTGCAATCAACGGTAACCACGACATCAACAGACCTGATGTTGCAAAAACATACGAAAACGGCTATAAGGAAAAAGCAAGACCCATCACTCCCGAGGAATTCCGCGAAGTATATGCTGAACTCGGCTATGACCTTGCTTATCATAACTACACACCGTCAACAGGTAAGGGCAATATGCTCTCTTACTCAGTAAGCGATGACGGTTACAGATTTATTATGATTGACTCAAGCAAGTACAGTGCAGATCTTACTGATGACGGTTCTGATATCGGTGAAACATCAGGTGCTGTTTCAGAAGAATTTACACAGTGGTTGCTTGATGAAATTGCAGACGCAAAGGCAAACGGTGAGGTTCCTCTTGGTGTTATCCACCATAACCTTGTTCCTCATTTCCATAATGAGTACAAGATTATGAAGGGCTTTAACATTGACGGCTGGCAGGAGCTTGCAGAAAAGCTTGCAGACGCAGGTATGCAGTTCTCCTTCACAGGTCATATTCACATGAATGATATCGCACAGACCGTAACTGACAACGGTGAAACTCTTACGGAGGTCTGCGTATCTTCACTTACATCCTTCCCGAACTATTTCCGTGAGTTTGAAATCACAACAGATAATACAGGCAAAACAGAGCTTGAGGTTGATAGCTTTGATGTTGACTGCGTTCTTCCTGTAACGGTAAACGGTGAAACCTTTGAACAGCCGTTCAGAGTTGAATCAATCAAGCGTACATATTTTGATGAAAGAGGCTGTAAGGGCTTCGCAAGTGACTTCCTCGGCGGTTATGTAAGACAGCTTGCTCCGGTAGTACAGGAAAAGGGTATTCTCGAGGCACTCAAGGCTGTATTCGGTCTTGATGTTGAGGAACTTCTCGGCGGTCTTATAGGCGAGGGCATCACACTCGGACCTATCGGTATTCTTACAATGAAGAACATTATGAGCTTCCTTGCAGATATCGACGCACAGCTTTCAAAGCATTACTTTACAGATGAAGAAGCAACAGTTGAGTATCTTCTTAACTCAATCGACAAGCTTCTTTCAATTCAGGTTTCTGAGCTTCCGAACGATTCATTCTATGATGAATACGGTCTCGGCAGCAAAACTGAGCCCGGCACATTGGATGACCTTGTTATGAATACAATCCTGTATGTATATCACGGCGCCCTTGACCCGAGCACAGACGTATTTATGAACGATGCTATCAACAATGTTGAATACGGTGATGTAGCAGATCAGATGTTCTACGCTCTTTTTGACATTCTTGCAAACGATCTTCTTATCGATCAGCTTCTTGCTGACCTTGAAATCAATGTTGACGAGCTCTTCCCGCTCGGCTCATTCGGCTTCCTTCTCGGCAAGATTCTTAACGGTGTGCTGAAGGTTATCTTCCTTGGCGATACAAGTATTCTCAATATCGCCGATACAGTTGCTCCTATCCTCAGCGCTTTCGGTGTAATTGAAGGCGGCTCACTTATGGGTATTGTTGAGCACCTTATGGATGAATACATCACAGCTTCGTTGCTTGAGGGTATCGGCCATTCACTTGCCAATATTGTCCGCGACTTTGCTTTTGACTACAACTTCGCAGACGATATGGCAGCAACAATTGTTTATGACGGCAAGGTAGAGGTTGAGGCAACACGCGAAAATTACCGCCTTCCCACATCAGTTACGGTAACTCTCGGTGAGGATTCAACATCAAGAAACATCAGCTGGTATACAAAATCAACTGTTATGGGCAGTGACATCGAAATTCTTGAATACAGCGAAACACCGTTATTCAGCGGTGCAAACGCTGTTCCTGAAGGCATCACGGTAACTGCTGATGCTGAGCGTACAATCAGATCTTACCCCGGTATCGACTTCGGTATTATCGGTATTATGCAGTACGAAATTCCGATGAACAGACACACAATCACAGTTTCAGGCCTCGAGGCAGGCAAGAAGTATGTTTACCGTATCGGTGATGCTTCAAGAAACTGGTGGAGTGAAGCAGGCTTATTCACAATGGAGGACGGCTCTGACGAAACAACATTTGTCCACCTTGCAGATACACAGTCAATGTCAAAGATTCAGTATGAGCGTGTTGCAAGTGTTCTTGCAAAGGCTCAGGAGCTTTATCCTGAGGCAGGCTATATGCTCAGCACAGGTGACAATGTTGACCAGGGCGATAACTTCAACCAGTGGACATGGCTTCTTGACGAGGCATCAGATACATTTATGAATGTACCGTTTATGTCCGCGTCAGGTAACCACGAGGATATGGGCGATTACGCAATTGTAACAAACTTTACAATCTCAAATGCTCCCGATCAGGATACAATCACAGGTGTTTACTATTCATTTGATTACAACAATACTCACACAGCAGTGCTTAACACAAACGACCTTAACGAGGACGATGCAATCTCAGAGGAGCAGATTGACTGGCTCATCAACGATATGCAGTCAAGCGATGCTGACTGGAAGTTTGTAGCACTTCATAAGGCACCGTATTCAAACGGCTCTCACTATGATGACAGTGATGTTATTCAGATAAGAGAAACACTCTCAGTGCTTATGCCCGAGCTTGATATTGATATGGTATTCCAGGGACACGACCACGTTTACCTGCGTACTGATTCAATGATTGACAATAAGGTTGAGTCTGTAACAACATCAACAACAACTTTCAACGGCAAGGAATACACCGTTAAGGAAAATCCGCAGGGCTCAGTTTATGTAATCAGCGGTTGCTCAGGCGTTAAAATTTATAAGCAGAAGGATGCGGCTCTTACAGATGAGCTCTTCCCGAGAGCAGAAGCGATTTACGATGCTGAGTACTCTGTATTCTCGGGTGTCAGAATTATCGGTGACACACTTTACTTCGATGCTTACGAGATTAACCCCGCTGACGGTGAGACCAAAAACATCGACTCGTTTGCAATTCAGAAGGATCTCAATCCCGACGATACAACAGACGACGGTGATGACGGCTTCTTCGGCGGAATCGAAAATGTTTTCGAAAACTTCGTTGCAAAGATTACAGCTTTCTTTGCGAAAATTCTCAGCTTCCTTGGTATCAACGATACACTCGGCGGTTGCTGAAATTAAATAAAACCACAAAAATCGGCTTGCAGTATTATTCTGCAAGCCGATAACCATTTAATTTAGTATAAATTTGTAAATATTTTTGTTTTGTGTAACAATTCAGTGTCCATATCCGTTATATTAATGTTAGGAGGTGAGGCGATGGCAGATAACAATATTGAGAAAATATATCAAGAACACAGCAGAAGAATTTTTCTGTATATTTTCTCGTTATGTCATGACAAGCATGTTGCAGAAGATTTGGCACAGGAAACCTTTGTTAAAGCCATTGTTTCATTACCTAAAGATTGCGCTTCTGTTTTACCTTGGCTTTACAAAGTAGCATCCAACCTTACGTATGATTATTTCAGAGAGAAAAATCGATATTCGGATATTGAAGAAAAAAATCACTTGATTGATTTTTCTTTTACAGATAGGTTGATTGTCGCAGAAGAATACCAGTTGCTTTATCGTTGCATTCAAAAACTCGAAGAAAATGAACGAAGAGTTATAACTTTGCATTATTTTTCGGGATTTAAGCAGTACGAAATTGCAGCGATAACAGGTTTTTCATATTCGGCAGTCAGAGTAATTGCTTCCCGTGCCAGAGAAAAGCTAAAAAAATTAATGGAGGAGGAACAAGGATGAATTACAGAGAAAAATTTGAAGAGTATAAAAAAGGAAATCTCTCACCTGATGAGGTGACAGAAATTGAAAATGACATTGAAAAGTTTACTGTTCTTATGGAGTATTTTGACGAAAAAGTTGTATCGGAGCCTATTCCGATTTTACCTGCTGACACCGATGATTTTTCTTTTTCGGAACAGATTGATAAGCTCATTAACAAAAGAATAAAAAAATCAACTGTCAGAATTTTGCTTATAGGCATTATGTTTATAGCGTTTTTCTTCTTCGGTCTTGGAGGAACAGAATTTTTTAGCAGATCAGACGGTGTGGCGCATTTTATAAACGGTATTTTCAGTGCTGCATATTATGCGGTTAATTTTTGGTTGCTGTATAATTCTTTTACAAAAAAGAATTGGAAGCCTGCGGTCTTTCTTCTTGTTTGGAATGTTGTGTTGATTGTTTTGACTTTTGTCTTTTCATTGATAATGGCTGATGCAGTTCCGTTTGCGCTACCTATAATATTAGGATTTTCAACGCTTCCGCAGTATTTTGCAGATATTTTTGATTCCGATATTGTTTATAATGTTATGAATGTTATTGGCACGGCGATGATACCTGCAAACCTTATTCTTTCTGTTATTGCCATTGTATTTTCAAAAAAATCAAAAGTTTTCAAGCCAATATTAAAGAAAAAGTTAAAGGTTTTAACAACAGTATTTTTTGTGTTTTCTCTTACTTTGTCAGGAGTTAGTACTGCGGTCAATTATTATAACGGTTCATTTCCCTATGACTTTCTAGGCACTGAGATTGCAAGGAATGCTATTTATGAACTTGATGACACCTTTATAAAGTCAAATCCGCTTGATAAATCGGATGCTGCATTGAAAGATATATTGAATAAACTCGGATATGAATATTATCCTGAATCTGATACTTATAGAAAAGGACGCAGCGACAACAGAATTGCAAGCATCAGTTTTGGTGAAAAAAACAATGAAAGCAACAGAAGCTTGAGTATCAGTTTTGCATATTATTGTGTTAGTCCGTATATCAGACAGGACAAGATGCAAAGTATATCTATGGGTGAGTATTTCAAAGTCGGTGACGATGAAACTTACGTTATGAAAGAACTCTGTACTTTTGGATTGGTTCCGTATACTGTTAGTTATATCGAAACCAACGGTGAACGATTGACTTCTTGTAAAGTCAATGTTTCCGTCAAAGAAAACGAGAGTTATCCGAACGGATATAATGATTTTCTTGAGTTTGAATTTGATAATGGAAAGCTTACGTTTTTTGACAGCTTTGCCATTGATGAATTACAATAACGTCAGTTTTGACTGTATGATAAATAAAAGCCGTAGCAGGATTTTTGTCTTGCTACGGCTTTACTTTATTTAGTTCATTTTATTCATCTGTCTTTGCCATAAGGTCAAGGGCTTTTCTTATTACGGTCAGCTGGTCTTCGCCCTGCATCACCTTAACGGCGATGTGCGGCTTGCCTGCGGCGGAAACAGTAATTCGTCCGGGCATATACTTTGCAAGTACGGATATCTTTTCCATCTGCAGATTTTCGATAAAGAGCTTTACGCTGTTACCCGTTCTGCCGATTTCGTAAACACCCTGGCTGAGTGCAGAGTTGCGCAGAAGAGAAACGGTGATAAGTCCCATAACGCACTGCGGCGGCTCGCCGAAACGGTCGATAAGCTCGTCGATAACATCATCGGCATCGTCCTGGTTTTTGATGTCTGCAATTCGTCGGTACATCTTGAGCTTGTGCGGTACATTCTCAATATAATCACCCGGAATGTGTGCATCAATCGGAAGGTCAATAAGGCATTCTTTTTCGGGGATTGCGGGGATTTCTCCCTTTTCCTCGCTGACTGCCTGTTCGAGCATTTTAAGATACATATCGTATCCGACCGCTTCCATATGACCGTGCTGCTGCGCACCGAGAATGTTACCCGCACCGCGGATTTCGAGGTCACGCATAGCAATGTGGAAGCCTGAGCCGAATTCAGTATATTCACGGATAGCCGTCAGTCGCTTTGCTGCAATTTCGCTGAGCTCCTTGCCTCGTGTAAAGGTAAGGTAAGCACTTGCACGTCTTGCCGAACGGCCCACACGGCCTCTTATCTGATGAAGCTGTGCAAGACCGAGCCTGTCGGCATCCTCTATGATTATTGTGTTGACATTCGGTACGTCAACACCTGTTTCTATGATTGTCGTGCATACAAGCACATCAATCTCACCCTCAAGAAGTTTGCGCCAGATTTCACTCAGCTGGTCCTCGGACATCTGACCGTGAGCCACGGCAACCGTGTGGTCGGGGAGATATTCCTTGAGCTTTGAAGCAACTCTTTCAATTGTTTCCGTACGGTTGTGCAGGTAATAAACCTGACCGCCGCGGCGAAGCTCGGAATGAATCGCCTGCAGAATAACCTCAAAGTTATATTCTATAACATAGGTCTGAACAGGGTGTCTGTCGTGCGGTGCTTCTTCGAGAATGGACATATCCCTGATGCCCGACATTGCCATATTAAGTGTACGCGGAATCGGAGTTGCGCTGAGTGTCAGCACATCAATATCGGGATATTTTTCCTTGAGCTTCTCTTTTTGTGCAACGCCGAAACGCTGTTCCTCGTCAACGATAATCAGTCCGAGATTGCGGAATTCAATGTCTTTAGAGATAAGTCGGTGAGTGCCGACAATGATATCGACAAAGCCTGTCTTCAGTTCGGCTTTTATTTTTTTCTGCTGTGTGGCAGGCACAAAGCGCGAAATCATCTGTGCTTCAACGGGGAAGCCCTCAAAGCGTTTTTTGATTGTCTGGTAGTGCTGAAGTGCGAGAATTGTTGTGGGCACAAGTATTGCAACCTGTTTGCCGTCGGCAACAGCCTTGAATGCGGCACGCAACGCAACCTCGGTTTTACCGAAACCGACATCACCGCAAAGAAGTCTGTCCATCGGATACGGCTTTTCCATATCCTCTTTTATTTCATAAATACATCTGAGCTGATCCTCTGTCTCGTCAAACTCGAATCTGCGTTCAAAGTCATTCTGCATATCAATATCGGGTGAGAAAGCGTGACCCTTGATCTGCGTTCTTTTGGCATACAGGTCTATAAGCTCCTTTGCGATGTCCTTGACGGCAGAACGCACGCGTGTGCGCGTCTTCTGCCATTCCTTACCGCCCAGACGGTTGAGCTTGACAGTACCGTTCTCGCTCTTTGCACCGATGTACTTTGATACCTGATCAAGCTGTGTAACGGGAACATAAAGCACATCACCCTTATCGTAACGGATTTTGATATAATCCTTTATCTTTCCGTCAGACTCAAGGTTTGTGATACCGTCAAAAATACCGATACCGTGAGCGGTGTGAACAATATAATCACCCTTGTGCAAATCCTCAAGGGAGTTGAACATATTTGCTTTTTTGACCTTTTTGCTTGCCCGTTTAACAGGCAATGACGCTCTGCTGCCGTATGTGATTACAGTCAGCTTTGCATCAGGATATTCAAAGCCTGCGGAAAAACCGCCGGGCAGAACAATAACCTTACCGGGAATCAGTTCCTCGGGAGGTGAGGGGAGATACATTGCGGAAATGCCCTCGTTTTCAAGGTCAGATGCAAGTGCACTTGCTGATTTTTCTGTACCTGCAACAACAAAGACGGAATTGCCCTTTTTACCATAAACGGGACGAATATCGTCAATAAGCACCGACAGTGATCCGCTCCACGGACTGAACTGTTTTGCGTTGAAGGTAACAAGACTCTTAACGGGTGTATCAAACGAGCCGCGCGTCATATTGTCAAGATAGATTGCACCCAGATCCTCATACAGCGTGAGAAGTTCGCCGATTTCCATCATATATTTATCAAGACCGTTACAGATTATACCGTCTTCAAGGTAAGCCTTCAGGTCTTCGTGGAAAAGCTTAAGACAGGCATTGGCACTTTCCTTAACGGAAAAGCTTTCGGTTACAAAAACAAGCGGCTGATCAATGTAATCAAAAATCGTTGCGGGGCAGGAGTAGATTATCGGCAAATATCTGTCGATATTGGGCAGATTGATACCGCCTTCAAGCTTTTCAATGTCAAGACGGATGCTGTCTTTGACCTTGTTTGTACCCTTACCGCGTGCATTTTTGATGAAATCCTCAAGAGCTTCTGCAAGCTTTACGGGGCTGCAGCAGATTTCATTTGTTGGTGTTATCGTTACCGAGCGTGTTGAGTCAATCCGTCGCTGACTCTCTACCTCAAAGGTAGAAAGACAGTCAATATTGTCACCCCAGAATTCAATTCTGTACGGGTTTTCACAGTCGGGAGAGAATATATCAATAATACCGCCGCGCACGGCAAACTGACCCGAGCCGTCAACCTGTGCGCTTCGGGTATAGCCAGCATTTATCAGAATTTCAATAAGCTCATCCTGTTTGATTTCATCGTCAACTGTCAGTGTGATTCTTTTTGCAATCAGCTCCTCGGGCGGTATGGTGTACTGCAAAGCAGCCTCAACCGAGCATACAACCGCACGAACCTTGCCGTCAACAAGGTTGCCGAGTACACTCAGTCTTTTATGCTCGTATTCACGGGATTTTACGTTATCGGGGCGAAGCGTGATGTCACCTGCAGGGAAAAGCTGTGCGTCACAACCGAATGCATTCAGGTCCTTGCAGAGCTTGGATGCCTGAGCCTCATCGGGGGTTATGATAATTGCACGGTGCGGTGCAAGGTCTTCACACGTGGCAGCGATAACGTGAGCCTTATGTATAGCCGAAAGACCGACAACTCCGGCAGGGAGGCGTCGGTTGTTAAGGTCATAGAGAATTGACCGATATTCATTTAAGCCTCTCAGGGCTTTGGTAAAGCAGGACATACAATCTCCTTTATATGGTTATATCAGCGCTTCTCATAGCTTCGATCAGTCTGTCAAAGCTTTTATCGTCAAAGCAGTGACCGCACATACCGAGCCTGAGAGCAGCTTCAATGTTGGCAGGGGAGTCATCGATGAAGAAGCATTCCTCGGGAATGAGTGAAAACTCATCAAAAAGAACCTTATAAATCTCTTCACCGGGCTTAATTAAATTATACTTTGCGGAAATGATAAATCCGTCGAAAAAGTCAAATGCGGGTACACTTTTTTTGAAATCGTCAAACCACGCAGGACAATTGGAAAGAAGATATATTCTATATCCGTTTTCCTTGAGGACTTTTACAATCGGATACATTCTCTTGATCGGAGGCATTTCGCCCTCGTGATCAAGAATCATTTTCTTAACCTCGTCGTGAAGCTCAGCGGGCAGATCACGGCACATTATTTCTATTGCTTCTTCAACCTCGTAATCGCCCTTGTCCATAAGCTTCCATTCGGGTGACGCAAATGTCTTTTCGTTGATAAGTGCGTGATATTCGGGCTCAAAATGTGTCGATAAGCTGCGCTTTGCATCAAAATCTACAAGCACACCGCCCATATCAAAAACAATATTTTTAATTGCCATTTTCTCACCTCCGTGCAATATTTTATTATACTACAAATTATACACAATTGCAACCGAGCGCATAACAAAAAAGAGTCGGCTGATGCCGACTCTCAGAATGTTTATGACTTATAATGCAGCCTTAAGCTCTTCAACCTTGTCTGTCTTTTCCCACGGAAGGTCGATGTCTGTTCTGCCCATATGACCGTATGCTGCTGTCTGATGGTAGATCGGACGGCGAAGGTCGAGGCTGTCGATAATTGCTGCAGGTCTCATATCAAACACCTTATCAACTGCTGCTGCAAGCTCTGTGTTTGAAACTTTACCCGTGCCGAATGTGTCAACCATAACCGAAACAGGCTTTGCAACACCGATAACATAAGCAAGCTGAACCTCACACTTCTTTGCAAGACCTGCTGCAACGATGTTCTTTGCAACGTAACGGCACATATATGCTGCTGAACGGTCAACCTTTGTGGGGTCCTTACCGCTGAAAGCGCCGCCGCCGTGACGTGAATATCCGCCGTATGTGTCAACGATTATCTTACGGCCTGTAAGACCTGAGTCACCCTGAGGTCCGCCTGTTACGAATCTGCCTGTCGGGTTAACATAAATCTTTGTGTTCTCATCGATAAGAGAAGTGTCGATTGTCGGCTTGATAACAAGCTCAATAACATCCTCACGGATTTTGTCAAGCTCAACATCAGCACTGTGCTGTGATGAAACAACGATTGCATCAATTCTTACAACCTTATCGTCATCATATTCAACAGTAACCTGAGTCTTACCATCTGCACGGAGATAACCGAGGTTGCCGTTTTCTCTTTCCTGAGTGAGCTTGAGTGCAAGCTTGTGTGCAAGTGAAATCGGCATCGGCATAAGCTCGGGTGTTTCGTCACAGGCATAGCCGAACATCATACCTTGGTCGCCTGCACCGTGAAGGTTGTACTTATCCTCTTCGCCGCCCTTAAGCTCGAAAGAAGCGTCAACACCCATTGCAATGTCGCCTGACTGCTTGTCGATTGAAGTAAGGATAGCGCATGTGTTACCGTCAAAGCCCTTGTCAGCACTGTCATAACCGATGTCGCAGATTACCTTACGTGCAATTGCAGGGATGTCGATGTTAGCGGATGTTGAAATCTCACCCATAACAAGCACCATACCTGTTGTACAGCATGTCTCACATGCAACTCTGCCGTTGGGATCCTGAGCCATAATAGCGTCAAGAACAGCGTCGGAAATCTGGTCGCAGATTTTATCGGGATGTCCCTTTGTTACTGATTCTGATGAAAAAAGATATCTTGCCATTTTAAAAGTCCTCCTTTTTCGACAACAAAAAAGCCCTCGGTGCAAACCGAGAGCATAAAAACCTTATCTTTCGGTTACACCGCAGGATTTGGCACCTTACATAACGCAGGTTGCCGAGCTTCATAGGGCCTGTTCCCTCAGCTACTCTTAATAAGTTGTCGGAATTTATTTAATTTGCATAAACGATTATATAGTAATATATTCAATTTGTCAATAGGTGTCAGACATTTTTACCCTTGAGCAACGGTGAAATTTTACGGTAAATAAGGAAGGTGATTCCAACGCTTGCAAGACCTTTAACAAATGTGAACGGTACATTGAAGACGAGAATGGACTTCCATATTGAATCCATTGAGGGAAGAATTGCCTTATACATTCCGAGAATTGCCTCCTCGGGAATGAGGATTTCCATATAAATCGGGTAGGTGATGAATAGGTTTACAACAAAACACGCGATAGCCATTGCCAGGTTACCGACAAGTGAGCCGATAAGTGCGAAATTGCGTGTGTGTCGGATTTTATAAAAAAGACCTGCAACAAGAACAAAAACAGCACCCATAAGGAAGTTTGAAAGCTCACCGACAAACTGAGTTGAGCTCATCGGCAGATGCAGTGCATTCTTAAGCAGACACACAAGCACTCCGTAGCCGGGGCCGTAAGCAAAAGAGGTGATAAGTGCAGGTAATTCAGAGATATCAAACTTAATGAACGCGGGCATAATCGGCACGGAAAAATCAATCATCATCAGTCCGAGTGACAGCGCCGACATAATAGCCGTTACCGTAAGCTTACGCACGGTTTTAACATTGTTTCTTGTAACGTTTGTTCCCATAATAATTACTCCCTGTTTGATTATTCAGCGAGAGTTATCAACGAAAAACCCCGTACAAATAAATGTACGGGGCAAAAATCAAAATAATCTTCTTCCATCCGGACTGTACCGTCGGCCCCGGAATCACACCGGGTCAGCATTTGCTCACGGGCTTATGAGTTGATTGTCGCAATCGACTCAAACACCGTCGGTGGGGAATTGCACCCCGCCCCGAAGATAACTGTTCACTTGAGTAAGATTATATCACTACATTTTTTGTTGTCAATACAGTATAATTCACTTCACGCTTTTTCGTTGATTTTTAATAAGAAATATGATACAATATACGGCAATATGACAAAAGGTGGTGAGCGTATGCTTAAAAAGAATGATGAAATTCAATTGACGGTAAAAAGCTGTACGGTACAGGGCAGCGGTGTCTGTGATTATAACGGAATGACGGTGTTTGTACGCGGTGCGGTGACAGGTGATCACATCATAGCTCATATTATCAAGGTTAAGAAAACCTATGCCGTCGGTATAATCAAAAAAATCACACAGCGCTCACCTATAAGAATAAAGCCTGAATGTGCCGTTTCGGAAAAGTGTGGAGGCTGCTGCTTTGCTCACATCAGCTATGACGCTGAGTTGGAAATCAAGCATACACAGGTTTCTGACAATTTCAGACGCATCGGTGGTCTTGACATTGACCTTAAGCCGATTATCGGCTCACCCTCATGCTCACGTTACCGCAATAAGGCGCAGTATCCCGTCGGCAAGGACGGAGGTTTTGCACAAATCGGCTTTTATGCTCCGATGTCACACAGGATTATCGACTGTGCGGACTGTTCACTTCAGCCCGAGGATTTCAGAAGAGTTGTTGATGTTTTCCGCGATTGGATAAGGGAAAGAAAAATCAGCGTCTATGACGAAACTGCGCACAAGGGACTTCTCCGCCATATCTATATCCGTAAAGGCTTTGTGACGGGCGAAATTATGGTCTGCCTTGTGGCAAACGGAAAAACCGTTCCTTTTGCCGATGAGCTTATCAGAAACCTTAAGGCTGAAATCAACGGCCTTAAAAGCGTTATCCTTAATGTGAATACCAAAAACACCAATGTTGTTCTTGGCGATGAATGCATCACGCTTTTCGGCTCGGATTACATTACGGATGAGCTGTGCGGACTCAAGTTCAATGTTTCTCCGTTATCCTTCTATCAGGTTAATCACGACACGGCGGAGATTCTTTATAACAAAGCAAAGCAATACGCTTCGCTTACGGGTGAGGAAACACTTATTGACCTGTATTGCGGTACGGGAACAATCGGACTTACAATGGCGAGAGATGCAAAACAGCTTGTCGGTGTCGAGATTGTACCGCAGGCGGTTGAGAATGCAAAGAAAAATGCTGAAGTCAACAGCATTGACAATGCAAGGTTTATCTGTGCAGACGCATCGAAAGCAGCAGAAATCCTTTTTGAAGAGGGTATAAAGCCTGATGTTGTAATCCTTGACCCTCCGCGAAAAGGATGCGATGCCGCTTTGCTGGAAACTGTTTCAAAAATGTCGCCCGAGCGTGTCGTTTATGTTTCGTGTGACAGTGCAACCCTGGCGCGTGACTGCGCCCGATTCCTTGAAGTAGGCTACGAAGTTAGAGAAGCAACCCCCGTCGATATGTTCCCACGCACGGGAAATGTCGAGACGGTTGTTCTTTTATCCCAACGCAGACCGGACACACATATCGACATAAAACTTGACCTTTCAGAGCTTGATATTACTGCAGCTGAGACAAAGGCAACATATCAGGAAATCTAAGACTATGTGCTTGAAAAATATGGTTTCAAGGTCTCAAATCTTTATATTTCACAGGTAAAAACCAAGTGTGGAATTATTGAACGAGAATGTTATAATAAGGGTGAAGGTAGAAGCCGTGTGCCACAGTGTCCGAAGGAAAAAGAAGATGCAATAATGGATGCGTTGAGACATTTTAGGATGGTGTGAAAAACGATAATGTTGTAGAGTTGTCGATAGAAAGCATCTAAAAAATCAATTAAAAACAGTTAAGCACAAAAAGAGAGAAACATGATGAAATTCAAGCTTCTCTCTTTCTCCTTTTGTTATTAGGATTTAAAGAACATAAACAATTTTAGAACCTCTTAAAGTTATAATTAGTTCAAAATCTAAGCAAGTGTAGAGGATATGCTATCCTTTATTCTTGCATATTTTTCGGGTGCGTAAAACAATATATAAATAATGAGAAAACCAATTATTGTTTTTAGCCAAATGATAGAAACACTGTAAAGGTATCAATGCTATGTAAAATCATCGCAGATATGGAGAATATAATCGATGCAAAAGTAGCTTCTTCTACAGACTCTTTAACATTCAGCAGTATTGCGATTACGGAGAAATTCACTACGATACTTCCGTTTTTTTGATAAAATTTAATGTGTAACAATTTACCGCCGGGGAAGAAAAATACTCGGCGGTTGATTTTTATCAAAGAATGCTAAGACCGGAGTTAATTATTTAATATTAGTTGAACCGTATGATTTTTTTTGCTATAATGGATTACAAATACCAATAAGGAAGATAAAAATAATGAATTCATTTGAGACTAACGGTTTTGAGTTTTATCTTAACGGCAAACCTTTTAAAATTTATTCGGGAGCTATGCATTACTTTCGTACCCTCCCTGAATATTGGGAAGACAGATTATTAAAGCTGAAACTTGCAGGCTTTAATACTGTTGAAACCTATGTTTGCTGGAATCTGCATGAACCTGAAAAGGGTGTTTTTGATTTCAGCGGTATGCTTGATATCGTAAGGTTTATCGAAACAGCTCATAAGCTCGGTCTGTATGCAATAGTAAGACCCGGTCCGTATATCTGTGCAGAATGGGACTTCGGCGGTTTTCCTGCCTGGCTTTTAAAGGATAAAAACATCGAGCTTCGCTGCAACAATGAAACTTACCTCGGTCACGTAAGAGATTACTTTGAAAAACTGTTTTCAATTCTTAAACCTTTGTTTATCACAAACGGCGGAAATATTATTGCTATGCAGATTGAGAATGAATACGGCAGCTACTCCAATGATAAAAAGTATCTTCATGCACTTTCCGATATGTATGATGAGCTTGGGGTAGATATATTGAAGTTCACATCTGACGGAACCTGGTGCAATATGCTTTCGGGCGGAACGATAGACGGTATTTTACCTACGCTCAACTTCGGTTCACGTGCTTCAACTGCTTTCGACGCATTAAAACCTTACGGTGAAATACCGAAAATGTGTATGGAGTTCTGGTGCGGTTGGTTTGACCACTGGGGTGAAAAGCATCACACGAGGAAAGCTGATAATTTAATTCCTGAGCTTGAAGAATTCCTTAACCAAGGAGCTTCCTTTAATATGTATATGTTCCTTGGCGGAACTAACTTTGGTTTTACTGCAGGTGCAAACCATCAGAAGGGCTATGAACCTACTGTTACAAGCTATGATTATTGTGCTCCCTTAACTGAATGGGGGGATTATACCGATGCATATCACAAAATAAGAAAGCTCCTTTGCGAACAACAGAATATTCCTATGGCCGAGCTGCCTGCACCGCCTGTAATGCAGAATATCGGTACGGTAAAGCTCACAGAGTCTGCAGATTTGTTTGATAATCTTGATAATATTGCTCAGAAACATTATTCACCGCTTCCGAGAAGTATGGAAGCATACGGACAAAACTTCGGTTTGATTTATTATGCAACAAAGCTTAAAGGCAATTATGATGCAGGATTTCTTTCAATTGACGATGTTCACGATTATGCACACGTTTATTTTGAAAAGAAAAAAATTGCAACAATAAACAGATGTAAGAAAAAATCTCTGTTCAATAAAATCAAACTGAAAAAACAGCTTTTCGTTAAGGGCACGAAGTCCGAAAGTGAAATAGGTGTTTTTGTTGAGGGAATGGGCAGAGTAAATTACGGCCAAAAGATTTATGACCGTAAGGGTATTTCCAATATCCACTACGCTAATCAGGTGTTGACCGATTTTGATGTTTACACAATACCCTTAGATAATCTCGAAAGTCTTAAGTTCAAGAATATTAAAACGGAAAATAAAAACGGACCTGTGTTCCTCAAAGGTAAATTCAAAGCAGGTAATGGTGAGTGCTTTGTTAATATGAACGGCTTTACAAAGGGTTATGTTTTTGTCAACGGATTCAATCTCGGCAGATATTGGAATATAGGTCCGCAAAAAGCTTTGTATCTGCCCGGAGCAATTCTTAAGAACGAAAACGAGATTATAATTTTTGAAATTGAAAAATACAAAACACCTGAAGTCGTTATCGGAGCAAATCCAAAGTTAGGGTGAAAAATTGGTGTTGAGGTAACCGTATGGCCAACATAAAAGATATTAAAATTATATCTTCTCTTGAAAAAATCTATGACAACGATAAAATGCCAACAGCCGAATATAAAGGTTTTTCTATGCTTAAAAATGAAAAGAAATCTTTTCAGCTTGCAATAGAGACTACAGATGCTTGTGAAATAAATTTAGTATATGAAAGCACTGTTAAAGACCTGCGCATATATACTGTCCGGCATATCAAATCCGATTTCCCTATGCGGAAAAAAGGCGCCGACGACTATTACAGATTCAGCGAAAGCGGATATTATCCCGATTTGCTTTTGCCTTCTGACGGCAAAGTGAATGCCGAGAAGGGCATAACTGTTTTTTGGTTCGAGGTTGACGCTGCTCAGAATGACGCAGGTAAACACAGAATAGACTTCACAGTTGGCAGCAAGAAAGCAAGTATTGATGTTGAAATTATTGATGCAGAGCTTGATTTCAAAGATTTTGTTTACACTTGCTGGTTTCATACGGATTGCCTGATGTCTTATTATAAATTCGATTCTTTCTCTGATGAATACTGGAGAGTAACGGAAAACTTTCTTAAAACTGCAAGAGAGTACGGTATGAACTGTGTCCTCACTCCGATTTTTACTCCTCCTCTTGATACACAAAAAGGCAAGGAAAGACCCACTGTCCAGCTTATTGACATAACAGTAAAAGACGGTGCTTACTCATTTAATTTTGACAAGCTGACCCGGTGGATCGATATGGCACATCGCTGTGGCATCGAATATTTTGAGCTTGCTCATTTTTACACCCAATGGGGTGCCAAGCATGCTCCGAAAATTACGGCAACGGTTGACGGTGATTACAAAAAGATTTTTGGTTGGAGAACAAGAGCAAACTCACGTAAATATAAAGAATTCCTTACAGCCCTTTCTGTTGAGCTTAAGAAATATTTTGAAGAAAGAAATCTCAGTAACAAAGTGTTTATACACGTAAGTGATGAGCCTAATGCTTCAATGAAGCATACATATAAAAAAGCATCTATGCATATTCACAGTCTTTTTGAAGGTTATATAATTGTGGATGCTCTTTCTGATTATTCTTTCTACAAAAAGAAAATAGTTTCAAATCCGATTCCGGCAACCGACCATATTGATAAGTTTATCGGAAATGTTGATAATCTCCGGACATATTATTGCAGTGCCCAGACAAATCACAATGTAGCAAACAGATTTTTCTGCAACGACTCAATAAGAACAAGAGTCATCGGTTATCAGATGTTCAAATTTGATATCAAGAGCTTCTTGCATTGGGGATATAACTTCTATTACAGAAGGCTTTCAAGAGGTCTTGTTAATCCCTACGAGGTAACAGATGCAGGGAAGCAGTTCCCGTCAGGTGACAGCTTTATAGTGTATCCGGCAGAAGACGGCACAGCCTATCATTCGCTCAGACTTAAGGTTTTCTATGATGCGCTTCAGGATATGGCTGCTCTCAACACATTGGAAAAGCTTACAGATAAAAAGACTTGTCTTTCTGTTATTGAAGAATCAGGAAAGCATAACATAACGTTCAGAGAATATCCTCATAGCGATGAGTGGCTCCTTACAACAAGAGAAAACGTAAATGCCGCTATCAAAGAAAATATATGTAAATAAACAAAAAAGCAACCACCGGCTCAGCTTTATATGAGTCGGTGGTTTTGTGAATTTTGCCTGCAGTTGAAGTAATAAGTGTATGAAATTACTGTAAATCGATTTGATAAGCATTTTTATCCAAATCAATAATGACAGATGTACCGTCTGAATAGGTTGCTTTTTGCTTACGGTAGCTTCCCAGGAACTCGTGCTTTAACATTTCCTTGTTATAGAGCCTTGCCTGCAGTTCGCAAAGAGGTCTGATACGCTCAAACTCTTTCTTCAATTCTTCGTCGCTCATCATTTCAATGTCAGCCGTACGGTTGTCTGTTCCGATTTTACGAAGAGAATTTCCGTATGGGTGAATATAGGGCATACCTGCATTTAATGCACCGTATAAGTCACCGTCTTCACCTTTGGGTATACCCCAGTTATTAAACCAGTTCCACGGCACCATAATACAATCGTGATAAACAAGATTACCGAGAGGAACAGGAATTCCGACAGCTTCGCCATTTTCCTGCGGACGGAGAGCATGGGGTCCGTGATGTACAAGAGCAAGGTGGTTGAGAAGCTGCATTCCGGGCTCTTCGGAGGACATAATAAGACCTTTTCCGTTAAGATAATCAAAGCACTTGCCGCGGAATTTCATACTTTCCTCTCTTGTGAGTCTGTGGTCCTTGTGGAAGCATTCATCTCCCTGCATAATTGAAAAAACATCGAGATATGCTCCCTGTATGTCAACACCGTGTTCTTCAAGCTCGGCATAAGTTCTTTTTACGGCATCAAGAGCAAATGCAGAACAAAGATAACTGTGTTCACCGCCATCCCAAATCGAGCAATACGGATTTGTTCCGTCGATATTTGTCACGGCTTTTTCTTTGTCAAAAACAGGACTGTCGTAATAATAATCTCTGTATTGGTCATGCAAAGCAAATACGAAGCCGAGTTCACGGCAAACTTCAGAAAATTTCTTGAAACCGTCCCATCCGCCTGCTTCTTCACAAGGCGGAAGAATATAGGGATGCTTGTTATCGTATCCGTCTTTGCCCCAGCCGTCAGTATGAATATACAGCTTATCCAACCCAAGGTTTTTAAGCCTTTTTATTTGTTCCGCACGCTCACGGAATGTGGCGCAAAGAATTTCATTCGAGCCGTTTTTGTCATAGAACTGCGATTTCTCATTGATTTTGGAGAATATTTTGTGATGAAGAACGGGAGCACCGATAATCTTTTTTATATTGGGATTTTTTGCAATTTTTTCGTCGATGGTAACAAGCTGATTCTTCTCAATCAGATAATTGCGGTAATCCTTTGCAACGGTATTGTAATCACCGTTTTCGTGGAAAACAAATCGGATTTTTCTTTCATAGGACAGTTTTCCCAGTGATGATTGCCAGTAAACTGAATTAACAAATGCACTGTGTTTTCCGAAGGATGAATACATTGATGCATCATAAGGTGTGTCAACAATTGCCGTAAAAGTATGTCCGTCGCATACTCTGCCCCAGACAGGCATATAACAATCACCGGTGTTTATCGGACGTTTAATGTGTGTATATCCGTATATTGTTGCAAAATTCTTTTTATATCCGTCGGGAAGGATAAAGCCCTGACGCATAGGATCAATATGATAAGAGTTTTTTCCTTTTAATCTTGAATTAAACGGTGCAGGGAAATAGACAGCCTGAATGTCATATCCTGCTTCATTTTCTGCTTTCAAAGAGAATTCAACAGTATCTTCACCTGTTATCTCAGCAGTACAAACAAGAGTAAAATGCAGCTTTTTGCCGAATGCTATGAAATCAGAATATCGGGTAACTATTTTTCCCTCAGAAAACTCCGTTTTCTTTTTTAACGCCGACCAAAAGGGTCGGGATATGGCTATATACTTGTCCCCGATTTTTTTGCGAATAGTTATATAAGGCTTCCTGCCATCGCTTATCCAAGCAAAACCGTTATGGATTATTTCATAATTTCCGCTGAATTTGTTGAAATTCAGCTTAATAGTACCTTTGGTCATTTCAAACCTCCGAATTTGCAATGTAATGATGGTTTAACTTGTCTGTATCCTTTTTGTCAACAAAGGAATCGTCCTGAAAAACAATTCGTGCATACACAATTATTATAGCTTTTCTGTATTTATCTGTCAACTGACCTATGAATCCGGTCCGCTTTATATGCCATCTAAAATATCTGCCAAATTTTCTGAAAATATTGACACTGAAACCGAATGACCGTATAATAAAAAGGTGTTTTAAATCACCGATATATATCAGATATCGGCGATTTTGACCAAAAACTTGAATAACAAAAAGCTTTCATAAAGGAGTCTTCAACAATGGAAAAAAAGCTTGTTTACACAGGAAAAACCAAGAATGTCTATGCTTTGGAGAACGGTAACTGCCTTCTCAAGTTCAAGGATGACTGCACCGGCAAAGACGGTGTGTTTGATCCCGGAGAAAACTCTGTTGGTCTTACCATCGAAGGTGTCGGAGATGTAAACCTTCGTATGTCCATCTATTTCTTTGAGAAGATCAATGCTGCCGGCATCCGTACTCACTATGTTAGCGCAAACCTTGAAGATACTACAATGGAAGTTCTGTCTGCAAAGGTATTCGGCAAAGGACTTGAAGTTATCTGCCGTTATAAAGCAGTCGGTTCCTTCTATCGTCGTTATTCCGATTACTGCACCGAAGGACAAGACCTTCCTGCTTATGTTGAAACTACCTTTAAGAATGACAAAAAGGGCGATCCGCTGGTTACCAAAGACGGGCTTATTGACCTTGGTGTTATGACTTCCGAGCAGTATGACTCTCTCAAGGCTCAGACTCAGGCTATCACTAAGATCGTTGCTGATGACCTCAACGCAAAGGGACTTGAGCTTTACGACATTAAATTTGAATTCGGTTATGATGCTGACGGTAATGTAATGCTCATTGACGAGATTGCTTCCGGCAATATGCGTGTCTATAAAGACGGCGAATATATTGATCCTATGACGCTCAACAAGCTCTTCTTCGCTTAATGGGCGGTTTCTTCGGAGCAGTCTCCAAAAGAGATTGTGTATTGGATATTTTCTTCGGAGTTGACTATCATTCGCATCTCGGCACCAAGCGGGCAGGCATGATTATTCATGATGTTCAGGATGGATTCCAGCGTCAGATCCATTCTATTGAGAACACCCCGTTCCGTACCAAGTTTGAGAAGGATTTGGTTGACTTCCACGGCTGCAGCGGTATCGGCTGTATCAGTGACAGCGATCCTCAGCCGCTGCTCGTGCGTTCTCACCTGGGTATCTATGCGATCAGCACAGTAGGTATCATCAATAACGCAGAACAGCTTGTTGAGAAATATTTTTCGGATCACGGACATCAGTTTATGGCAATGAGTTCAGGCAAGGTCAATTCCACTGAGCTTGTGGCTGCGCTTATCAACCAGTGTGATGACCTTGTTTCGGGTATTCTCCATGCACAGGATGAAATTGAAGGCTCGATGACATTACTTATTCTCACCGCTAACGGTGAAGTGATTGCAGCAAGAGACAAGGTCGGTCGTCTGCCGGTGCTTATCGGTAAGGACGATAACGGCTATTGTGTGGCATTTGAGTCTTTTGCCTATCATAAACTGGGCTATAAGGATGCATACGAGCTCGGACCCCGCGAAATTGTCAAAATGACAGCAGACGGAATTGAAACACTCTCTCCCGCGGGAGAGAAAATGAAAATATGCGCATTCCTCTGGACATACTACGGTTATCCAAATTCTCGCTATGAAGGTAAGAATGTAGAGATTATGCGTGTTACTAACGGAAAAATTATGGCACGAAACGAGCAAGAGAACGGCAGTATTCCCGACGTGGATTTTGTGGCAGGCGTACCGGATTCCGGTGTACCCCACGCAATGGGTTATGCTACTCAGAGCGGCGTAGAATTTGCACGTCCTTTTGTAAAATACACTCCTACCTGGCCCCGTTCATTTATGCCTGCAAATCAAAGTGTTCGCAATCAGGTTGCCAAGATGAAGCAGATTCCCGTCCCGGAGCTGATTGACGGAAAAAAACTTCTTTTGGTGGATGACTCTATCGTAAGAGGAACACAGCTGGCCGAAACGGTCGATTTTCTTTATAAATCAGGTGCAAAGGAAGTGCATATGCGCTCTGCGTGTCCGCCGATTATGTACGGTTGTAAATATCTTAATTTCTCCCGCAGCAATTCTGAACAAGAGCTACTTGCTCGCAGAGTAGTGCAGGAGTTGGAGGGAGAAGAAGGACATAAGCATCTTGAAGAATATGCCGATGCTCGTACCGAGCGAGGTAAGTGTATGTTAAAACGAATCTGTGAGATGCTTGGCTTTGACTCACTTGGATACCAGTCTCTTGAAGGTGTTTTGGAATCTATCGGTATTGATAAAGATAAGGTCTGCACCTATTGCTGGTCAGGTAAGGAGTAAGATTGGAGGATATTGTTATGACAGGAAACATCCGCCCCGAAACAATGGAGCGTATTACCAATAAAACGCTTGCAGAAGCGTTTATAACGAAACAAATCGAGGAAATCAGGGAACAGGTCGGAGATAAAAAGGTTCTTCTTGCGCTTTCAGGCGGTGTTGATTCATCCGTCGTTGCTGCACTTCTTATAAAAGCTATCGGCAGGCAGCTTGTATGTGTTCACGTTAACCACGGCCTTATGCGCAAGGGCGAAAGTGAAAACGTTATTGAGGTTTTCAGAAACGGACTTGATGCAAACCTCGTTTATGTTGATGCTACAGACCGTTTCCTCGGAAAGCTTGAAAATGTTTTCGATCCCGAGCAGAAAAGAAAAATTATCGGTGCAGAATTCATCAATGTATTCGATGAAGAAGCTGCCAAACTTGACGGTATTTCCTTCCTTGCACAGGGCACAATTTACCCCGACATTCTTGAAAGCGTCAAGCAGGCTGAAGGCAAAAAGGCTGTTAAGTCTCACCACAACGTAGGCGGTCTTCCCGAAGATATGGAAATGCAGCTCGTTGAACCCATCAAGCTCCTCTTCAAGGATGAGGTAAGAGTTGTGGGCGAAGCTCTGGGACTTCCTCGTAATATGGTTTACCGTCAGCCGTTCCCCGGTCCAGGACTCGGTGTCCGTTGCCTCGGTGCAATCACACGTGACAGACTTCACGCTCTCCGTGAAGCAGATGCAATTCTCCGTGAAGAATTTGACCTGAACGGTCTCGCAGAAAAGGTATGGCAGTATTTCGTAGTTGTACCCGATATGAAGAGCGTCGGTGTCAAAGATGACAGCCGTTATGAAGGCTGGCCGGCAATCATCAGAGCTGTCAATACAACAGATGCAATGACCGCTACTATTGAAGAAATCCCCTATTCTGTTCTTCACAAGGTAACCGCCCGCATCACCTCCGAGGTAGACGGTATCAACCGTGTCCTCTACGACATTACCCCCAAACCTACCGGCACAATTGAATTTGAATAATACCAGCAAGCCCCGAAATCGTTGAAATGTCAGCGACTTCGGGGCTTATATTTTTTTAACTGTTTTTTATTGCATCATCAATTTCAAGTTCTTCACCGCAACACCGAGAGTGTATTCACCAAGCTTTTTATCAAGTGAAACCAAAAACTTATTGTAACAGCGCCAAGCCTTTCGGGAAATAAGAATTGCCATATTGCTTATTCCTTATTCCTCTCCCTGATTATTCTGCCGAAATTGTCGCATATCTTGCTTCAATTTCTTCGTAATGAGTATAGTTTTCAGCCTGTTCGATAAGATTTTTCGCATCGGTATATGGCTTTATGATTCTTGCATAGACAGAAGCCTTTTTAAGATAGGCATTCAACTCACGCTTGATTTTTATGCTTTCGATGAAGCTGTGGGATTCTCTGTTGATAATCTCTTCCTTAACTGCTTCATCCGGAGCCGCTATGTTATCAATACCGTATTTTCTGATGAGAGATGCAGACTCTTTCTTGACCCGTGCATTTTTGATTGCATCGGAACGGATTTCTTTTTCTGTTTCAGTTGATTTCGGCAGACTTCTGGCATTTCTCATTTCTTCGCGAACATTTTCATAGAAATAAAGCTTTCCGTTTGCGTAGTCGGCTCTTGCCTGCGTTAACCTTGCGCTACCCGCTTCCCCCGAGAATTTGTTGAGATCCTGCATAATAATAGCGGCTCTCTCTATGGCAAGGTTGGTTTCTTTTATTGCATTCTTTTCTTCTTTTGATGCGGCTTTATCTACCTTGACTCTCTCTTTGCCGAAATTATCGTTTGCCTCACGGATAATCTCCATAGCCTCTTCAAGCTCGCCGTCTTCAAGAACACCAAGAGAATAGTTTTCAAACATAGCCCGGATTTTAAGCACATCAACATATGCTTTGTGCTTGTTTTCAGTAAGGTCATAGAAGCAGAATGGAATAAGATTGAGGAAAGCGCCAACTGCGGAGCATATAATAAGCACCTCAAAAAGATTATTGCGGATTGTGTCATCATAAAGTACACTGTAATCCTCAAGCAGTCCCATTTTTTCATAGATTGCGGGATATACCATACCTGTAAAGAATCCGATAACCGTTCCTATCATGCCGAGAGGTCCGAAAAGTCCGTCAACTCTGACACCCGTTTTCCACTGGTGATAGTCCCTCATATCCGCACTTATCTGGTGCTGAACTATATTCCAGAATGTGCTTATAAATGTGTTAAAATACCAGAGAACGCAAATCAGTATGAGATTGCGGTATGTAAAATATAGAATAATAAGAACAACTATGTTGATTGTGTTTGATGTTATGAGAAGATTCCTTTTGCCCATCACCTTGATTGCAAGCGGTGCAAGAAGCATCGACCACAGTGCCGCATTGCCGATAACGGTGTTTGCAAGACCGAGATAGGATTCGTATTGTCCGTTGTGTGCATAAACAAACGACCAGTTAAGAATAATGCCGTAGCCCGATTCAAGGAAAACAACCCATGCTGCCGAATGAATAATCCAGTAATACTTATTCTTTGCAACCTCACGGATAGCATCAAGCATTCTGACGGGTTCGAGCTTCTTTTTGGGGAGAATGAGTCTTTCTTTTACCTTACGGAAGAAAATTGTGGTGATAATAAAACCGATTATTGTGAAAACAGGAAAAATAATACGGTATGTCCATATGTTGTCAAGACCCCATGTCCAGCCTGCAATCATCGGAATGAACAAATTTGAAATTGACGGTGCAAGGGAATAGATAACCTGCGAAATGCTCATTACGTTGGCTCTTTCCTGAGCATTGGGCGATATTATCTGCTGAAAATAGGTGTAGCTTTCATTGTAGAAGCAAAGGAACTGACTGAGCAGAAAATACATTAGCCAGACAACAACCGCTTTTGTTGTATAATTGAAATATTCATACGGAAGCCATACGAATATCATTGATATCAAAACAATGGGAAAACCTGTTCTTTTTATAAAAGGTAAAAATTTTCCGCCGGGAATATGATGGTTGTCATAATACCAGCTTCGGAAAATACCAATAGGAATGCCGATAAGATTGGCAACGGTAAGCATTATCTGTAAATCCATGGGGCGGAGTCCGATGCTTGCACCGACAAGAAAATTACCTGCACTCAGACCGATTTGACTTGCAAGAAGCATTGCCCAGTTTACGCCAAAACCTGCGCCGCTGATTGCAACAACTTCTTTATAAGGAATATAATTGCCCTTGGCAGGTACATTCCAATATTCTTTAATAGTACGGATTGTGTCCTTCGCTTTAGCAAAAACGCCTGTTTTATTTTCGTTTTCCATATACTGAAAACCTCCGTGTAAATATAACAAATTAAGTATAACATAAGTCTTTTTTGGTTACAAGTCCAAAAATCTGTTGTAATCTTAATGATTTATTCATAATACATTTGTCAGCCTGCACTTTAAAACAGAAGAATACTTATCCAAATATTGATTTATTAATTTTAAAATGCTATAATTTTATAAAACAAAATCCGGAGAGTAAAATATGGCTTTAGTCGATAAAGTTAAAGATGGTTTTTCTTATGTAAAAACTTACTGGAAAACGCCACCGTTAGGCAATTATATGAGCGTTAAAGAGATTGCATCTCTTGCCGGCGGCGGTATGGGTATCCGATTCATTACTCAGTGTGTTTCATCGGTGCTTTTATCTGCTACCAATGTTTTCGTAGGTAATACCATCGGTATTGAACCGATGAAGCTATATTACATATATCTTATTGCGGTTATTATCAGCTTCCCTCTTACAATGGTAAGAGCATATATCGTTGATAACACAAGAAATAAAAAGGGTAAATACAGACCGTATCTGATTTCAATGGGCATTCCTACCGTACTATTATCAATCGGTTATTTCTGGATGCCTTATGAAAAAATGGAGAGTCAGATCACAAAGTGCGTTGTTGTTCTTCTCTTCAACATTGGTTTCCAATTCTTCTATAATTTTCTTTATGAAGCATACTACAATTATGTAGTCGTTCTTTCCCCCAACACTCAGGAAAGAGCGAATGTTTCATCTGTTAAAGCGGTTGTTGAATCCTTTGGACCGTCAGTTACAGGTATCATCATTCCGCTTTTCGCAAAGAACTTTATAGGTACCGATAACCTTAACGATATAAGAATTTACAGATACATCTGGGTGCCCATTCTTATTCTGGGTCTTTTCCTCAGCATTATCGTTTATGCGAATACCAACGAAAAAATAATTCAGGCAAAAACCCATGTTGTGCAGATCAAGTTTATGGATGCTCTGCGTGAGGTTACAAAGAACAAGTATTTCTGGATTACATCACTTGCAGGTTGGTTAGGCTTCCTTGAGGGTGCTTGTTTCAACATTCTCAACTGGCTTTACTCATACCAACACGCTTGTACCGCAGGTCAATATGCTTTTATTACTACCGTTTACGGTAATGCATCTCTTTGGGGTATGCTTTTAGCTCCGATTGCAATTAAGAAAATCGGCAAAGGAAAAACTCTCCTTCTAATAAATACATTGAACATCATCTTTATCGGCGCTATTTATCCTATTGTTAAATATTCCGATATGAGCATTATGATTTGGCTTGTTCTTATTTGCCTTTGGATGAATGCGCTTGTCGGTGCTTTCGGTCATATCCTTACACCGAGCATCAACGGTGATATCCGTGACTACCAGCAGTATGTTTCAGGCGAAAGAATAGACGGTATGTTTGCTGCCGTCGGTCTTATCGGCAGTATTGTTACAATGGCAACAAGTTCCGTTCTTCCCGCTATTTACGAAAAAGTCGGATTTAACGAAACAAAACTTCAGGAATTATTACCTTCAATTATCGCACAGGAAGGTCCTCTTGATGACCCGACCAATGTTTACAATGTTCTTTACCATAAGGAAACTTTCATAGCCATTTTCGGCGTTTTAATTGCAGCATCTGTTATCGGTGCATTTATGAATGTTGTTCCTTATTTCTTCTATGATCTTACAGAGATTAAACAGCAGGGAATTATCAAGGTTCTTAAAATCCGTGCATTGTTTGAAGACTACGGTAACGGTGTCCTTCAGGACCGCGACCTTGTGGAAACAATGGATATAATTAAAAAGGCAAAAGACCTTGAAAATGCACAGCCAAAAGATCTTTCAGAATACAGGCTTGCGATAAAACAGATAAAAGATAAAATTAAAAAGAAAGCGGCAAAAAAAGAATACAATGCGGCAAAACAATTCAATGTTGATGTTGAAATTTCAAAGACGGTTCTTGAAGAAATGTCCCGTTTCAATACAGCCTTTGGCAGAATTCAACTTGAACAAGCAAGAACAACTGCTTCTTTAGGTTATGAGGCAATTTATAACTATAACCGTAATGACCTTGTAAACGCAAAGGCTTTGCCAAAGAACACAACAGAAGAAAAAGAATTCAGAAAAAATGCAATTTCCGTTGCTAAGGATTTTGTTGATGCACAAAAAGTTGCGAAAAAACACTTTGGCAACAGCATTACAGAGTTTGATGCAAAAGTATTTGAAAAACTCTTTGAACATGAAGACGAAATCACCGCAAAAATTGAAGAGGCATATAACAAGCTTTACAAGGCTAAAGACGGAAAAGATCAAGAGGCAATTGCACGTTTCAAAGCAGAAATCAAGAGCTTGAAAAATGAACGCAAGGTTGTTGAAAAAGAAATTAAAGATGCAACCACCGAGAATTCACTTTATTCACGGGCTGCCCGTCCTGTAATTAAGGCTCAAAAACTTTTAATTCAGGCAGAAAACTACGCAAAGCTTGAAGAAATCGAAAGCCTTTATGAAGATGCAAAAGCAAGACACGAAAAAGCTATGGAAGATGCCCGTATAGAAGCAGAACTTGCAGAAGCAGAAAAGAAGGCTTATGAAAAGAAACTTAAAGCTAAATAATCTGTAAAGAAGAAAAACAAAGCTATTATACGGATATTGAAGGGAGATAAATTGTTGTGGAGTTTAAAACTGTTTTTGGTCCGGGTACAGGAGGACCTTCAGACTATTATAGAATCCCATCAATTATTACAACAAAAAACGGTGTGGTTGTAGCCTGTGCTGATGCCAGATTTTTTACCGGTGCAGACAATCCAAACAGAATTGACAAGGTTGTCAGAAGAAGTATGGATTCAGGTGAAACCTGGGAGGATTATCAGACTGTTGTTGAGGAATACGGCGAAGAAAAAAATCTTTCTTCTGCAGCTATTGATCCGATTCTTACATATTCAAGAGATACCGGACGTATTTTTATGCATTACTGTCACACTCCGGCAGGTGTAGGTATACTTAACTGCAATTCCTGTGTCGGTGAAGATTCCGAAGGCAACAAAATCATCAGCCGCGGACTCAGAAAATATATTCTGAAAAATGGTATACTATATACAAAAAGTGGCAAAAAAACCGGATATTCTGTTTCTGAAGACGGTAAAGTCTACGATGGAAAAACAGAGTTTGGAAGCATATATACGGGCGGTAAGTTCAGAGAAGCCCATACTTCAACACTTATGATGTGCTACAGCGATGACGACGGGTTAACCTGGTCAAAGCCTGTTTCACTTAATTCCCAGATAAAAAAGAAATATATGAGCTTTATCGGCCCCGGCCCCGGATGCGGAATTGTTGTCAAGCACGGAAAATACAGCGGCAGAATAATTGTCCCTATTTACTACGGTGTAAGAAAATTCCCCTTAGGTTTATCCTGCTGTGTAATTTACAGCGACGATAACGGAGAAACCTGGTCATTGGGCGAAACACCGAACAACACAAGGAAAATTCACGGTATCAAGGCAAATCATCACTTTATCATTGAACAAAATATGCTTACTGAATCGCAGGTTATTGAACAGGAAGACGGTACGCTGAAATATTTTATGAGAAACCATGATCGCAAACGCTGTGTTGCAGTTGCTTACAGCAAAAACGGCGGAGAAAGCTGGGAAAACTTCACTCACGATGAAAGCCTTCCTCAGCCCATATGCCAGAGCTCAGTCATTAAAATTGAAGACAACGGAAAGCCCTATGTGGTTTTTCTGAACGCTGCAGACAAAAAAACAAGACAGTGCGGAACAGTAAGACTTTCAGAGGATGATGGTGAAACCTTCCCCTATAGCCGTGTGCTGAAGGAAGATTCTTTCGTTTACAGTTCTATGACGCAGCTTCCTGACGGTAATATAGGAGTATTGTTTGAACCTGATTTAGAGTGCCAAAATATTTGGTTTACTAAATTTTCTTTGGATTGGATAAAAGGTAAATAAGACTATAATAATTAAGTGACCTGGTTTTAATTTTGGACTGCTCCAATTTGTACGGACAGTACAAAAAGGACCTTTATGGTAGATTAAATTAAAATTTAAGCAACATACTGACATCGCTTTTCGAGAGGTGTCAGTTTTGTTTTTAGTTGGATACGTTGATGATTGTAAAAATGGATGTATTCACCTATGAGGATGCGAGCCTCCTCATAGGTCTGAAGTTTTACTCGGTAGATGCATTCTGTTTTGAGTATTGAAAAGAAATTTTCAGCCAATGCATTGTCATATGGATACCCTTGATGTAACTGACAGACATTACGATAAAAAGTATCAGGATATGCAAAACAGACTTTATGATTTCTATGATGAGATAGAAGTTGTAGAGGAACAAATAACAGAATTAGAGTCCCATATAGCAAATATCAAAGAAGAAAAAATATCAGGCGAAAATGTCTATCTTTTTCTGCATTATTATGGTACAATGTATAAAAAATTTACTGATGTTGAGAAAAAGAGGTTTCTTAACACCTTTATTAAAAGCATTGAAATATTCAAAGAAGAACAGCCCAATGGCAGACTGTTAAAGTGTATCAATTTCAAATTCCACGTCTTTTATGACGGGGATGAGAATGTGACACATATCTGTTGGGACAAAGAAACAACAGTCGAATGTGTCGCCTTGCTTGAAAAACAGGCCTGATCATTTACACGATTTTAAAGACAGGAGTCTGAACGATGAAACAACGAGTGTATTATTACGATTATCTGCGCGTTTTTGCAATCATTGCGGTTATTCTCCTTCACATTGCTGCACAGGAGTGGTCAGGGCTTACGGGAAGAGATACATCCTGGCAGATTTTCAATGTCTTTAACAGCATTTCACGGTGGGGTGTGTCCGTATTTCTTATGATAAGCGGCTCGCTGTTCCTGTCCAGGGATATAGATATCAGAACAATTTACAAAAAGTACATTACCCGAATGGTGGTCTCGTATTTTCTCTGGTCAGCGATATATGCTCTTTTTGCTCCGAAAAATACATTGTATCTCGGTGCATTCAGCACTTTTTCGTTAAAGGACTTTATAACATCAACTCTTGTCGGCCCTGTTCACCTTTGGTTTATTCCGATGATTGTTGGTATTTATATGTGCATTCCGTTAATCAGGCAAATTGTCGTATCAAAAAAACTGCTTGATTACTACCTGCTTCTCGGTTTTGTTTTTGCTTATGCCGTGCCGCAGATGGTTTACCTTACAAAGGACTTTGCAACAGGCTTTGCTAAGGATTTTCTTCTCTCGGTCAATACTCTCATTTCCGATATGAATGTGCGTATAGTGATCGGCTTTGTTTATATTTTTGTGCTCGGGTATTTTCTTGCACAGACCGAGTTTACCAAAAAGCAAAGACAGGTAATATACATCCTCGGCATCATCGGCTTTTGTTCAACCATTATTCTTAATGCGGTTGTCGGCTGGAAAACAGATGCAATCAGTAAGAATTATTATCAGACCTTTACAATAAATGTTCTTTTTGAAGCTGTATCTGTTTTTGTGTGGTTCAAATACAGAAAGCTTGAAAACGAAAAGCTGAACAGATTTGTTTCAAAGCTGTCGGAATACAGCTTCGGAGCTTACCTTATACATATTCTTGTTATGGCGGCGTTCAGGCTGTGGGGCTTCAGCGCAGATTCATTTAATCCCGTGCTGTGTGTACCTGCGCTTACCGTAACGACGGTTGTAATCTCTTTTGTGCTTTCTTTCCTTATTAATAAAATTCCGTTTTTAAACAAATGGATTGTGTAGCGATCGGGAAGATATGCCAAAATAAAATAAATTTGATTTTACACTTGATTTAATTTCTGAATAGTATATAATTTACTTAGCAATGCTTTGGAGGTAAACTATGGACGAGAAAAAGAATCTTGACAGAATTGATGAGCTTCATGAAAGCACATCTTCAGAGAACAGAATAAAATTCAATCTTGCAGATATTGAGGCAACTGACGTTGCTCTTGAGGAGCGCTTTGGCACAGCACCTGAAATTGTTGAGGAGGAAATGCCCTCTCCTACAATTGAGGTTGCTCCGGTTGAGGAGGAAATATTTGAAGAGGTTGTTGAACCGGAAGAGCCCGTTGCGGCTGCCGCACCCGTTATGAAGATTATTGACGAGACAACAACCGTTATTTCTGACGATGAACCTGTCAAGGCTGAAGAGAAAAAGCCGAAGAAGGCTAAAAAGAAGATGAAGTTCAACGCTTTGCAGATTATAATCATCGCTGTGGTTGCAATCGCAACACTCTGGACTGTAATCTATACCGTTGACCATACTCTTGCAGCACAGGGCTATTCACCTGCATTCTCAGTTTCAAGCACAGCTTATGACGATGGCAGCGTAAGCTATAAGTGTCTCGGCTACAAGGTTCAGTTTATGTACGATTCTAACGATAACCTTACACAGAAGTGCGTTCCTTTCTGGGAGGACGGTCCCAACGATATCCGTTTCAACCAGGGACTTCTTTTTGAAGTTGCAGAATCAGACTCAGAATAATACAATCGGGATGCTTCGGCATCCCGACTTTTGTTTTTCAGGGATATTCAACCTGAAAAGTGGCATAATAGCCTAAAAACAGACTCGTTTTTTGAAAATATTTACAAATAGGTCTTGATAAATCTTTCACACATTGATATAATAATCAAGATGGGCTGTTGCCTGAAAAGATGTATATAAAGGTGAGGCCGCAGAACCGAACCTATATAAACCGAAAGGAGATTTACAACATGATCAACTATTCACGTGAAGTAGAGGAAATGTGCTGTGTAGCTAAGGGCCCGAACCACGGTCCTGCTCCGATCCCTGAAGAGGGTAAGTGGGTTAAGGCTTACGAGATTAAGGATATTTCCGCTTTCACACACGGTGTGGGCTGGTGTGCACCTCAGCAGGGCGCTTGTAAGCTCTCACTCAATGTTAAAGAAGGTATTATTGAAGAGGCACTCGTTGAGACAATCGGTTGCTCAGGTATGACACATTCAGCTGCTATGGCTTCTGAAATTCTTCCGGGCAAGACACTTCTTGAGGCTCTCAACACAGACCTCGTTTGCGACGCTATCAACACAGCAATGCGTGAGCTCTTCCTTCAGATTGTATACGGCCGTTCACAGTCTGCATTCTCAGATGATGGTCTTTCAGTCGGTGCAGGTCTTGAGGACCTTGGTAAGGGCCTTCGTTCACAGGTTGGTACAATGTACGGTACAAAGGTTAAGGGTGTTCGTTACCTCGAGATGGCTGAGGGTTACGTTACACGTATGGCTCTTGACGAGGATAATCAGGTTATCGGTTACGAGTTCGTTTCACTCGGCAAGATGACAGATTTTATCAAGAAGGGCGACACTCCGAACGATGCATACAACAAGGCAATCGGTACTTACGGCAGATTCGCAGATGCTGCTAAGTACATCGACCCGAGAAAAGAATAAGTAAGAGGAGGAAATTACAATGGCATTATTTGAAAGCTACGAGAGACGTATTGATAATATCAATGCTGTTCTTGCTGAATACGGTATTTCTTCAGTTGAAGAATGTAAGGAAATCACTCTTGCAAAGGGTATCGATTGCGACAAGATCGTAAGAGAAACACAGCCGATCTGCTTCGAAAACGCAGTATGGGCTTACACAGTAGGTTGCGCTATCGCAATCAAGATGGGTTGCACAAAGGCTGCTGACGCTGCTGCTGCAATCGGTATCGGTCTTCAGGCATTCTGCATCAAGGGTTCAGTTGCTGACAACAGAAAAGTTGGTCTTGGCCACGGTAACCTTGGTAAGATGCTCCTTTCAGACGAGACAGAGTGCTTCTGCTTCCTCGCAGGTCACGAGTCATTTGCTGCTGCTGAAGGCGCTATCAAAATCGCACTTAACGCTAATAAGGTCAGAACAAAGCCTCTTCGTGTTATCCTCAACGGTCTTGGTAAGGACGCTGCTATGATCATTTCAAGAATCAACGGCTTCACATACTGCAAGACAGAGTTTGATCCCTACTCAGAGACAGTTAAGGTTGTTGAAGAGAAGGCATATTCAAACGGCCCGAGAGCAGACGTAAGATGCTACGGTGCAGATAATGTTCCCGAAGGCGTTGCAATCATGAAGCTCGAGAATGTTGGCGTTTCCATCACAGGTAACTCAACAAACCCGACAAGATTCCAGCATCCTGTTGCAGGCACATACAAGAAGTGGTGTGTTGAGAACGGTGTTAACTACTTCTCAGTTGCATCAGGCGGCGGCACAGGCCGTACACTTCATCCGGATAACATGGCAGCAGGTCCTGCTTCCTATGGTATGACAGATACAATGGGTCGTATGCACTCAGACGCACAGTTCGCAGGTTCTTCATCAGTTCCCGCACACGTAGAGATGATGGGTCTCATCGGTGCAGGTAACAACCCGATGGTTGGTATGACAGTTGCTTGCGCAGTTGCAGTTGAAGAGGCTTCTAAGTAAGCTCAAACCCTTATATATCAACAAAAACGAGCTCTATCTCTTTTGAGGTAGAGCTCTTATTCTTTTGCAATTGACTGTTGAAAACAAACCGGAGAACAGCTTTGACATAAGCCGTTTATAGTGCTAAAATGAATAAAAAAGAAAAATTGCCCATTTCAGACCTTTAAAAGGCGGTTTCGGGGCGTTGGATGTACCGAAACTGCAAAAATCTGTATAATAATTATGGGTTATTTTTGCCTTATATTCAAAAGTTTTGTTAAACGAAAGGAAGTTAAAATGAAACACATATTTAAAAAAGGTATCGCAATGTTGCTTTCAATACTTTTTGCATTCAATCTGTCGGTCGTATCGTTTGCTGAAGATACGGTGATGTCAGGTTCCTGCGGTGAAAATGCAGAGTGGGTTTATGATGCAGAAGCGTTTAAACTTACAATTTCAGGTACAGGCACAGTCAACGATTATTCGGGTTGGGAAGGCTTTAAAAGTGAAATTAAGAATATCGAAATAAGCAACGGTATCACAAAAATCGGTTTTTATGCGTTTGATAGTTGTACGTCGCTTGTAAGCATAGAACTTGCGGATAGTCTTGTAAGCATCAGAGAAGGAGCATTTTACAACTGTACGAATCTCCAAAGCATAGAAATCCCTGACGGTATAACCAAGCTTGAAGCTTATACCTTTTCGGGATGTACTTCTCTTGAAAAAGTAATAATTCCTGACAGTGTTGTAAATGTAGACAAAAATGCGTTTAAGGAAACCGCAAGCCTTTCGGATGTTTATTATAAAGGCGACGTTGCAGATTGGTGTGCAATGAGTTTTAATGAAAGTATATTTTCTACAGGTGTAAACCTTTACATTAATGGTGCTCTTATAGAAAACCTTGTAATACCTGATGGGATTACAACTATCGGTGACTATACTTTTAGTTTTTGCACAAGTCTTAAAAGTGTAGAAATGCCCAAAAGCCTTACAAGAATAGGTAAAGGTGCGTTTTACAACTGTACTAAGCTCCAAAGTATAGAAATCCCGGAAAGTGTAACAAGTATCGGTGATAATGCATTCAATTTCATGGAAACTGTTACAGATGTGTACTACACAGGTGATATTGAAGATTGGTGTGCGATAGAGTTTGGTTTTGACGTATTTGTTACCGGTATAAATCTTTATATAAACGGTGTTTTGATTGAAAACCTTGTAATCCCGGACGGTGTTGTTGATATTAGTGACTACGCATTTCAGTATTGCGTAAGTATTAAGAATATCGAATTTCCCAAAAGCATTAAAACAATAGGCAGCGGTGCGTTCTGCCACTGCAAAGCTCTCACAAGGGTAGCGGTACCCGAAGGGGTTACAATCCTAAGACCATTCACGTTTTTTTATTGCGATAATCTTTCAGATGTAACTTTGCCGAAAAGTCTTTTATCAATCGAATTTGCTGTTTTTAGTCATTGCACCGCACTTGAAAGTATAATAATTCCGGACAATGTGGAAATTATTGGCACTTGCGCTTTTAATGTTACATCTCTCAAAAGCATAGTAATTCCGGAAAGTATGAAGGAAATTGGCGGTGTATCATTTTTTGGGAAAGATGAGTTTACAACATACTACAAGGGTACAGAGGCTCAATGGAATGAAATTGAAATTTCTACAGCCAATAATATGGATCTGTTTAAAAACATTGTTTTTAACTATGTGGCAACATCAGGAAATTGCGGTGAAAATGCAACGTGGGTATTTGACGGAACAAGCGGAACACTCTCTATTTCGGGCACAGGGGCAATCAGCGATTATTCCGGCTGGAACGATATTGCAAGTGCAGTGACTTATGTTGAAATCGGCAACGGTATCACGGCTGTGGGCGAAGGTGCTTTCAACGGATTTACTGCACTTAAAGAAGTTTATCTAGCTGAAAGTGTAACTGAGCTTGGAGCCGATGCATTTAAGGAATGCTCAAAGCTTGCAATTGTTACTGCTCGTTCAGATGCTTTGAGTTTCAGCAATGCCTTTTCCGGCAATGATTCACGCCTGTTTTTCATTGCAAAAGCGGGTTCAGGTGCATACACTGCCCTCAAATCAGCTGGCTTTACTGTTAACGGAATAAGCACAGACAAAGAAAAAGACGGTCACAAGGTACTTTCGTTTGACGGAAAAACAACTATATATAAAAATCTTGATTATAATTATATTTCAAATTTAATTACAGAAAATTCTGATGCACATTATTTGTATTTCGACAAGATAACCTTTGATGGAATAGCACCTGATACAATTATTGTTGATGAAGAAAATCTTGATAAAGCAGAAGAATATTTTACTCTCAATGAAGTTTATATCAGCGTTTCTGTTAACGGCAAGACGGTTACTCTTCCTGAACTTGTTGAGTTGCTTCAGAGCGAAGACGTTGATGGAATTATCAGCTTTGAGCAAAAGGATGAACCGACAATTTTTGAACAGATTTCTGATTTCTTTGAGAATGTTTTTGATAATTTTATTACCGAAGCAAACCGTGTCATAATTTCAGTTATCAATGCACTTAAACGGCTTTTCAGAAGATAAAAGCAAAACCGACGGATTGAAATCCGTCGGTTTTTCATTTCAGACCCCCAAAAGCCCATTTCAGGTCTTTGTGTAAAAAATATTGTGTTTGAAATATTATAATATGTACATCATAGCCAAACGGCAGAAGGAAGATGTATTATGAAAAAATTATTATCAATTTTATTGGCAATCCTTTGCGTGATGAACCTGACGGTGGTTTCATTCGCAGCGGAGGAAGTTTCGTACTTTGACGAAGAAACAGGTACATTGTATCTTATGACAGAAAATTGGTTTGAAGATTTAGGAATTGAAGAAACAGATGAAGCAGTATTAACTTTTTGTGAAAAAGTAAAAACAGTGTATTTTGACGAAGAATGTGGTATTGCTGATAATTTTGCCTACTGCTTTTACTTTTGCAATCTTGAAAAAATTGTAGTTGACGAAGACAGCACCGAATGGTTTGTTTACGATAATGCGCTTTATTGTAATTACGTTGATGGTGATGAAGAACGCTGTGCTTTGGTATGCTATCCGATAAAGTGTCCGGACAAGGATATTGTTCTGCACCAGGATGCAACACAATTTGTGACAGAGGGATTCAATATTTATAACCCGGAACTTGACGGAGTTGTTTTGAATGAAAACGAGTACACCCTGTATATCGTTGAGGAAGGTCAGTTTGAAAAAATCAAAGGTGATTTCGCAGGTATAGGCAACATGATGTATATTAAGTTTGCTAACATTTATGTAAATGATACTCAGGAAAGTATAGATGAAACACTAATATTTGAATATTTAGATTTAGAAACTTTGAGTAAGATGGTAGCATTTGAATACTTCACGGTATACTACAGCTATTGCAATGAAGAAAAATTCGATGAATTCACGGATAAAATGGATGAAATTCAGAGTGAAATCGTAGCACCTGAGGACACAGATGACCCCGTGGCTATGAAAGAATATTACACTACACTTTATAGCGGTTGGTTGGATTACGCAAACACATTAGATTATGTAGAATACACGGAAGAGTTACATACTCAGATGGGAAGAGAGCCTGAAGATTATGCATATTACAAGGCATTAACAAATCTTTATTATGACCTTTATGTTTTCTGCAGAGACCGCGGCAATCCTGTTAAACCCCTCTCAACCCTCACATCAGGCACTTGCGGTGAAGGTGTAGAATGGGCAATCGACCGTGAAAACGGTGTGCTTTCAATCACAGGCAACGGTGCAATCGCTGACAATTATTCAGGCTTTGATGTTTTCAAGGATATCGTTACAACAGTTGAAATCGGCAACGGTATTACAGCAATCGGTGAAAATGTTTTCACAGGCTTCACAGCTCTTACCGAAACAAAGTTTGACGGCACTCAGGTACAGTGGGACGCTGTTGCAGTGGCAGAAGGAAATGACGATTTGCTCAAAAATGTAACCGTAAATCCCGACCCGATTGTCGAGCCTGAAGAAGAGCCAACCTTCGGGGATAAGATAGTTGGGTTCTTCAACAAAATTTCAAATTTCTTTATAAAAGTTTTTGATTGGTTCAAAAATCTTTTGGGAATCTGAAGGATATCAAGGTGGTAAACCTTATCAATGCATATATAACAGTCAAGGAGGAAGTTTATGTATTGTAATCATTGCGGAAAAGAAAATCCTGACGGTAGCAAAATGTGTAGCTCCTGCGGCCTTGAAATCGGGAAAACAGAAAAAATTAATAACACACAGTCAAAAACCGACAAAAAGAAACTCATTACCTTTGGCGGAATCGGTTTTGGCGTATTAGCTGTAATTATTCTTGTGATTGTTATATCATCTTCTGCAACCTCAAAGGTTTCTCTTAAAAAATATGTTGCTGAAGAGCTTGAATACTCAGGTCTTAACGGATACGGTTTTGTTGAAAATGCTGACAGTTTGATAAATTGGGCGGCACTTCAGAGCGACATATCCGATGGTAAAGACGACGGGTATGTCGATGGTCATTATGCTCCTATTGCAGGTTACATTACATACGAAATAACATCTGAAAACAACGGAACTCTTTCAAATGGTGACAAGGTTGTATTTACAGTCAGAATTGCTCAGGACAAGCTCGAAGAAAGCCCGGCATATACAAAGGGAATTTCGGGAGGTGAGGAGCAGGAGTTTGAATTCACTGTTTCCGGTCTTGAGGAAGGCGTGACGATTGATGTTTTCGATGCTGTTGAGGGAGTTGTTATTGATTCTACACTTAACAACAATGTGACAATCAAAGTTAAGGATAATTATGTCAGGGATTACGGTAAAGATGGCATAAATGTAAAGACAGAGAACGGCAAAATCCGTGTGTACGGTGACAACTTCCGGTCTTTCGAGATTAGTGTCCATTCAAGGTCTGATAATTACGACAAAACCAAGGGTACGCACAAGCTTGTTACTTCAGTTGAGGCAGACGGATATAAGAACTACGGTATTCTTCTTGCGAAGACGGAAGCGGATGTTAATATAACATACATTTCTTATGTTGAGGCTAACACCATCAATTCTGCTGACCTTGCTAAGATTACGCAAAAAGCAAAGGACGATATTAAAAACAGATTCCCCGACCAGAATTGTACTCTTGAAAAGACAATATTATATGTCTATGACGGTACTCGTTACTACAACTCAGTTGTTTACTTCTTCAGAGGGACAGACTCATATTATGCAGTATGGTGCGACAATGTTAAGCAATACAGCAACAACAGCATAGTTGACATTGATAAGCTGAAAATCGACTCCAACGCATGGTACATGGCATACAGTTCCCTTGCAGAGGCAGAACAGGATATGCTCAAGCCCGTAAAACAGTTTACTCTTTCTGCTTTCTGATAACGAAGGAACAGGAGTAAAAACGAAATCAAAAAATGATTAATTATTATTTAAGCCTAAAGGCAGAAAGAAGTTGTTAAAATGAAAAAATTAGTATCTATTTTATTGGCAATCTTGTGTGTGATGAGTCTTACTGTTGCATCATTTGCAGCGGGAAATTTATATGATTACCGTCAGGACCTGACGTGGACACTTGAAAATGGTACACTCACAATCTCAGGTGAGGGTGAAATGGCTGATAAAAACGACGGTGAAGACTGGACACAGGGATATGCCGCTGACATAAAAAAGATTGTTATAACTGACGGCATAACACGTATTGGTAAAAATGCATTCGGCAGAACATTGTTCTATGTATATGACCACCCAATCAATTGGAATTGTGAGAATCTTGAAGAGGTTCAGATTGCTGAAGGCGTAGAGTCAATTGGCGAAGGTGCTTTCGGTTCAGCAACATCTCTCAAGACGGTATATATCCCTTCAACTATGAAAGAAATTGAAGTTGATGCTTTCGGTGACTGCACAGCTATTAAGGATGTTTATTTTAACGGTACACCGGAGCAGTGGGCAGCTCTTAAACTTAAAATCGCTGACAATAACGATTGTCTTGTGGATGCAGAAATTCACTTCCCCGGTGAAGACGATGAAAATGAAAAAGTCGGTAAGGTCAACTCTGTATCAATTGGCGATATCTCAATAAATTATAAGGCTTCAGCAAAAATAGATTGTAATATCAACGCAGATGCAGGCGTGAAGTATACTGTTAAGTATTCTTCATCAAACACTTCGGTTGCAACGGTTGACAGCAACGGAAATGTTAAAGCGACAGGCACAGGTAACGCAACAATTACCTGTACCGTAACAGATGAATACGGCAATACCGTTTCTGACACCTGCAATGTTAATGTAAGCTACGCTTGGTGGCAGTGGATTATTGTTATCGTTCTTTTCGGATGGATTTGGTATTAATATCCTTATATTCGTCGTTTAAATAAGAAGGGAAAGTTTTATGAAGCATAGCTTAGTAAAAATAATAGCTCTCGTGCTTGCGTTGATGTTGGCTTTTTCAACTCCGGTATTTGCACAAGCAGATACGGTTGAAAAGGTGACTGTCGGAATTTTTGATGTCTGTATGGGACTGATAGATGACGGATTAACGCAGCTTGACACAGATGAATCGGAAAGTACGGATGGAAGCGTAGATTCCGAAGTGCCGATTGACCCTGAACAACCTTCAAACCCTGAAAACCCTATCGAACCTCCGACTGAACCTGAAAATCCCGACAATCCTGACAATCCTGATGATCCTGATAATCCTGACAATCCTGATGTACCTGTTGAACCGGAAGACCCCGTTGAACCCGAACAGCCTAAACCTACGTTCGACGAGATTCCGGGTGATACACTCGTAGGCAGAATGTATATCTGCTCGGAAATCGTTTTCCTCGGTCATTCATGGATTTACATTGAAAGCACATTTGACGGTGAAATTCCCGTAGGCTATTACACGGTCGCCCCCTTCGGCAGTGTGTCTGTCGGTACGTTTCTTATGACCCGCAGAGACGGTATAGGTGTTTACTACAATGTTGAACGATACAGTGCGACAAAATTCGGGCTCAGAAGTGCAAACTGGTTGGGAATGGATGTCACAAAAGACCAGCTTCTGAAAGTAAACAAAGAAATCAAAGGCTGGAATTACTGGGATTTGTATTTCAATTGTACATTCTTTGCATCAAAAGTATGGAACAGCGTTTCTGACAAATTCTTTATGCCGATGATGTTCCCGGTTTTTACTAAAGCACAGGCGAACACTAAAGGCGGAAATAAGAATGTAGCAATGCAGCCTCACGACAATCCTGAGGATTGTTTTAAACAGCGGGGTTCAGACGATGATGCAGAACTCGAAACCGTAAGCTCCGGTTCACTGAAAACAAGAATAGGATAAGGAAAGTAAAATAAAACGCGACAGAGTTTTTGCTCTGCCGCGTTTGCCTTTTTCGGTTTAAAACAGTAGTCCGACTTTGATTGAAAATTCAGAGTCCGTACTGTTGAGTGTAACAAATCCGTCATATTTTTGTGCCGTTCTTTTTATGTTGCCTATACCGAAGCCGTGGTTTTCGGGGTCTTTTTTTGAGGTTTTGATTGTATTATTTTTGATTTCGATTTTTTTCGACACAGGGTTGGTGACCGTAATAGTGCATCCTTTTTCGTTTGTTAATGCATCGATGTGTACTGTGCACGGCGCGAGGTTTGTGCAAGCTCTTACTGCGTTGTCAAGGGAGTTGGCAAGAATGGTGCAAAGGTCACTGTTGTGAATTTTGTCAGGCGAAAGGCTTCCGTTAAAGGTGATTTGAATATTGCTTTTCAATGCTTCGTCCGCCTTGTGGGCAATCAATGCATCGGCAAAATGATTTCCCGTTGCGAACTTACTTTCGGTTTCTTTGATTTCAACATTCATTTTTGAAAGATGCTCTTTTGCATCAGCAATTCTGTTTTCTTCAAGCATAACACCGAGCATATACATATTGTTTTTGAAATCGTGCCTGAAACGGCGAATATCCCGATTTTTTTCTGCAAGTTCTTCGTAGTGCTGAATCTGCATATCAAGCTGTTCAAGAGAGTCTTTTTCTTTGAGTGAAACGGTGATATATTTGAACACCATATACGAAAGGCAAACCAAAATGAATCCCGCGGCAATAATCAGCAACAATTGTGCCACATCTACAAAGAAGGTCGCATCCTGCGCAAGCATCAGTGTGTACTGAGTTGCAACACTTGCAACAAGAATAACTATGTAGAACAGGGGAGGTATACTTTCAAAAAAGTCAACCGGCACAATGAAATCGCGTTTGTAATATATAACAATTACACTTATTAACAGAACTGAGAGAATGCCTGTATATATGCAATTTATCGTTGCTTCTGATGTGATTTTGGCTGTTGTGGATATTACTGAAACTATCAAATCAATAACTGAGTTTAAAATAAAACCAAAAAGGAAAAAGACTTTTTTCTTGGTAGATTTTAATATGCAATACGGAAACAGCGAAAACAGCACCAATGTTGAAAGGTCAGCCAGACTTAATACAAGTTCGGTGTCTTTGATTGCGAAAAACGGAACTGTTGACATAGCAACCAGAACCAAAGCCGAGATAGCCGTTGCTACTTTTTTGACCTGCACTTTGTAACCTATCAGCTTATTGAGAATGAACAGAACAAAAACCGTGCCGATAATGTTCTTAGCAAGATATGAAATACATTCAATGAGCATAATATCACCTGAAATCAAGCTTCAAGATACAGTTCACGAAGCTTTGCGTAGTTCTTTTCGCTGGTATAAACTGTATCACCGTTTTTCATAACAGCAGTTTTACTGTTGATACTTTTGATTTTAGAAACATTTACAAGATACGAACGGTGTGTTCTGAAAAAGCCGAAATTAGTAAGCTCTTTTTCAAACTCGGTAATTGATTTGTGGCATCGCAGAGTTTCATCATCAGTATGAATGAAAACATCCTTGTGAAAAACTTCAATATAATGTATTTTGTCTGTGTCCACAAAGTGGATTTCGTTATTGATATTTACGGCTACGGTGCCGGAGTTGGTAACTGAATAAAAGTAATTATCCAATGCCTTAAACAGGTCTTCTTTGCTTGTGGGTTTACGAAGGAACCACACTAAGCCGATATCAAAAGTGTCATATACAATATCGTGATATGCAGTAAGAATGATGATTCCTTTTTTACTGTCTGATGACTTGCGGATAATCCTTGCAAATTCTTTGCCTGTCATAAGAGGAGATTCATCAGGGTTAATAATAAAGTCATCCATATTGTGGTCAAGCACAAACAGGTCGAATTCGTCGATTCTGTCTGTAAGGCTCTCGTATGATTTGAAAGTTTCATAAGTAAGGTCAAAATCCTGTGAGTTGGCATATTCTTCTATTTCGCGTGAAATTTCGTCAAGTATTATCTGTTCATTATCGCATATGGCAATTTTCATTTTCTCACCTGTAAAGTTGATTTTATCAACATTTATTCTAACATTTTTTTGCAATAATTACAACATACTTTTCACATATTGATAAGGTACACCGTCAGGATAGAACTCTTGATTTCTTTATAATTGACAAAAATAGTATTATAAGGTTATAATAATACATATAAACAATAGGAGGTGATGATATGAAATACACATTGAAGCAGTACGATTTGCCGTTGCTGACATTTGAAGCGGATAACGGTGCGGAAATGAATATCGAGGTTCTTTGGGTGAACGAGGAACATAAAGATTTGTTGCCGTTGGACTTGGCAGAGGTTTCGCCTAAGGGAATCGAAAGTTGGCTCAAGCACAGAAACATTCCGCGTAACCGTGCGTATGTTGATAATCTGCTCAGCACAATGGGTATGAGTATCAACAGACCTCTTGATATTATAAAGCTGTCTAAAGGACTTTCTCTGAATGACTGCTATTGGGTAGTCGATGAAACTTTTGAGGGTACATTTGAAGAGTGTAACCTGTACGATAACCGTTTCAGCAGAGTGCTCGGACAGATTGCTTTCACAGGTTATGGCAGCAGCACAGGTTCGATTATATCCTCAAGCCCCGAATTTACTACTAACGGTATGCTCCCGAAATGTTGGCGCAGACAGGATGGCACAATTCGTCTTTACAAAGGCGGAACGGAAGGCGCATCAAACACAGGTAATGAGCCTTATTCAGAATTTTACGCTTATCAGATTGCGGAGGCTCTCGGTATAGATGCTGTAAAATACAACCTTGCAATGTGGAAGGGCAGACTTTGCTCTCATTGTGATTTGTTCACGAGCAAAGACCTTGCTTATGTTCCTGTTGGCAGAATCGTTAAATCGGGCGGTTTTAAAGCAGTCAAAGAGTTTTATGCAAGTCTCGGAGAAGACTTTGTCAAAGCGCTGAATGATATGATTCTGCTCGACGCTGTGATATTTAATTCTGACCGACACTACGGAAACTTCGGCTTTTTGGTTGATTGTAAAACCAACAAGATTGTTGCACCGGCTCCGTTGTTTGACCATGGCAATTCGCTTCTGAACTTCGCAGGCAGGGATGCTTTGGAAAGTGAAGAAGCATTACAGAAATATGCCGATACGATTATGCCTTGTGTATATGACGACTTTGTAGCTGAAGCTGCATCGGTTCTTTCACACGAGCAGAAGAACAATCTTCGTAAGCTTCTTAATTTCAAATTCAAGCGTCACAGTCGTTACAATCTGAGTAAAGACAGACTTACACTGATTGAAAGAATTATCCGTAACCGAGCTAAAGAGATTTTGGATAGGGGATAATCAGTTGTAGCCAAATTGTAGCCATTGACGGCAAATGGTATAGTCGAAGGTATGAAAACATCGTACAAAAATGTACAAAGAGTATCATACCGTTTGAAAAAAGTTAAAAAAATAGCCTTAAAATCAGTTTAACTAAAAAGGTAACAACCCGATGGTTGGTATGACTGTTGCTTGTGCAGTTGCAGTTGAAGAAGCAAGCAAATAAGAACCTGACTTCGTCAGAACCTTGTTACTCGATTTGCTCGTAATAATCCTTGATTTACAAGGCTTTTTGAGCTTTTTCGGCTTCGTTTTGCTTTTGTAAAATGAAGCTCACACAAAATTAATAATTAAAAAACCCAGACACATCATTTTGGATTTTTCCTTGATGATGTGTCTGATGTTTTCATGTGGCTGATTATAAAACGCTTGCATATACACTTTTGATTTGATATAATACACCTGTGTGTTTTGAGGAGGTATAAAAATGAAAAAGATGTTCGTAAAATTTTTATCGATGCTATTGGTGCTGATAATGATGGTGTCTATTATGTCATTTTCGACGTTCAATGCCAATGCGGCAACATACAGTGGTACTTGTGGTGATAATCTTAATTGGACGCTCAACATGAATGGTAATTTGTCAATAAGTGGATCGGGTTCGATGTATAATTGGGGTAATTATACTGAAGTGCCTTGGTACGATGTGTCTTCAAGTATAACTTCAGTATATATAGGTAAAGATGTTACAAACATAGGGGATTATGCGTTCGCTTGGTGTCAAAATATTAAAGATATTACAATTGGTGGCAGTGTAGGTGTAATTGGTCGCTTTGCTTTTTCAGGATGTACAAGTCTAAGTAGGATTTCAATTCCTTCTAGTGTTTATAAAATTTATGATACGGCTTTTGACGAGTGTAGTAAACTATCATATATATATGTAGATATTAACAATTCATACTATAGCAGTGATTCAAATGAAGTTCTTTATAATAAGGACAAAACTGTTTTAGTGAAATATCCACCAGGAAACGGTAGGTCAAATTATGATATTCTAGGTGGAGTTACTGAAATTGGAATTTCTGCATTTGATGATTGTAATAAACTTACAAGCATTACAATTCCAGATAGTGTAAACAATATAGGGATTGCTGCTTTTAGTGGATGTACAAGTCTGACAAGTGTAATTATAGGCAACGGTGTCACAACGATTGGTGGTTCTGCGTTCTATAGATGTAGTAAGCTCACAAGTATAACAATCCCTGAAAGTGTTACCGCAATCGGAGAATGTTCGTTTAGAGGTTGCTACAGTCTTGCAGATGTCTATTACTGCGGCACAGAAGAAGAATGGAACAATATTAGTATCGGTACATACAACGAATCTCTCCTTAACGCAACAATTCATTACAGTTATTGTCCTCACAGTTATGAATCCGTTGTAACTGCACCAACCTGCACAGAGCACGGTTACACAACCTATACCTGCGAGTGCGGTGACAGTTATGTTGACGATTATGTTGAAGCAACAGGTCATAGTCATACATCAGAAATCACAACACCTGCAACGCACACAACAACAGGAGTTATGACTTACACTTGCTCTTGCGGTGATACATACACCGAAACAATTGAAAAAATCGCAGAGCATAATCACAATGCGGTTGTAACTGCACCGACATGCACAGAGCAGGGATATACAACATTCACTTGTGAGTGTGGAGACAGTTATGTTGATGATTATGTGCCTGAAAAAGGTCATGATGAAGGTATATGGAGTGTTACAAAGCCATCTACACCGACTGAAAGTGGCGTTATGCATTTGTTCTGTGGTGAATGTGGATTTGTATTGGAAACCAAGGTGATTCCGGCAACAGGCAAAGTCAGAGGTGTTGCAATTTCAGATGTTTCCCTCGACTATAAGGCTTCAACTACAATCACACCGTCAATTACTGTTGATTCAGGGGTGAAGTACACGGTTACATATTCTTCATCAAATCCGTCAGTTGCATCCGTTGATGCAAACGGCAAGGTCGTGGCAGGCAAGACAGGCTCTGCAACAATCACCGTAACAGTCACAGACGAATTCGGCAACACAGTTTCAGACACTTGCACAGTTAAAGTTAATTATAATTGGTGGCAGTGGATTATTGTTATTGTTCTTTTCGGTTGGATTTGGTATTAAGCTGAATTAATAAAGGCAGACTCTCAAATTTTGCCTTAAAAAGAATATAAGGGTGGTTTTATGCAAAACAATTTATTGAGAATTATTTCAGTTCTGCTGGTTATTTGCGTATTTTTCGGAGTTACTGCCGTTGCAAAGGAGTCGACTACTGAAGATACCACACCGTTTAGTGAAGAGCAGACAACGGAAACTTCAATCGAGATACCGTCGGAACCGTCAGATCCCGACGAGCCTACAACTGATCCGTCAGAACCGGGTGAAGATCCTGATGAACCTACGACTGACCCCGTTGAACCCGACCCTGATCCCGAGCCGGATCCTGATCCCGAACCACCGAAGCAGACCTTTGACGAATTGCCGGGTAATTATGTGGTCGGAAGATTGTATATCTGTTCAGAAATCGTTTTCCTCGGTCACTCGTGGATTTATGTTGAAAGTACATTTGACGGTGAAATGCCTGTCGGTTGCTATACGGTTGCACCGTTCGGCAGTGTGTCTGTAGGTACATTCCTTATGACACGCAGAGACGGTATGGGTGTCTACTACAATGTTGAGCGATACAGTGCTACAAAATTTGGTCTTAAGAGTGCAAACTGGTTGGGAATGGATATCACAAAGGACCAGCTTTTGAAAGTAAACAAAGAAATCAAAGGCTGGAATTATTGGGATTTATATTTCAATTGTACGTTCTTTGCTTCAAGGATATGGAACAGCGTTTCGGGCAAGTTCTTTATGCCGATGATGTTTCCTGTTTTTACAAAGGCACAGACAAGCACACACGGCGGTAACAAAAATGTTGCAATGCAGCCGCACGCCAATCCGGATGATTGCTATAAACAGCGCGGCTCAGGTAATGGTGCAAGCCTTGACACAGTAAGCTCAGGCTCACTGAAAACAAGAATAGGATAGAGAAAGTCAAAAAACGCAGCAGAGTCTGACTCTGCTGCGTTTGTGCTTTAAAAATAATTAGTGTAAACTTTGTATCTGTACTTCTGAGGTGACAAACATATCGCATTTCTGTGTTGTTATCTATACCTTAAACGTAGATTTTTGAAGTTTTCTGTAGAATTTTATTCTATCATAAATTTTTTCAGTCGGATATATTGCAAAATAAAAACAGCTATGATATAATACCAAAAAAATAAACATATACAGAATTGAGATTCGGTTTGAACAGTCTGAGACTTAGTAGATTAAAAGGGAAATCAGGTCGGAATCCTGAGCAACCGCCATTACTGTGTTTATGCGTGAGCGTATCAGTCAGAACACCTGCCGGATTTTTTCAGGTTTAACACAACTTTGGTGAGAAGAGTGCAACCGATTTATCGCAGAGCGGTAAACTTCGGTTTTGCAGTCTTTTTGTTTTATGAAGTTATTGTAGCCGTGTCGCGTTTTGAATCAGTTGTACTCTTTTAACCTTTGGGTTAAAGGAGTATTTTTTTGTTCAAAATCAGTGGCCACTGTTTTGATAAATAAAACAAGATAAAGGAGTTCTTAAAATGAAAAAAGTTTTGTCACTCGTGCTTTCTTTGCTTATGATTTTCGGATGCATGAGTATCGGCACATTCGCGGCAGATGATATCGTAAAGGTATATGTTTCTGTTGCAAACAAGGGTGAGCTTGTTGCAGCTCAGGTTGCAGTTGATGTTAAAGACATCGACAGTGACGGTGCACTTACTGTTAATGATGCACTCTATGCAGTGCATGAGGCTGTTTATGACGGTGGAGCACAGGCAGGTTACAGCTACTATACACACAAGGTCTACGGTATTTCTCTCGGCAAGCTTTGGGGAGATGCAAGCGGCAACTTCGGATATTATCTTAACAATTCATCCTGTTGGAGTCTTGCAGATACCGTAAAAGACGGTGATTATTTAACTGCATTTGTTTATAAGGATGCAAAGCTTTATTCGGATACATACTGCTTCTTCAGTGACTGCACCGTAACAGCAAATAAAGGTGATGAAATTGAGCTCACGCTTAACGGAGCGGGTTACGATGCAAGCTGGAATCCGATAACTGTTACCGTTGCTGATGCTGAAATTACAGTTGACGGCGTTGCAACAGGAGTAAAAACAGACGAAAACGGAAAGGCAACAATTAAGATTGATAAGGTAGGAGAGCATATAATCAGTGCTGTTTCAGCTTCACAGACGATTGTACCTCCTGTATGTACCGCACAAATCAACGGCATTTTTGAGATTATCGTTAATGCTGTTGTAGGTTTCTTTATGAGCATTATAAATTTTATCACTTCACTTTTTGCATAATGAAAAATGAAAAGATTAAGTAAGCTTTTATTTTTTACACTGGTATTAATTATTGCAGTGGCAGGGGTTTTCCCTGCCGCTGCTGCGACCCCAAAAACCGAAGTCTTAATCGAAAGTATTATTTCGCATAACCTGAAAAAAACCTCTTCGGCCTCTGTTCAGGATTGGATAGATGTTTATCTGTCTGACAACGCAGACGGCGGAGCGGAGTGGTACATTATGGCCCTGAGCAATTACGGCAACTATGATTTCACGTCGTACAAGAGAACACTTGAAAAATATCTTTCTGAAAACGAAGTCGGATCAGCTTCGTCACGGCTGAAGTATGCACTCACTTTAATTGCATCGGGAGAAAGAACGTCACCTTATATTACAGCTTTTCTTGAAAACTCTGTCGGTGAACAGGGGATAATGAGCCTTGTTTTCGGACTTCATATATTAAACAACAATTATAAATGTGAAAAATATTCCGTGCAGTCATTGACCGAAGAATTACTTGGCTTACAGTCAGATGACGGCGGCTGGTCATTGACAGGCAGAAGCGGTGATATTGATGTAACGGCGATGACGGTTCAGGCTCTTGCCCCGCAATATGAAAGTAATGCATCTGTTCGTTCAGCTGTCGATAAAGCTCTCGGATTTTTGTCAGCATCTCAGAATGCCGACGGAACGTATTCAAGCTATGGAGTCAACAATCCGGAGAGTGTTTCTCAGGTTATAATTGCACTTGCATCTCTCGGAATTGATGCCGAGAAGGACAGCAGATTTGTTAAGAATTCGAACAATCTTTTTGATGCGATTGAACTTTTTCGAGCAGAGGATGGCGGATACGGTCATCAGGACGGAACAAAGTCTGATACCACTGCCACTGTGCAGGTGTTTTGTGCTGCTGTTGCATTTACAAAAATGAAAAATGGTGAAAATCCGTTTTATATCTTTGAACGTAACGATAATGTGTCTGCCGAAAAAACGAAGAATGAAACATCGACCGTTGTTACTGAAGCTGCAATTGATAAAACAGCCAACACGCAAACGACGCGAACTTCTGATAACCCTCAGACATATTTGCGTACCGAAGAATCAAAGGCTACATCAGAAACGCGGGAAACAAAAGCAACCGCTGTACAAGATGCCGGGAATCAACCGGAGGTTGTTTCGTATAAGTTGTGGACAGCAATTGCGGTTGTGGTGAGTGTGTTGATGATTTGTGCTGTACTGTTGATGACAAAGAAAATAAAGATAAAAGACTGTATTGTCATTATCCTTGTTGCTGTCGGTGTGATTCTGCTCGTACTTTTTGTAAATGTAAAGCCCGGACAAAGCGATGTGACGGGAACAGTTACAATCAGTATCAGATGCGATACAGTTAAAGACGAAAAAGAGAAACATATTCCTGTAAGCGGTGTTATTCTTAAGGAAACAGAGTTCGGGATTTCTGCAGACGATACGGTTTATGACATCCTTTTGCAAGCTTGTCGGAAAAGCGGTATACATCTGGAAACGACGGGTACTGCTGACACCTTATATGTTGAAGGAATCAGCAATATTTATGAAAAGGACTACGGGGATTTGTCCGGATGGATGTATTTTGTAAACGGTGAATCTCCATCCTTAGGATGTGGAAAATACAGACTGTCCGACGGTGATGAAATAGTATGGCATTATACCTGCGACCTGGGTAATGACCTGAACTATTGACAGTTTTAAAAAATGAATTATAATTAAAACATTGATACGGTTCTGAACAATCAGATCAAAAGGGAAATCAGGTCAGAATCCTGAGCAACCTCCATTACTGTGTTTGTGCGTTAGCATATCAGTCAGAACACCTGCCGTATTTTTGTTTGACGCAGCTTTGGCAGGAAGGTGCGGGAGACTATACAGCAAAGTCGGGGAAACTCTGTTTCACCTGACGGTTTGCCCGTGTGTTGAACTCTCCTGCCTTTCCGGGTCGGAGAGTTTTGCTTTTACGGTGGTGAAAAAATGATCTCAGAAGAGAAGAAAATATGGGCACAGGAGGTTTTGAAACAAAAGTCAGATGAGCTGGGGCGATTGCCTAAAAAGGATGATTTTGATGAACCTACACGCTCACGTATCAAGGCATTTCTGGGACCCTGGCCGAGAGCCCTGGAGGCGGCAGGCTTAAAACAGGCAAAACCCGTTTTGCAGAAAGTTAAAAAGCCCAAAAAACGTTATAAAAAACAACAATGAATGGAATTGGAATTATGAAGGATTCATTTACAAAATATCACCCTTTTATAAATTTAATATATTTTGTACTTGTAATCGGTTTTTCTCTTGTGCTGACACACCCGTTGGCACAGGCGATATCTCTAATGTGTGCGGTTATTTATGCAGTAAGCATAAACGGTAAGAAAAGCGTGATGTTTCTTTTGAAATACTGTCTGCCGATGGTGCTTTTAACTGCATTTATCAACCCTGCCTTCAATCACGAGGGCATAACAACTCTGCTGTATTTCCCGAACGGAAACCCGCTTACGCTTGAAAGTATATTATACGGCTTGTCTGCAGGAGTGATGATTGTAACCACACTCCTTTGGTTTTCTGTATTTAATAGGGTTATGACAACGGACAAGTTTATCTGCCTTTTCGGCAAGGTTATTCCTGCTTTGTCGCTTGTGCTGAGTATGTCGTTGAGATTTGTTCCGAAATTCAAAACGCAGATGCAGACAGTTACCGAAGCACAGCGAAGTATAGGCAGAGATGTGAGCTCCGGTAGTCTGTTGCAAAGAACAAAGACAGCAATTCACATCTTCTCGATTATGATAACCTGGTCTTTTGAAAATGCGATTGAAACAGCTGACAGTATGAAAAGCCGCGGTTACGGATTGAAGGGCAGAACAACGTTTTCAATTTATCGTTTTGATAAAAGAGATAAATATACACTTATATGGCTTTTGGTCTGCGGTGTGGTTATTATTGCAGGAATACTTTTATCGCTGTTTGATTTCAGCTTTTTCCCGGGTATAGGTTATTCCGATTTTAGTATCACGGCAATCCCGTTTTACTGTGTATATTTTGTTCTTTGCATTACACCTGTTATAATAAACTATAAGGAGAAAAGAAAATGGGAAACTTCAGTTTCAGAAATGTAAGCTTCACATATCCCGAGCAGGAAAACAAAGCACTCCGCTGTATCTCCTTCAATGTGTCACAGGGTGAATTTATAATCCTCTGCGGTCCGTCAGGCTGTGGTAAATCAACACTTCTTCGCCACCTTAAAACCTGTCTTACACCTCACGGTGTGCTTGACGGTGAAATCTTGTTTAACGGCCGACAGCTGAAGGATATTGATGAAAGAACACAGGCACAGGAGATAGGCTTTGTGCTTCAGTCGCCCGAAAATCAGGTTGTAACAGATAAGGTGTGGCACGAACTTGCTTTCGGTCTTGAAAGCCTCGGTTATGACACGCCCACAATACGCCGCCGTGTGGCAGAGGTTGCAGCTTTCTTCGGGATTGAAAATTGGTTTTATAAGAATGTAACCGAGCTTTCGGGCGGTCAGAAACAGCTGTTAAGTCTGGCTTCGGTTATGTGTATGAATCCGAAAATACTTGTTCTTGATGAACCGACGGCTCAGCTTGACCCTATTGCCGCTTCTGATTTTCTTGCTCTTCTTGGTAGAATTAACCGTGAGCTTGGCATTACGATAATTCTTACCGAACACCGTCCGGAAGAAGCTTTTCCCTATGCAACAAGGGTTATTGTTATGGAAAAAGGTGAGATTATCTGTGATGATATTCCCGAAAAGGTTGGACTTCACCTTCGGAACAAAGATAACGGTATGTTCCTTGCGATGCCCACTGCTATGCGTGTGTGGGCGGGAGTTGAAACAACTCTTGCCTGTCCGCTGACAGTCCGAGACGGCAGTGATTTCCTGACTGAAAGAAGCAAAGAGAAAGCACTTCTCCCTCTTGAAAAGGAAAAAGTGCATACTTATACAGACGAAACAACACTTGAGTGTGACGAAATATGGTTCAGATATGAAAAAGACCTACCCGATGTTGTCAGAGGCTTTTCACTTACCCTCAGTAAAGGCGAATTCTATGCAATACTAGGCGGCAACGGTGCAGGAAAAACAACTACGCTTAAAGTAATTGCAGGTCTGCGCAAGGCTTACCGCGGAAGCGTAAAGGCAAACGGTAAGGTCGGAATGCTGCCTCAGAATCCACAGACGCTTTTTGTAAAAAGAACTGTGCGTGAGGATTTATATGAAGCACTCAGCGATGTGAAAATCACGAAAGAAGAAAAGGATGAACAGATTGCCAGAGTGGTTTCACTTTGCGGACTTTCCGATTTTCTTGACCGTCATCCTTATGATATCTCGGGCGGTGAACAGCAGAGAACTGCACTTGCAAAGGTGCTTCTTACCGCACCTGATATTCTCCTTCTTGATGAGCCTACAAAAGGCTTTGATGCAGAATTCAAAGTGACATTTGCAGATATTATTGATACGTTAACAAAACAGGGCATAACCGTGCTTATGGTCAGCCACGATGTAGAATTCTGTGCCGAATACGCTCATCGTTGCGGAATGTTCTTTGACGGTAATATTGTGGCTGAAGGCACACCGCGTGAGTTTTTCTCAGGTAACAGCTTCTATACAACATCGGCTAACCGTATGGCAAGACACCTTATTCCCGACGCGGTAACGGTTGCCGAAATCATTGCCTGCTGTGGCGGTAATGTTAAAAAGAAAGAAAAACCGTCAGATGTAATTCCGCCCTTGCCCGAGTCTGCTCCGAGAAGCGTAAACTCCAAACCCGAACCTCTTAAATTATGGCGCAAGATACTTGCCACATTATCAGGCTTTGTTGCATTGGGAGTTCTTTTATTTTCAACGGAAATAATCGATTTGTCGCCGCTCGTCGGTTCTTTAGGTATAAATGCCGAAGGTCAAAGCAGGCTGTGGCTCTACGGCACTTTGTTTGCTGCTCTTATCGTGTTTCTGCTTGCAATCGGAAGACGGAGCGAACCGCCCGTTATAGTGCAGACACCGAAAGAAAAACGGAATTTGAACAAACGCACAATAGCCGCTTCTGTTGCAATACTTCTGTTTATCCCGCTGACTATTTTTGCAGGTATTTTCTATCTCGACAACCGTCAGTATAACATTGTCGCCTTGCTTGTGCTTTTAGAGTGTATGCTGCCTTTTATCCTTGTTTTTGAAGGAAGAAAGCCGAAGGCAAGGGAGCTTGTTACAATTGCTGTGCTTTGTGCGATAGGAATAGCGGGAAGAAGTCTGTTCTTTATGTTACCGCAGTTCAAGCCCGTGCTTACTCTTACGATTATCGCAGGTGTAGCGTTTGGAGGTGAAACAGGATTTTTAGTGGGAGCAGTAACAATGCTTCTTTCAAATATGCTTTTTTCACAGGGACCCTGGACACCGTGGCAGATGTTCGCAATGGGTAGTATCGGTTTCTTTGCAGGTGTTCTTTTTAAAAAAGGATGGCTTCGCAGAACACGAGCTTCACTTGCCGTTTTCGGTGCATTTGCAGCGATTGTTATTTACGGCGGCATTATGAATCCTGCAGCGATGTTTATGTATTCGCCGCAAAGCATATCTCTCAAGACTTTGCTGGCTTACTGTTTAACGGGACTTCCGATGGATATTGTTCACGGCTTATCAACGGTTATATTTATGATGCTTATAGCTGAGCCGATGCTCGAAAAAATGGACAGAATCAAAGTCAAATACGGCTTGGTAGAATAAAACAAAAACAGAGCTTTATCGTACGGTAAAGCTCTTTTACATTTTATTGATTTGTTACATTGAATTTGTGCGGGTTACACTTGCCAAAAATTGACGAAATGCTATAATAGAAACAACAGATATTGCAGGAGGCGGAATTATGAAGACAAAAACCGGACTTTCATCACAGCGCGTTCTGGAGTTTTACAAGGAGCTTGACAAGCATAATATCGAAAACCACGCACTTATAATTATGCGTGACGGTGAGGTGCTGTTTGAAAATTACGTTTATCCGTATTCAGCAGATATGCCTCATACAATGTTTTCTGTCACAAAGTCAATTGTATCTACGGCTGCAGGCTTTGCAATCGACGAGGGCCTGATTTCATTAGATACAAAAATAACTGATATATTCGATGAATACCTGCGTTGCGAGAGCGATGAATGGGAAGGGGTTACTTTCCGTAGTGTTCTTACAATGCAGAGCAACAAGGAATTCAGCTTTACGCAGGATATGACGGGCAATTATGTCGAAATGTTTATGAAAGCACCCTTCAGAAAAAATGATCGCGGATTTTTATACAGTAATAACGATGCACACGTTGTTGCTGCGGCTGTGCAAAAGCGTGCAGGAATGAATCTTGTTGAATACCTCACACCACGCCTTTTTGCCCCGCTCGGTATTGATCCTCCTCAATGGGAAACAAATTCAATCGGTGAATGTATCGGAGGTACGGGCTGTTACCTTAAGCTGCGCGACCTTGCAAAAATATGCAGGTGCTATGCAGACGGCGGAAAGTGGAACGGTGAACAGATTATCCCCGAATGGTGGACAAAGCAAGCCACAGCACTGCAGGTAAAACACGAAAACGGGAAGGATAACGGCTACGGATATCTGTTCTGGATTAATAACGGTAACTTCAGTATGGACGGAATGTTCGGTCAGCGCGTGACTTATCTTTCTGAATACAATACGGTTATGGCAAGCTTCAATGCCTGTGTAAACGACGGTGATTTTACAAAAGCGTTTGAGAATATACTTCCTAAAGCACTTACGGAGGAGTGCGACGAAAGCTTTGATAAAGAGCTTGAGATATATCTTGCCTCGAAGGGCGAAAAGCCCGTTGCCTGTACCTTTGTTCCTAAAATCCCGACAGGCAAAACATTTTATCTGACTCACGCGTCGGATATTACCGCAAAGCTTATGTTCCCTGCAAGTCTTATTCCGCGTTCACTTACATCAAGCTTTGCCAAAAGACCGAAGTCAAACCTTAACGAGGTTTCATTCGATTATGCCGATAACGTGCTTGTTGTCAGGTGGAAGGAAGAAGGGGATGAGGTCAGAATAAACTGCGGACTTGACGGTACTCCCCGGATGTCGGAATGCTCAATCAAAGGCTACAATTATAAAATATGGGCATATGCTTACAATAAGGACGGCAAGCTCAATGCTGTGGTAAAGCCTATCAACACACTTGCGACGCAGTATATCGAATTCGATTTTGATGTAAACAAGGTCAGCCTCAGTTTTACAAGCAATCCCTGTTTTGTGAGGTTTATAAAGAAGAATGCAGACCAGAGTGCCATTGTAAAAAAGAGCGGAGCACTTCAGCCTACAGTTCTGAGCGTTGTCGAAAAGGTGCTTAAGACAACTCAGTTACCTATGGTATTTAAAATAAAATAAAATAAAATTAAGTCGGATAAGACCTTGAATCTTATCCGACTTGTGTTTTATATTTCGTCAAATTCCTTTAATTTTTCATCAACCTCAGCACGTCTCTTCATAAGCTCAGCTTGGATAGGCTCAAGACGCTTCTTTGAAAGGGGATAGATAACCATGAGAACGAGGATAAGGGTGTAAACAATTGCAGGAACGACTGTGCAGATTTTGTAGATATTGTGTCCGACACTGCCAACAGTCTTTGTAACTGTATTTACAAATTTAGGACCGTAGCCGGTTGACTTGAGAAGCTGCATTCCGCCGGAATCGGCAATAGTCTGACCAAGGTTACGCGAGAATGTGTAGACGGCATAAATTGCACTTTCACTGTGGTCGCCTGTTTTATATTCATTGTAATCGATAACATCAGTTACAATAGCCCAGTTTGTGATACTGAGGAAAGAATAACCAAGACCTGTCAGCGCCTGCATTACGAAATATATCGTTACGTCAGGAAGGAATGCTGCGTTAAAAATACTTGCACCGGATGAAAGAACAAGGCCGAAAACGCAGAGCTCTTTCTTTCCGAATTTTTCAACGAGCTTCGGCATAATCGGAATCATAATTGCCATCGGGGCGTAGGTGCAAAGTGTATTGATTACGGAAAGGTCGGAGTTTCCGAAATAGTTTTTGAAAAGATACTGATTGAATGAACCATACTGCAGAAGTCCGCTGATAAGCACACCTGAAAGTGTAACAGTGATAAACGGGACACTCTTAAAGATCGGACCGTAAGTCTTTTTGACGTTGATCTTTTTCTTTTCGTCAGGTGTTCTGACTCTTTCTTTTGTTGACTTGAAGCAGACAAAATAAGCAAGAGTAGAAGCCACGGCAAGAATCAATGCAAAAATCAAAGCTTTATCGCTGTTGAATTTTGAAATGGTTTCATTGCCGTCTTTAATTTTGTCATAAATAATCATCTGACCGATGAGAGTAACAACAGCTCCGCCGACACCGCCGCCGATTGAACGGAAGGTTGAAAGGAGCGTTCTGCCCTTCGGATCATCTGTGATAACAGATGCAAGGGAGCCGTACGGGATATTCATTCCTGTGTAAAGCATACCGTAAATTGTATATGAAATATACGCAAAGGCAAGGATTACAACATAACTGCTGATGAATTTGCTGATATTGAGGAAACAGATTGCCATTGAAAATCCGAGCGGTACGGCAAGCCACTTTATGTACGGACGGAACTTTCCGTCTTTTGTCGGCTTGCGTGAGTCGACAATCAGTCCCCATAAAGGGTCATTGACAGTGTCCCAAAGACGAACGATAAGGAAAAGTACCGTAAGGTCGTTTGAAACTTTGACCGGATCAAAGTTTACCATAAGGCTGTCAGTATAGAAAACCTTAAGGTAAGAAGAGATAAATGTAAGCACGAGCAGATTACCTATATCACCGAAAGTATAGCCGAGGCTTTCTTTGATACCGATGGCATTAGGATGCTTCAAGGCGTTTGCAGGTGCGGCATTTTTCTTTTTGCCCATAATTTTCACCTCGAAAAAAAGATGCTTAGATTTTAACCAAAAATCCCCTGAATGTCAATCATTCAGGGGTAAATATTTTAACCTAGATATCCTTTTACATTATTATCGTAGTGACCTGTATCCTGGAATCCGTTTTCTGTGCGGATGCATTCGCCCCACTTGCGTGCGATCTCTTCATAAGAATCTGTCTGCACCTTTGCACGGTGAAAACCGTCCTTACTGCCTCTTAAGCACCAGTCAGAGCTCCACATTCCGTGACCTGTTGCCTTGTATGTCCAGAGGGTCCAGCTGTAATCGAGCTTATCGAGAGTTTTAAAGCAGTTTTCCCAGGTTGTCTTCTGATGGGGATAGAATTCACCCATATACATCGGAACATCGAAATAAACCAGCTTTGTAAAGAATGCAAAAAGGTTGAAGATAAAGTTTGAGTTGTTGTAGAAATGAACCTGATAAACTACATTGTCCCAGCCCTTTGTCCATGCCTGGGGAAGAGCGAATGCAGTCCAGATGCATTCCATTGTAATAATGTGATCCTTGTCAACCGCTCTTACGGCATCGTAAAGACGGGAGTAAGCCATTGTGTTGTTCTTTCTTCTTTCAAGCTCGCCTGACGGAACATCGCACATCGGCTCGTTAAGAAGGTCGTACATTGCAACGGCAGGGTTGCCTGAAAACTTTTCTGCAATGGCTGCCCACAGTTCGTCTGTAAGCTCACGGTATCTTTCGCCCTGCTCTGTGTCCTCATAGTAACCGCAGGAGGAGCCCTTGCCGCTGTGCGGAGCATCACTGTGATATCCGACGGCACCGTGCATATCGAGAATAACATAAAGCTCACGCTCTGAGCATTCCTCGACTACCCACTCAAGGCGTGAGAAATCCCATTCACCGTTTTCATCAAGGATCTTTGTTCCGTTATCATCATAGTAGAAGTTTCTGAACCAGAACGGAACACGCACACAGTTAAAGCCCATAGACTTAATCTCGTCAAGATCGTATTCTGTAATCCAGTTGTCCATATATGTGTTGAAAAGCTCGTAAGCCTTTTCTCTGCCGAAACGGTTTTCAAGAGTTTCAAGAACTGAATAATGGTCGGTTGCCTCCTCATACGGGCAAAGCCAATCCTCCCATATCATCCACGAGCCGAGGTTAACACCCTTAAGCTGAATCTTCTCACCCTTGGTATTTACAAGGTATCTGCCTTTAGTCTTAAGGAAATCCTCTGCAGTAAAGCCTGTTACCGCATCGTCAGTTTCAGCCGCAAAACCGACCGCACAAACCGAAAAAGCGGTAATTACAGCAAGCATCAGGGATAAAAGTGTTTTAAAAGTCTTTTTCAAAAAACCACTCCTTTGTATAGTTTATAGATTAATTATATTATAATTAAAAGTACGTGTCAATTGACATTTCTTTTTGGAATAAATATAATTAACCCATAATGCAGTATGAGGTGAATTATGAAAAGAGTATTTCTTATCGTCCTTGATTCGTGCGGAGTAGGTCAGATGCCTGATTGTGCTGATTTCGGTGACAGGGACTGCAACACCTTAAAAAGAATATCACAGTCGGCATTTTTCTCGGCAGAGACGATGTGCCGTCTCGGTCTCGGAAATATTGACGGTATAGATTATCTTGAAAAAACAGATACACCGTCAGCGCTTGTTGCAAGACTTACGGAAAAGTCGAAGGGCAAGGACACAACAATCGGACATTGGGAGATTGCAGGCATTGTTTCCGAAAAGCCTTTACCGACATATCCCGACGGATTCCCGCACGAAATTCTTGATGAGTTTTCGCACCGTACAGGCAAGGGAGTGCTGTGCAATAAGCCGTATTCCGGTACGGATGTTATCCGTGATTACGGTAAGCAGCACGTTGAAACCGGTGATCTTATCGTCTACACCTCGGCGGACAGCGTTTTTCAGATTGCGGCACACGAGTCAATAGTACCGCCTGAAAAGCTGTATGAATACTGCCGTATCGCAAGGGAGCTTCTCACAGGCGAACACGCTGTCGGCAGAGTGATTGCCCGCCCGTTCGAGGGTGAGTATCCCGACTTCAGGCGCAATGCAAACCGTCACGATTTTTCTCTTGAGCCGCCGAAGGAAACTCTGCTTGATGCCATAAAAGCTGACGGTAAAACAGTATACGCTGTCGGCAAGATTTACGATATATTTGCAGGCAAGGGCGTATCGGATTATGTTTTTACGCACTCCAACGCTGAAGGAATGGAAGAAACCCTCAGGGCACAGAAAAAGGACTTCTGCGGACTTTGTTTTACAAATCTTGTTGACTACGATATGCTCTACGGCCACAGGCAGGATGTTGACGGCTATGCAAAAGCTTTTGCACAGTTTGATATATGGCTCAATGAGTTTATCGACGGAATGAAGCGCGATGATGTAATGATGATTACCGCTGACCACGGCTGTGACCCTGGTGACAGCCATACCGACCACACGCGTGAATACACACCGCTTGTGATTTACGGACAAAGCATAAAACCTGTAAATCTCGGCACACGCACAAGCTTTGCCGACATTGCCGCAACTGTTGCCGACTACCTAAATGTTCCGTTCAGCTGTGACGGAAAAACAATGCTCGTATAGCTGAATTTGACTTTTATATGTAAATAATTTACAATGACGGTATGCGGATAAGCTTTATCTGATATAAGGAGTGATAATGTGAAAAAGACATTTAAACGAATTTTAGCATCGCTTATGGTGGCTGTAATGGTACTTTCCGCAGCACCACTCAGCGGATTTGCAGGTATCGACCTGCCTGACTTCGGCGTGATTTTCTCAACAAAAGCTGAAGCGACAGTTCATAGTGGCGCATGCGGTGGAAATCTGATCTGGACTTTTAATGACGAAACTGGTGAATTGGTTATCAGTGGTAGCGGACCGATGATTGACTGGTCTGATGATAGAGACATACCTTGGTATTATGACAGGTCATTTATCAGGACGGTAAAAATCTGTGAAGGTATCACAAGTGTTGGTGATTATGCATTTTCTTCTTCCGGTAATATTTCAAGTGTAGTAATACCTGATAGTGTTACACATATAGGTAAGCATTCATTTGAGTATTGTTCGAGTCTCAGTAGTGTACTAATTCCGGACAGTGTAACAAGCATCGGTTATCAGGCATTCTACGGTTGTAATCAGATGACAAGCTTATCGCTCAGCAACAATGTCAAAACTATCGAGAATTCAGTTTTTGGCTATTGCACAAAACTTGTTGATGTAACAATTCCGGACGGCGTTACAGACATTGAATCTATGGCGTTCTTGGGGTGTACCAATCTTAACAACATAACAATTCCCGACAGTGTTACAAACATTGGTAGCCGTGCATTTAAAGATACCGGGTATTATAATGATTCTGCAAATTGGGAGGATGGTGTCCTTTATATCGGCAAGCATCTTATTAGAGCAAAGGAAAACATTAATGGTCACTGTGTTATAAAGGATGGTACAACAACCATTGCGTACGATGCGTTCAACGGTTGCACTAACCTTAATAACATAACAATTCCTGACAGTGTTACAAGTGTTTGTACTTTTGCTTTTGCCAATTGTTCCGGCCTTACGGTGTTAGATATTCCGGGCAGTATCATAAGCTTTGGTGAAGGTGTGTTTTACGGTTGTTCCGGTCTTGTCAGTGCAATAATAAGAGATGGAGTTACAAGTACCGGATTGAGAATGTTTGAAAATTGTGCTAGTCTGACAAATGTAACGCTTTCTGACAGTTTAACGAATATAGATACGTATACATTCAATAAATGCACAAGTCTTGCGAATATTGAAATCCCTGAAAGCGTGAGAAGTATCGGTTCCGGTGCATTTGAAGGATGCACCGGTCTGGAGAGTATAAAAATCCCTGACGATGCAAGTGTTGAAGCAAGAGCATTTTATGGATGCAAGAGTCTTGCAAGTGTTGAAATTCCGGATAGTGTCACAAGCATCGGTTATAATGTGTTTTATAACACAGAATATTTAAAAAACGCTAATGTTGAAAATGATGCTGTTTATGCCGGCAACCATATTATCAGTGTTAGAACTTATGTCGGTGAAGATTATGTTGTAAAAGAAGGTACTAAAGTAATTGCAGATTATGCTTTTAAATTTTGCAATGATCTATATAACGTCACAGTTCCGGATAGTGTAACAAGAATAGGCAACTATGCATTCAACGATTGCACATGGCTTACGAGTGTGACAATTGGTGACGGTGTGAAAAGTATTGGCAGAAACGCGTTTGCCGATTGCTATCATCTTACATATGTGAAAATCGGTAATGGCGTTGTCAGTATCGGTGATTATGCATTCAATAGCTGTGATAGGCTTGTTGATGTCATAATGGGTGACAGTGTTGAAAATATTGGTGAAGGCGCATTTGGTCATTGCGACAGTCTTACGGATATTGAGATCTCAGATAGCGTTAGAATTATCGGTGACTCTGCATTCTATGATTGCACTAATCTTGCAAACGTAATAATGGGTGATGGCGTTACAGGTATAGGCGACTATGCATTCAATAATTGTGACAGTCTTACTTGCATAGAAACACCTGACAGTCTTGAAAACATAGGCTTGTATGCATTCTATGACTGCGATAATCTTACAAGAGTAACTCTGGGCAATGGTGTTACAACTGTAGGAGGTTGGGCATTCTGTGGTTGTGAGAAGATTGCAGTCATAACAATTGGCAAAAATATCACAAATATTGGCCAGCGTGCGTTTCTCGGTTGTAAAATTGCTGATGTGTATTATTGGGGAACTGAGAAACAATGGGCATCAATTACTATCCAACCCGATAATGTTGGCCTTACTTATGCATCAATCCATTTTTTAGGTGAACATAATCTTTCTCATATTATAATTCCCTCAACCTGCACTGTTACAGGTATGGAATACGACCTTTGTTCAGATTGTGGGGAAACATTTAATCTGAAAACTATTCCACTCAGTGAACATAAGCTTAATCATGTTATAGAACCTTCAACCTGTATTGCTGCCGGAAAGGAATATGACATATGTTCAGATTGCGGAAATACATTTAATTTAAAAACTCTTCCTCTTGCTGACGATAAGCTTACACATATCACTGTACCTTCAACTTGCTCTCAAGAGGGTAAGGAATATGATTTCTGTGCAGAATGCGGAGAGATATTCAATGAAGTAAGGCTTCCTCTTGCAGAGCACACATGGGGCGACTGGACTGTTATCCGTGAGTCAACAACCGAGCTTGAAGGTCTTAAACGCAGAGAGTGTTCTGTCTGCGGTGAAACAGAAGACGAAACCATTCCGAAGCTCAATAAGCTTGTTGATGAGAAAAGCGGTGTTGAAATTATTTATGAGGATGAGTATGATTCAGACATTGAGGTTGTAGTCACTGATGTTTATGACGGAAGCGTTTTTAATCTTATCGATAAGCACAACGGTAGCAATATGGCGAGAATCTTTGATATCTCAACCGTAAAGGATGGTCAGAAGGTTCAACCCACCGGCAAGGTTAAGGTCAGAATTCCGCTTCCTGTGGGTTTCGGCAGTGAAGTTTATATCAACTACATCGACACAGCAACAAAAACTGTAACAAGTATCCCTGCAAAGGTTGTTAACGGTTATGTTGAGTTCGAGGCAGACCACTTCAGTTACTATGCTGTTGTTGAAAAACTCGGCAAGGTGAACTCGGTTTCCATTGACGATGTTTCACTTAACTATAAGGATTCGGCAACGCTCACACCGTCAATAAATGTTGACGATGATGTAAGGTACACTGTATCTTACACTTCTTCTGACGATTCCGTTGCAACAGTTGACGCAAACGGAAAGGTGACAACAAAAGGTACGGGCAGTGCAACAATTACCGTAACTGTAACGGATCAGTACGGCAATACCGTAACAGATACCTGCAAGGTTGAGGTTAAATATACCTGGTGGCAGTGGATTATTGTCATTGTCCTCTTCGGCTGGATCTGGTATTGATAAAACTTAACAACTAAAATTCAAGGCTGACAGGTTTCCTGTCAGCCTTTTTAATATGAAATTGCTGTCACAGCTTCATAAATTTAAAGCTGCCGTAATAACAAATGTCAAGCAGATCATCGGATACGGTTGTACTGCTTTTTTTATTCCGGTATTCGTTTTCGTTGAGTCCGAATCCCGAAACCGCACGGGGAATACCGAGTGAAGCCTTTATTTTCCTTGTTTCATCAATCAGCTTTTCAACTGCAAAATCAGGGTAGTCGTACTCGTTTGCTATGCCTGTTTTTAATGCGATTTCAAAAAGACTGTGCTTAATATTGTTCTTCTCGTTTTCCATAATCTCAGTGATAATTACTGCACAGACGGATGCTCCGGAATAACCGAAGCGTGAAAAAAAAGAGGAGGCCTTGCTCAGGTCGGTTTTTTCAAGGTCAGCACCGTTACGATGGGCAACAACTGAAAAGTACATTGCATACAAAAGCTTTTCGAGTGCAGTTAAATCTCCTCGGTAGGCGGGGACAATATTCTTAAGTATGCCTGCCGCACCGTCAATTGCGAAGGCTTTGGTGATGATGTTGTCTGTGTTTTTCAGTGAGTCAATTGCATAGGCAAAGCAAGACAGACCGTCATAGGCAATCATACCTGACGGCATACAGCTTATAATTGACGGGTCAAGGATAACGGTGTTCGGTGAATGACGGTAGGAGTAGTAATCGCCGTGCTCAAAATCTGTCATGGCACACGCGCTGCCGCACGGAATTGCAGTGAATTCAGCCTTGCTCTGGTGGGAGAGCAGCATACCGCAATCGATTGCCGCGGCACTGCCTGCAGCAACAATCAGATCAGCCTCTTTTTTAAAAAATATCTCCGATGCGGTGTTGTATAATGCGGTAACATCACTGTTGACAACAAGACTTACCTGTGATATTATCTTCGTGATTTTAAGCCTTAGGGCTTCAAGAAAACCGCGGTTCTGAAAAACATCGCTGTCGCACAGAATTATTGCGTGCTCACAGCTTTCGGGACTGAAATCCTTGATTTTATCTTTGCCGAAAAGTATTTTTTGGGGAAGGTGAATTTCTGGCATATCTGACACTCCTTTGCTTTATTATTGGTACTAAGGTCTGCAGATATACCCGCATTTTTAGGAGATGAATTAAATAATGGAAACCGTATTGACATACGTCTTGTTTGCTGTCGGTTTTGTGCTGATAGTCAAAGGCGGTGATTGGTTTGTAGACGGTGCTGCGTGGGTTGCCGAGGTTACGGGCATTCCCAAAATCATTGTCGGTGCAACTATTGTCAGTGTGGCAACAACTTTGCCTGAGATTCTTATCTCAACTGTTGCGGCAATAGAGGGTCACCAGATTCTGATGTCGGGAGTGGATGACTTTGTTTTCCTTTCGCAGGAAAAGGTAGGACTCGCAATCGGTAACGGCATCGGTTCGGTAATTTGCAATATAGCAATGATTATGGCAATCAGCCTTATCTTTGCTCCTAAAGGAATTGAACGCAAAAAGCTTTCAAGAAAAGTAGTTATCTTCGGCGTGGTGCTTTTTGCGTTGATTACACTCACAAGGTTCGGCACTCTTTCAACAAGAGGCGCACTTATACTGCTTGTCGGTTTTGTGGTTTACATTGTTGAAAATGTAAAAAGCTCCGGAAGTGATTCACTCAATGACGAGGATCCGCCGTCAGTGGACAGAAAAACTATTATCAGAAACCTGATTTCACTTGTTCTGGGTGCTGCTTGTCTTATAGGCGGTTCACAGCTTCTGGTTTATGAGGTTACGGGCGTTGCACGTAATCTCGGAGTTTCCGAATCACTTATCGGTCTGACAATTATGGCTATCGGCACATCCTTGCCCGAGCTTGTAATGGCGATTACAGCTGTTATCAAAAAGCAGCCGTCAATGTCAGTCGGCAATGTTATCGGTGCAAACATAATCGACATTGCACTTGTTCTTCCGATTTGCTCGTTTATTTACGGCGGTACGCTTCCTGTTTCACAGCAGAATCTTTATCTTGATTTCCCTGTTTGCATCCTTGTTTCGGCAATTGCATTTGTACCGGCTCTGATTGCAAAAAAATTCTACCGTTGGCAGGGTATACTGATGCTTGTAATTTACATTGCTTATCTTTGCCTTACAGTGTTCAGGTCGGAATGGTATCTGTCATTATTCAATTAATTTTAAAGATTAAACCTGCAGTTTTTCTGCGGGTTTTCTTGATTTTACGGTATGCGTGTAATATAATGTAACGGAATGGAGGAATAGTATGAGTTCCTATAAAAATCTAGATACATCCAAAAAGATTCTTGTTACGGGTGCAGCAGGCTTTATAGGCTTTCATTTAAGCCGTAAGCTGCTCGGGCAGGGGGTAACGGTAGTAGGATTCGATAATATCAACGACTACTACGACGTGAATCTGAAGTACGCCCGTCTTGATATTCTCAAAGAATATAATAACTTTACTTTTGTGAAGGGCGACCTTGCAGACAAGGAAGCGGTTGACCGACTTTTTGAAGAAAATAAATTTGATATTGTTGTAAATCTTGCCGCACAGGCAGGTGTGCGTTATTCCATTGAGAATCCACAGGCTTATATGGAGTCAAATGTTATCGGCTTTTTTAATATTCTTGAGGCTTGCCGTCACAATCCCGTGGAGCATCTGCTTTACGCTTCGTCAAGCTCTGTTTACGGCAACCAGCAGAAAACTCCTTTTTCGACAGACGACGATGTAAGCAAGCCGATTTCACTTTATGCCGCAACAAAGAAGTCGAATGAGCTTATGGCATACACATACAGCCATCTTTACGGCATTCCGTCAACAGGACTTCGTTTCTTTACGGTTTACGGTCCTTTCGGCAGACCTGATATGGCATACTTCAGCTTCGCACAGAAGATTGTTAAGGGTGAAACGATAAAGATTTTTAATAACGGCGATATGTACCGCGATTTCACTTACATTGACGATATTGTAAAGGGAATAGAGAATATGCTCTGCAATCCGCCCGAAGCGGATGAAAACTCAGACAGAGCAACTGTTTATAACATAGGAAACAATTCACCCGAAAAGCTGATGTATTTTATCGAAACGCTTGAAAATGCGTTGGGCAGAAAGGCAGAAAAAGAATATCTGCCGATGCAACCGGGTGATGTTTATCAGACCTATGCCGATGTTACACCGCTGATTGAAAAATTCGGATTCAAGCCGTCAACATCAATCGAAGAAGGACTAGGCAGGTTTGTAGAGTGGTTTAAAGATTATTATAAAATATAAAGGAGACGTTCAGAATGAAAGACATTAATTTCGGCACATTTCCGACGATGATTACTCCGTATCACGATGACAATACGGTTGATTACGAAGCAGTCAGAAACATCACAAACTGGTACATTGAAAACGGCTGTACAGGTATTTTTGCTGTCTGTCAGTCAAGCGAGATGGTTTACCTTTCACTTGAAGAGAAGGTGAAAATTGCAACAACGGTTGTTGAGACAGTCAAGGCAAGCGGCAAGGATGTTTCCGTTGTAGCCTCAGGTCACAATTCCGACGATATGGATGCTCAGGTGCGAGAGCTTACTGCAATTGCACAGACAGGTGTTGATGCTATTGTATGGGTCAGCAACAGACTTGACCTTCACAATGACGGTGACGATGTGTGGATAAAAAATGCAGAAAAGCTTCTCAGTCAGCTTCCTGAGGATATCGCAATCGGCATTTACGAATGTCCTTATCCCTACAAGCGTCTGCTTACTCCCAAAATTCTTGACTGGTGCATCTCAACAGGCAGATTTACCTTTATAAAAGACACCTGCTGTGACCCTGATATGCTTGAACAGCGTCTTGAGCAGATTAAGGGCACAACAGTCAAGCTTTATAACGCAAACTCACAGACACTTTTGTACACACTCAAAAAAGGCTGTGCAGGCTTCTCGGGCATTATGGCAAACTTCCACCCCGACCTTTATGAGTGGCTGTGCGAGAATTATGACAAGGACGAGAAAAAGGCACAGTCGGTTCAGAATTTCCTTTGTCTTTGCGCATTCATTGAGGTACTTGCATATCCGCAGACCGCAAAGTACCATATGAACAAGGTCGGCGTACCGATGAGCCTCTGGTCACGTTCCTGCGACCGCAAGAAGTTTACAAAGTATCAGCAGATGATAATCGATGACCTTATGACAGCTGAGGAAGACATAAGGGAGCTTATCAGAAAATAATACATCCGAAGGGAAAGTTGGTTTATGAAAAAACTTCTTTGTCTTGTTTTGACTTTGGTTTTAACGGTTGCCTGCATACCGTTTGCTGCAGCGGCTGATTATGAAACACGGCTTTATACGGTTTACGGTGACAGAATGCTTTTTCAGCAGAATGACGAGGCTGTACTGGCAGGTATTGCAAAGCCCGGCAGTGTGATTACCGCAACGCTTGAGCATTCCTCGTTGAAGGGCATTGCAAAAGGTGAAACCGTAACAAAAGCAGACGGAACATTTGAAGTATCGTTCGATGCACCGTCAGGCAGTTTTACGGAATATACAATCGTCCTGGAGCAGGACGGTCAGGTTTTTGATACACTCGAAAGAACTGTTTTCGGCGAGCTGTGGCTTGGAAGCGGACAGAGTAATATGCAGTATCCGTTGGGACAGGATAAGCAGGGTGCCGAAGACTTTGTGAACGGCAAAAAATACAGTAAATGGCTCCGTGTTCTTATGGTTCCGCCCTATGTCAACAGCTACGGCGAAATCGGTTTTGTGCCCGATGAACCGCAGAAGGATATCGCGGGTGCAATGTGGATAGACGGTCAGAATGACTTTATTTACAATATGAGTGCGGTTGCATTTTATTTTGCGGATGAAATGCTTAACGAACTGAATATGCCCATAGGTATTCTCAATGCTTCTCTTGGCGGATCTTCGATAGCAAGCTGGATTTCTCGTCAGAAGGTTGATTCTGAGCCTGAACTCAAGTCAATGCTTTATAACTACGATGCGTATAAAGAGAGTGCGGACTGGACTGCGGAAGATCAGAATGTATATTTGGATGTTGGCGCTAACTATAATCATAAAATCGAAGCAATGAGGAACTTCCGTCCCGCAGGAATGATATGGTATCAGGGTGAGACTGATATCGGCCACTCCGAAGAGTATTACGCAAAGGCTATGGACGTTATGCAGTCCCTTTACACGGATGTGTTCTCTTATAAAAAAGGCTTATTCCCCTTGATTTACACAAATCTTGCAGAATATTTCTACACGGATGACGGTATGGTTCTTCCTGACAGAAATATCGCTTTTTCGCAGATTCAGGCAAACCGTCCCGAATCCAGAGCTACATTCCCGATTTACGATGTGCCTGTAACTTATATTCCTGCTGCAGGTGTTATTCATCCCGAATGCAAAAAGGAAGTCGGTGAAAGAATGGCACTTTGCGCAAAGGGATTGGTTTATGATAAGTTTGATACTTTTACTGCTGCGACCGTAGATAATACGGAGATAAAAGATTCATCGGTTTATGTCACACTCAAAAATGTCGGTGAGGGACTCGCGGTGAACGGTGACAGACTTTACGGCTTTGCAATCTGCGGTAATGACGGAATTTATCTTGAAGCTGAGGCAGAAATTGTATCATTTAACACTGTCAAGGTATGGAACGAAAGTATCACAAAGCCTGTTTCGGTTTCCTATGCTTACGGCATGGGCAACGGCAGAGCAAACCTTGTCTGCAGATATAAGGGTGAAAACCCGTTGCCGGTAAGTATATTCATAACGGACAGAGCAGTCGGCAGCCATTATTGGTCTGACAAGCATTGGATGGATTGCGATAAAGAAACAATCTGGCACACAATCAGTGATGCAAACAGTGCGTACTATCCTGCCTGGACAGGGCAAAATGTAAATCTTGCGTTCACTTCAGAGGATGCTTATGAAGGCACAAACGGTATCGGTGTCACGGCGGATTCCGGGAAAGAGTTTACGGTTAAGCCTCTTCTTACTTACGAGGATGGTAAAGAGACAGTACCCTTCTGTGATGCGGATACGGATTACAGCGATTATGGTACGATGTCTTTCTATGTAAGAAATAACGGTAAAAATGCCGTAAAACTCGATAAGGTGAAGTTTATAAAGAATGATACAATGTGGCACACTCCCGCGGTCAACAGCACAAAAGATACGTCATTTGTAATTCCTGCTGACGCAGAGTGGCATCTTGTAACGCTCGACCTTAACCGACTGTATCTCCACGGTAACGAGGGCGGTGTCGGATTTACAAGCAAAAAGCTCAGTAATATCAGAGATATCGAATTATGCTTCACGGGAGAAAATGCCGATATCAGCATTGATAGCTTCACATTCACTCCTGCGGATAAAGAGGCTAAAAATATATTTGATTCAGATTTTGCTTCGGCGGATAATCTGTTTGAATACATCTGTGTTATCGTGACGAACTTCCTCGGATTGTTTGCAAAACTTTTCAGATAAATATAAAAATCGGCTTGCAGATTTTACTCTGCAAGCCGTAATTTTTTTGTATGATTATTTTGTGTAAGCTTCAATAAGCCTGAGGTATGTGTTGACGAAATATGAGCCTGTGTGCTTTCCTACCGAAAGAACCTCATCGGCAATTCCGTCACCGATAATGTGACCCATAAATGCGAAGTTGTCATCCGTGAGCACATAGCCGAGAGCATCATTTGCAAGGCTTACTGCGAAAACATCAACGCCTTCAACTGAAGTGTTGAGCGCGGGATATGTCCACTCGGTGCCGTCCCAGTTTGTGTCTCCGATAATTCCGTGTCCCCAGAAAACCTCGGGATAAAGCTCACCGGGGAAGAGTGCGAAGCCGACCTTGTGACCGAATTCAACATAACCGATTTCGGAGATGATGCCGACACCGTCCTCTGTGTAATAAACCTGATTGTTTACAAGATTTACTTCACACGCGAGTGCAAGAATACTGTTTTCAGGAGTGACAAGAAGCTCTGTGTGATGTGCGTTGATAATCGGCTCAAGCTCAGTTTCGTATTCAGCAGAAATAATGTATTCACCGAATTTTTCGCCGAGGAATTTTGCACTCGAGCCTTTTTCTTCATATTCGGTCATGCCTGATGTGTCAACATCAATGTTGTCTCTTGTAAGCTGACCTACAGCACCCTGAATCATAACAAAGTTTGCGCCTTCCTGCTGACGGATATAACGGTCGATGTAGTAAATATAGTCAGAGCCGACAAGGCCGTTGCTTGCGCTGAAGGATGTCGGGTGGCAGGTAATGTCTGCAAGGTAGGTGTCCTCGCTGCCGCTGTCGGGTACAAAGTAAAGACTTGCAATTTCAGGGATATCTTCCTTTGATACAAGGTCTCTCTTATCCTTTATGTAGTAACTTGCGTCAATTGTATCGTAGTAGAGTGAGCCGCTTTCCATATCCTCGAAAGCCTCAGTTACTGCGATGATTGATTGCTTGATGAAATACTGTTTGAAATATGTCGGTGCCTCCATAAACGGAAGCTCGCCGTCAAAGCCAAGAAGATTCTTGAATGAGCTTGCAAAAAGCTTGTAGAAAAATTCTGTGCTTACACCCTGAGTATCGAGTGCGGAGTGCGCGTGAGTTGATGTGATGTTGATGCTTGAAACCGCGATGTTTTTTGCTTTGCAATATTCAAGCACACCTGCACGTATTGCCCTTACGTCTGTCGACGTAACACCCAGAGCATCAATAGCACCGATAACAACTGCACCATCACCGCTGTTGTCATCGAGGACTGCGACGCGGATTCTCATATCATCGTATACGCCCTCAGCCTTTTTGTTCATAAGGTCTCTGCCGAGGTAATATTTGCCGCTTTCAAAGTCATCGGGGATAAGACTTCTGCTTGCATAACCGAGTGACCAGAAGTTACCCGCACCTGCACTTGTCCTGTATTCCCTGCGTCCCTCAAGGAAGGTGTCTGTTGAATGGTCGTTGATGTCAAGCCAGCTCTGCGGGTCAGGGTAAATAATGCAGATGGATTTAACGAGCACCTCAACCACAACATTAAGCACATTGTAAAGCACCTTTAAAACGTTATCAAGGAATGTGTCAAAGGAATCAATATCCTCCATACCTGCAAAAAGTCCGCCGACAGTACCGATTGCACCGAGCGCACCGTCAGTAATTTTGTCTGCAACAACACTGTTGTCGGGGAGATAGTCAACAATGTCCTTGCTGTCTTCAGCACCTGCGCCTGTACATCCGATTGTGAAAACAAGTGTGATACTGAGGATTACGGAAATAATTTTCAAAAGTGAATTTTTCATAATTCAACCTCCTTTTAATTTAATTATACAGTATTTTTTCTGACCGCACAATATTATTTTTAAAAAGTAATGAAATATCACTTATTTTGTGATAGTATAATCGTATTAATCCCTGAAAGGAATTTGATTATGAAAGAAGTACATCTTATCTGTAATGCTCATCTTGATCCGATCTGGCAGTGGGAATGGGAGGAGGGTGCAGCATCTGCACTTTCAACCTTCAAGGCTGCAGCAGATCTTGCAGATGAATTCGATTATATATTCTGCCATAACGAAGTAACATTATATAAGTATATAGAGGAATACGCTCCGTCACTTTTTGAAAGAATAAAGGAGCTTATAAAACAGGGTAAGTGGCATATTATGGGCGGCTGGTATCTTCAGCCCGATGTCAATATGCCGAACGGTGAGAGCATTGTCCGTCAGATTCAGCACGGCAAGAGGTATTTTCTTGAAAAATTCGGTACTTTTCCGAAAACCGCAATCGGACTTGATGCGTTCGGCCATTCTGTCGGACTTGTTCAGATTATCAGAAAATGCGGTCAGGACGGCTACATTTACTGCAGAGAGGGCAGTGACGAGCTTCCTTTCGGTCAGTTTATCTGGGAAGGTCTTGACGGCAGCGAGATAAAGGCAGTTCACGCCCGCGGCTACAACACGGGACTCGGTAAAGCAACCGAAAAAATCAACCGTATTATGTCCGATGAGGATGAGACCGATGACTTTATGATGATTCTCTGGGGTGTAGGCAACCACGGCGGCGGACCGTCAAGAAAAGACCTGCGTGACATCAAGGCTCTTATGGACTCCTCCGAAACCCCGATTATGCATTCCACTCCCGATGACTTCTTTGCAAAAATCAATCCGACCGACCGCCACGGCAAATCACTGCGCATCAGTATGCCGGGCTGCTATACAACCATGTCAAGCGTAAAGGCTCGTCACGCACTTTTTGAGCCGATGCTTGTAATTACCGAAAAAATGTGTTCTGTTGCGGCAGCAAGAGGGCTGATTGAATATCCTGAAAAGGAGCTTGACGATGCTGTTGAGGATCTGCTCAACAGTCAGTTCCACGATGTTCTTCCGGGTACGTCAATCAAGGCAGGCGAGGAGAACGGTGTCAGACTTCTTGAGCACGGAATGCTGACACTCAACAGACTGCGCGCAAGAGCGTATTTTGCACTGAGCTCCGCACAGAAAAAGGCTGCAGAGGGCGAATATCCGATTCTTGTTTTCAATCCGCATCCCTACGAGTGGGATACGGAATTCGAATGTGAGCTGACACTTGCTGATCAGAACTGGTCTGATGAGATTGTTTCAAATTTCCGCGTATATGATGAGGACGGTAACGAGGTTCCTGCACAGTTTATAAAGGAAGAGAGTAATCTTAACCTTGACTGGAGAAAGCGCTTTGTAATAAGAAGCAAGCTCAAGCCTCTTTCGGTGTCAAGGTTTTCGCTCTATGCAGATTTCAAGCCCGTAGAGCCGAAAACCGAGCTTCCCGCAAACGCTGACATCGTGTTTGATGCAGACGGCAAGCACGTTGAGATTGACGGCAAAACAGGTCTTCTGCGTTCTTATAAAATCAACGGAATTGAATACATAAAGGGCAATGCGTTCTGCCCGATTATGTATGAGGATAATGCCGATCCGTGGGGAATGGATGACTCTCAGCTTGAGGCTATGGGTACGAATCCCGAACCGTTTACGCTTATGGAATACCCTGACGGGGTGTTTGAGGGTATGAAGCCCGTACAGGTTATCGAGGACGGAGAGATTTATCTCGGTGTTGAGTGCTTCTTCAAAAAGGATAACACACGCATCCGTGTTGAATATGATATCTATAAAACAAATCCGTACATTGATGTGAAGGTCGATGTCTTTATGGGAGATATAAACAAGCTTATAAAGCTTTCGCTTCCCGTAAATATTAACGGCGAGTACATCGGACAGACCTGCTTCGGTACAGAGCCGCTTTATATGGATGGCAGAGAATGTGTTTCACAGCGTTTTGTTGCTGTCAGGGAAGACGGAAAATGTCTTGCTCTTATCAATAACACAGCCTACGGCTCATCCTTCAGGGATAACGAAATTTCAATGTCACTTATCCGTACGGCAACCTATTGTGCACATCCGATCTGTGACCGCGAGCTTATTCCGACCGACCGTTTTGTAAAGAAGATTGATATGGCAGAACGCAACTTTCAATTCCGTCTTACAGCCGCAAATGAGGATGAGCTCGAGCGTCTTGCGACGGAATTCTGTCAGAAGCCGTACGCTTGCAATGTTTTCCCGATTGAAAGAGACGGAACTATGTCTGACTTCAAGCTTGATATCAGTGACAAAAACATTGTGCTTGTCACAATGAAAAAGCGCTTCGGTAAGGATAGCTTTATCCTCCGAATGCTTAACAATTCACCCGAATCAAAGACAACAACGCTCACACTTAACGGAGCAGAAATCAACCTGACCTTCGGCAAATATGAAGCAAAGACAGTTGAATATGCCGATAATAAACTCGTTGAGCACTATGAGTTGTTGATCTAAGTTCAGCACAACCCGGAGGGGTGGTCCGTATATATAAACGATAGTAAAACGGTGATGAGTAATGAAAGAGTACAATAAAAACAACATAGCTCTTGCTCGTACACTGCGCAAAAATATGACACCATTGGAAAGAAAACTGTGGTATCAGTTTTTGCGGAGTTATCCTGTCCGTTTTCAACGTCAGAAAGCAATAGGCGAATACATTGTAGATTTCTACTGCGCAAAAGCAAAACTTGTTATTGAACTTGACGGTGGCGGTCATTATACTGAAGCACAAAAGACTAATGATAAAAAGCGCACTGAAGAACTTGAAAAATTGAATCTGAAAGTTTTACGTTTTTGTAATCTTGATATCGATAGAAATTTCTATGGTGTTTGTGAAATGATAGATTTGGCTGTCAAAGAATCTCTCCCTCAGTCTCGCTGACGCTCAACAGCTCCCTCGTCAGAGGGAGCCAACCTGACCTGCAGTTAAGATAATATATTTTTATTTTAATCTGACGGTAAGCAGACAATTTTAAGTCAGCACAAACCCAACCTCCACTTGTCAGGGGAGGTGGCAAGCCACAGGCTTGACGGAGGGATAGTATATAACCGAAAGACGGAACTGTGTAAGCTTTTTACAGTGTGCTGAAACTATTGTGGAATTTGCTGAAGAGGTAACGAAAGAGCGGACATAATAAGTTTTATAAACAAACAATCCCCCGACCGGAGTCGGGGGATTTGTATGCTGATTCTTAAAAATGTCCGCCGCGGATTTTAACAATAATCGCGTCGACTCTCATATAAACAAGTCCGAGGAATTCTACAACCTTATAGAGGAATCTCTGGAATTTTTTGAGGAGCATATCATCCTTTTGCTGCTTTGTTTTCTCGATTGTAAGGCTGTCGAGAAGGTCGCTGTTGTCACCGCGACGTGTTTCAATCTTCATTGTGTCGCCTTCGAATTCGAGCGTGGTGTAGGTTGTAACGTCATTTTCGCTGAATTCGTAAGCGATGAACGGGAAGCTTCCGCTGAAGCTGCCGTGGTCGCACACTGCATTTGTGTTAAGATAAATAATGCCGTTCGGATCCTTATATGTCTTACCGCTTTCAGCCTTACCTACAACCATGCTCTCCGTGATGAAATGTGAGCGTCCCTGAAGGTGGCTGTGACCTGTAAGAACAAGGTCAAGGTCAAATGTATCATAGATAGGTGAGAATACAGCGTTAAGAAGAATCTGGGTTTCGGGATCAAGTCCGCTGTAGCCGGGTCCGAAAAGTGCCTGATGCATAACGCCTATACGCCATTTTGCATCCTTGTTAAGCTCAACCGCTTCCTTAGCCATTGCCATATGGTCGGCAGCGTCAGCAGATGTTGCATCAAAGAAAAGATAAAGCACATCGCCGTGACGGAACCAGAAATCACGGTCAAGTCCCTCAAAGTATTTACCGAAATACTCGTTGGGCATATTGGTGTAGTAATTGTATGTCATACCCTTTTTGTCGTGGTTACCGATTGCGAGTGCCATCGGAAGACTGCGTACTGCTTCGGGCATAAGAAGTGTCTGCCATTCGTCGGCGGTCTTGCCTGTTGATGTGTTGTCACCGGGGGAGACAAGGTAGCTTATGTCGGGGTTCTTTGCAAGTGCCTCGGCGAGAACATTGTTCCAGTTGAAGCCGATATCGGACTGCACCTGTGCGTCCTCACTCTGGCCGCCTATCTGAATGTCACCGATAACAAGTGCCTTGTGTGATGTAAAGGATTTTGTTTCGTACTTGCAGGGCTTACTCCAACCGTTACCTGTATTCCACTGGTAATAGTATGTGGTGTTTTCCTCAAGCCCCGTAACACTGACACGGCATACAAGCTGATAATCGTTTTCAGCCTCGGTTGTCTTGCCTTTGAATGTTTCTGCATTTACCATAAGCTCGTTTTTTGCAAGACGGACTTCAGGCGATGCAGTTGTTTTGTCACAGTGCCATACAAGGCTTACCTCAGTTTCGTCCGCACCGACGCAGAGCATCGGAAGCTCGTTCTCGTCACAGAGTGAATTGTAGAGCGCGTTCCACTCCTCGCGGGAGAGACGGGGAGCGTTGAAGCCTGCAAACGAAGTGATGCCGAGCTGCATAAGTATTAGCAGTGCAAGAAATACGGATAATACCTTTTTCATTATAAATACCTCCTGAAAAAGCTTTGTAAGTCTATTTTAAATGATGTAAAACCGATATTCAATATGCTAATTTCACATAAAATATATGCTATTTTTGGTATATTTCGAGAGTCGGGGAACAATAATTTGTAATATAAGACGAAAAGTAATCTTTTTTTAGCTTATTTGAACAAAATGCTTGACAATAAATGTGCAAAGTGCTATTATACTTCAGCATGATATAAAATGCTTTAATATGGGTTCAAGCGGATTTCGCCGGAAACATATTAAGCAATCATCAAAAATCTATGAAAGGAGATGTAGTATTTGCCTACCTTTAACCAGTTAGTCAGAAACGGCAGACAGACTATCGAAAAGAAGTCAACAGCTCCCGCTCTTCTCAAAGGCTTGAATTCTAAGAAGAATGTTGTTACAGATCAGAATTCTCCCCAGAAGCGTGGCGTTTGCACAGCAGTTAAGACAGCTACACCTAAGAAGCCTAACTCAGCTCTTCGTAAGATCGCCAGAGTTCGTCTTACAAACGGTATCGAAGTTACTTCATACATTCCGGGTGTTGGTCACAACTTGCAGGAGCACAGCGTTGTTCTTATTCGTGGTGGTCGTGTTAAGGACCTTCCCGGTGTACGTTACCATATCATCCGTGGTACACTCGATACTCAGGGTGTTAACGGAAGAATGCAGTCACGTTCAAAGTACGGTGCAAAGCGTCCTAAGGCTGCTAAAAAGTAATTCCTGCTTTAAAGGAACGTTTTTTAAAAGACAGAATCTTCTTGCAGGCTGCGCAGGGTAAGGTACGCTGCGTAACAATGTGAGAGTGTATATATATTATGTATGTGCTTCTCCATTGGCGCCACAGGGTTTTGTCACTTGAGTACCTATGATATCATTAATATGAAGGAGGGAAGCGAAGTGCCAAGAAGAGGCCAGATTGCAAAACGTGATGTTTTGCCAGATCCGCTTTACAATTCAAAGTTGGTAACAAGACTTATCAACAATGTTATGTATGATGGTAAGAAGGGTGTCGCACAGAAGATTGTTTACGACGCTTTCGACATCATCAAGGAAAAGACAGCTAAGGACCCCGTTGAGGTTTTCGAGGCTGCAATGGAGAACGTAATGCCCGTACTTGAGGTTAAGGCTCGCCGTGTAGGTGGTGCTACTTACCAGGTACCCATGGAAGTACGTCCCGAAAGACGTCAGACTCTCGGTCTTAGATGGATTACATCTTACTCACGTCTTCGTTCAGAGAGAACAATGAAAGAGCGTCTTGCAAACGAAATCATGGATGCTGTTAACGAAACAGGTGCAGCATTCAAGAAGCGTGAAGATACTCACAGAATGGCAGAAGCAAACAAGGCTTTTGCACACTTCAGATGGTAATCTTCCTGTTTATCAGGTGTTTATTAAGTGTTTTAATTTACGGAGGTTAATATGGGAAGACAAGTGCCACTTGAATTAACCAGAAACATTGGTATCATGGCTCACATCGATGCCGGTAAAACAACAACAACTGAGCGTATCCTTTTCTACACCGGTGTTAACCACAAGATTGGTGAGACACACGACGGTGCAGCTACAATGGACTGGATGGCTCAGGAGCAGGAGCGTGGTATCACAATCACATCTGCTGCT
>JAFWZR010000030.1 GCA_017522225.1 Clostridia bacterium | reverse complement strand
AAGTTAAAAAACATCGACAAGCAAACAAAGAAGCCAAAACCGTTTGATAAGAATGAAATCCGTGGACAATATCACATCCGCGGTAAGAATAAAGAGCTCGCCAAAAAGAAAGGCTTGCCGTTGGTTTATGACAAAACGGCTTTGATGGCCGTTTCAATTTTTCATCTTTCGCATTGGCGCGTCGATGTGACTGTTTCAAATTATCTGTTAGCAAATTAAAAAGAAAATCCTACGAAAGGAGGTGTGTTAATGTCAAAGAACCCAACGAAAGGAAAGGTTGGGGAGGTTATGAAAGTTGAAATTAAGGAAGGAACGGAAAACATTCCGAAAAGTGCATATGAAGAATTGGCGAGATACTTCTTGCCGGAAATTCTCGCTTATTATGAAAAACAAGAAAGGAATTCAGAAAATGAAAACACTCTTAAATTATTATCTTAAAAAAGTAAAGCTTATGGCCTTTACAAACGCGTTTTTGCGCGCTATATTAAATCCAGAATGGAGGAATGAAAATGAATGCAGTCATATATGCAAGATATTCGAGCAGTTCTCAGCGTGAAGAATCAATCGAAGGTCAGCTGCGTGAGTGTAAAGCTTATGCTGATAAGAACAACCTCAATATTGTAGGTACATATATTGATAGGGCACGTTCAGCACGAACAGACAATCGACCTGATTTTCAAAGAATGATTAGAGATAGTTCAAGTAAAAACTTCGACTATGTTATTGTGTGGAAGCTCGACAGATTTTCTCGTGACAGATATGATAGTGCAATATACAAAGCCATACTGAGCAATAATGGGGTTAGAGTTCTTTCTGCGACCGAATATATTTCAGATGAACCCAACGGTGTTATTTTGGAGTCGGTGCTTGTGGGTATGGCTGAGTATTATTCCAAAGAACTTGCTCAGAAAGTTAAAAGAGGTCATCATGAAAATGCACTTAAGAGTAAGTTTAACGGCGGAACGCTGACTATCGGTTACAAGATTGATGCAAACAGAAAATATGTTGTAGACCCTGAAACGGCACCGTTTGTTGTTGAAGCTTTTAAGTTATATCGCGAAGGAAACACCATCAAAGAAATTGTGCAGATTTTAAACAACAAAGGAATGAGAAACACTCTCGGAACGAAAATGTCAATAACAACAATGACTAATCTGCTTAAAAACAGGAAGTATTTAGGTGAGTACAGATACGGTGATGTTGTGAATAAAGGAGAAATACCTCAAATTGTTCCCGAAGAGTTATTCAATGAAGTTCAGAAGACTTTTGCCCGAAATAAAAAAGCAACAGCAAGACATAAAGCAAGTGATGACTACCTGCTTACAACAAAACTTATTTGTAATGACTGTGGCTCTCTGTGGGTAGGAGAAATAGGGACAAGCCGTAACGGCAACAAGTACCGCTATTATAAATGCATCAACGCAAAGCGTAAGAAAGGCTGTACAAAGAGGAAAGGACTCAAGAAAGAAGAGCTTGAGGATTTAGTAATTGAAAAGATTAAGAATTTTCTCTTGAGTGATGAGGTGATAGGTAATAGAGCAGACTATATTCTTAAAGAACAGAAAACTGAAAATGTTGTATTGCCAACACTCAAAGCCCAATTGAAAGAAATTGTCAAGAAGATAAATAATCTTGTTGCTGCGATTGAAGACGGTCTGTATACTTCTTCAACTAAAGAAAGATTGCAACAACTTGAAGCTGAGAGGAATGAAACAGAAATTCTTATTGCTAAAGAAGAACTCAGCAAACCGACACTTTCAAAAGAAGATATCATCCGTTGGTTTAATGACCTCAGAAACCTCAATATAGAGAGTCTTTCAGGAAGAAAGCGTTTGATAGACATTTTTATAAATTCAGTTATAGTTTATGACGATAAACTTTTGATTGTATTCAATTACAGGGACGGTGCAGACACCGTCCCTGTAGAAATAATAAAATGTTCGGATATAAGTATTAGTCTCCCACCAAGTATTCCGGTCTAAAAAGATGCCGGGTAACAAAAGAAGCCTTGCATTCGCAAGGCTTCTTCACTTTTTAGGAGGTCTAATAGTATGAATTTCTCTGATGAATTAAAACAGCGCACAAGCAATTCTGGTACCTACCAATCTAATATCCAAACAGAAAAACAAAAACATTTTATGGAAAGTAGAGATAGGTATATAGAAAGAGTTTGTGATTATATATATCAGCAAACCAAACTGTTTTGTAGAAATGCTGCCAATGAGGGTAAACGCGAGTGTTCTTTCTATCCTTATATAGTTCGTGAATGGAGCGATGTGTGTAGCAACAAAATACGAGTGACTTTTAAATACCTATCTTCCTGGGAATCCTGGAAAGATAAAGCCGTGTTGCCGTATGATAAGTATGATAAGTTTGAGATTTTTGGTAAAGAATCCACCACTGACCAAAAGGATAGTTGGCTTGATGCAGCAGATTCACAAGATATTATTAATTGTGTATCAAAAAAGTTTGACAATGATGGCTTATCGTATGATATCTGCTTCGAAAAGAAAAAGTTTTCAAAAAAGCTCTTCGATCGAACAATGCAATATGAACTGCACATACGCGTGAGGTGGTAATTTTTGATTTTATAACTCTTGTTAGAAATCAGAAAATAGATCTGGACTTTTAAAACTTTTCGGATATAATTGCTGTTACCAAAAAAGAAAGGTGGCAGTAATATGAACAAAGAAGAATTACAAGAAGAAATACGGTTTTTATACGGACTTTGGTACAGATACTTTGACCTCTATACTTTTCTAAAAAAGAACAAACGAGGTTTAGAGTTGATACCCAAACTTCGAGAAAAACAAAATGAACTCTTACGGCTTATTGACCTTGCAAAAGACCAACTTTAACTTGGCATCTAAATAGTTCGTAACAGCCAAAACGAAAATCCTGTCGATTCTTGTCGGCAGGATTTTCGTTTTGTATTATTCATTTTTCATTATTCAATATTCATTATTCATTCGACAGGATTTTCAATGAATAGTGAATGATGAAGGCGCTTCGCTGATGAATAATGAATAATTGATTTAACCTAAAGTTTCTGCTATAATATTGAAAAAGGCGGTGTATTTAATGAAAGAAAACTTGCTTATAGATAAATCTATCGCTTTTGTAGCAAGAATTGTGAAACTGCATCAACATTTAATTAAAAATAAAAAAGAAGCAGTTATATGTGTATATGTCGGTATACTTTCTTATATCCCTTGTGCCAGTTTTATTATTAAGTGCTCTTGCTCTCATAATATATGGCCTGTACCTCATTTTACGCAATCCTTTTAAGTATAAGGAGTTTTAATATGAGAAATGCAAAAAATAAAATGGAATTAATTATTCATCCTCATGAACTTACCGATCGCTGGATAGCTCTTGCAAAAGAACTCAAGCTCGACAGGGTCAGCATACATCCTATTGGCGGCATGAACGCACATGAAACATTGCAAGAATTACTTAAAACTCTTAAAGATGAAAATTTCCGTGCCCAAATTGACAAGCTCACAAACAGTGGTATAGAAATAGGTTATGAGTTTCACGCTCTCAGTTATCTACTGCCGAGAGAATTGTTTTCAGAGCATCCCGAATACTTCCGCCAAGATACCACCGGTAAAAGAACAACTCATGGCAATTTTTGTTTTTCTAATCCACAAGCACGCAAAATCATATGTATAAATGCTATAAAGTTAGCTAAAGAGTTGTACGGAAGTTGCAATGAATATTATTTTTGGTTAGATGACGCGATGCACCTCGCATGTAACTGTGACGAATGCAAGAAGCATTCGTTTGCACACCATCAGCTTAACCTTATGAACGAAATTGTTACTGAATTGCAAAAAGAAATCCCCGATGCGAAAATATGTTATCTTGCCTATTACGAAGGTGTTGCCATCCCAGAAGATATTTCACCGAAAAATGGTGTATTTCTTGAATATGCACCATTTGAACGCTATATAAAACCTGAAACATTTGCTTTTGAAGGTGAATACTTAGAACTCGTTAAAAAAATAATAAACTTTTTCGGCACGAAAAATTCAAAAATTCTTGAATATTGGTACGATAACTCAATTTACTACCGCCGTGCAGGCAATAAGCTTGTTCCGTTTACTCCAAATAATGAGCAAATTAAAGCAGACCTTGAATTTTATAAAGATTTAGGATTTGAAACCTTTTCTTCATTTGCATGTAATCTTTGCGATGAATATGCTCAACTTTTTGGCGAACCTGATTTTTCTGCAATTAAAAACAGAAAAATATAATATTATTTATTGACGTACATATTGCAATTTCAATAATCGCTACTGTTTTAATTTTTGTTTCAATTTTTCTTTGGTTTGTTGTTCTTAAAAGAATGAAATCCAAAAAATAATAGTGGCATCTAAATGGTTCGGAACAGCCAGCAAAAAATCCGAACATTTTACCGATTGGTAAGACGTTCGGATTTTTTGTTTATTTCTGACAGCCCTTTATCCAAAACTAAGGTTACAGATTTTGAGTGCAATTAATTTATCAATGATATAAGATGATTTTTATTTGAATCCGCTCTTACGGGTGGGGGAATATTACTTTGCAATACTAAACAGCAAATTCGCATTGTCATTTATACCTGTAAAAGAAAATTCCTCTGTTATCACAACAGAGGAAATTTTGTTTTTATGCTTTTTTTCGATAGCGAATCATTGCAACTATTATAGATATAATCGCAATCAGTGAGCCGAGGGCGGGGCCGTATGCCCGGGAAATGAAATTATATACCAGCCAGAAGGGTGCACTGCAAAGCCCGAATTTGCGGATAGTCTGTTCGTTGTCGCACCAGAGCCCGCCTGTCTGGAAAAGTGCCCCCGCTATAGGCAGAAGCTCAATCCATTCGCCCTGAACATAAGCGGAAATAAGACCGACTGCTGCAATGATAATCATATTTGACCATACAAGGGCACGGGAATAACGCTTGAACGGCGCATCGTTTTTCTTGGCGGCTAAAAAAGAGGACACAGTTGACATAATGTCCATAACCGCTCCGGAGAAGGCACCGAGCAACAGATACTGCAAAACATAAAGCGCGTTGGAAACGCAGGTTATCCAGACTATCTGTTTTCTTTTTTTCAGCTGATAGCTCAGAAGATAGAGCCCGACCGCGGCAAACCCTATAATCTGCGAAGCGATAATCAACATAGCCTTCCCTTTCTTTTAATCAAAGTCAGTTTTTACGATTAGCCATTTGTACAAACAAGCTCGTAGTGTTCGCCGTCGGCAATCGGTGTGCCGTCAACACCCGTCATTGAAGCTTCACCGTTTTTGTTAAGTGCCCAGTATGTCTGGTTGACATCATAATCCGCAAGAATTCCGTTAACGGTCTTGATGTAAAGGCCGTAAGGTCCGTCTTCTCCTGTTATAAGATTGTGCTCAATCAGTGCATCACCGAGGTTATCTTTGTCGGTGTGTAATGTAAAGGTGACAGATTTTTCTTCCGCAACAACCTTAACCTGTACGGTTTTGGCTCCGTTTCCGAATTCTTTGTCCTCAAGGTAGATTGCGTCTGTCCAGATGTCGGCTTCAGCTGTCTTCTCTGCACAGGATGCGAATGAGAACACAAAAATGAATGCAAGAAGAAAAGCTGAAATTGTACTTATTGTCTTTTTCATTTATAAACATCCTTTCGTTTGTTTTTACAAGTCGGTATTTTATCACACATCAGATCTTTTTGCAATAAAAAACAGCACGGTTCTGCCGTGCTGTCTGCTTGCTTGTTAAACGTTAACGCTCCATACGTAGTCTGTTCTTACGATCTGTGCCGCAAGCATTTTTCTGCATCCTGATTCGTACAGAACAAGGAGCTTGCCGTCGTACATATCAACACCCTCGGATCGGGGGAGAGCCTTAAGTGAATCGACCATTGCCGTTGAATCGAGGAAATAAATGTCAACATCTTTTCCTGCAACATCAACCGTGCCGTCTGCCTCACCGTCAAGAACGTTTTTGTAGAAATTGAGCTCGGATTTTATGATTTTACCCGAAATGCTTGTCACAAACCTGCCGTCGGCAAGCTGTGTAAAGCCCTGACACATTGATTCTGTTTCAAGAATGAAATCGGGTGCAACAATTTCCTTTGACTTTCCGTTGTAGGTAAAGCCCTGCGGATTTGCACTGTCGAGCACATAACCGCAAGTCCATGCTGACATCGTCTCACCGTTGGGTGAGGTAAGGTGGTGACTGTCCTCGGTTACGTAGTCGTCACCGTCCTTATGGTATTCACCAACCCAGAGGATACCGTTTGAACAGTTCGCATAGGAGGCTCTTGTTCCTGTGTTGAACTGATCGATAAACTGAACAGCTGCTTCGTTTTCTGCATCCTTGAGGGTGTCAAGTGAAATTCTGCGTGCATACTTGCCCGAAACAACCCAGGCATTCTTCTCGAAGGTTGCGATGCCGCCGCAGTGACCTGTGTAATCGTCACCGTCAACCTCGATAAGTGAAACATACTTTTCGGTTTCGCCGCTTTCGGGGTCAACAACATAAATTCTTGAGTTGCCCTGTGTGTTCATATAACCGCAGATGAGCAGCTTGTCAAGATAATCGCTGTAAGCAAGACCCTGAGGAACAAAATCCGAATCCGTGTCGGGATTTTCGCAGAATTTTTCAGCCTCTTTGTTGTAAGCTGAAAAAGCGATTTTTTCAATCAGACCGCTGTCACTTGTGACAGTCTTTACAAGGTTAACGGGTAAAAGAGAAATCGCAGTAACAACCGACATAAGCAATGCCGTGATTTTTGAGAAAATTTCTGTCATTCCGAACACTCCCGAAAGTTAGTTAAGCAGTTCCTTTATCTTGTCTGCAGCGTCGTAAAGCTCACTGATTTCTGCAAGCTCAACTGCACCCTTGTCAACAAGACCTGCAAATTCGCTTCTGATGGGAAGCTTTGCAAGAACAGGGATGTTCATTTCCTTTGCAACCTCGTCAATTTTACTCTCACCGAATACGGAAATCTTCTTGCCGCAATCGGGACACTCGAGGTAGCTCATATTCTCAACAATACCGAGAATCGGCACGTTCATCATATTTGCCATATTGACAGCCTTCTTAACGATCATTGTAACAAGATCCTGCGGAGTTGTAACAATAACGATACCGTCAACGGGGAGTGACTGGAACACTGTGAGAGCAACGTCGCCTGTTCCCGGAGGCATATCGACAAACATATAGTCTACATCACCCCAGAAAACCTCCTGCCAGAACTGCTGGATAACGCCTGAAATAACAGGGCCTCTCCAGATAACGGGCTGGTCCTCTTTTTCAAGAAGAAGGTTTATGGACATAAGCTTGATGCCTGTCTTTGTCTGAGCGGGAAGCAGACCCATTTCATTCTGCATAGCAGGTCCCTTGGCGCCGAAAGCCTTCGGAATTGACGGGCCTGTGATATCAGCGTCAAGGATACCGCAAGCGTTACCCTTAACCTGCATTGCTGTTGTGAGCATAGAGGTAACAAGTGACTTACCTACGCCACCCTTACCGCTTACGACACCGATAACCTTTTTTACCTTACTGTATTCATTACACGGTACGTGCAAATCCTTCTTTTCGCTGCAGCTTGATGAACAGCTTGAGCAATCTCCTGTGCAACCCATAGTTACATCTCCTTAAAATTAAAATAATATTTTTTCTACTGCCCTTGCAGCATCTTCAACAAGCTGAACGCAAGGCCTTTTCTGATAATACTGCTGTGTTCTTGCCTCGGGCTTCGGGTCGGTATGCGCACCCTCGTTAAGTTCAAGAAGCTCGCGGCAGACGATTGACGGATTGTCTTGCCTGAACTCAGCAATTATCTGCTGAACAACCTGATAGCAACGCTGCTTTGCTTCGGCATCGTCACCGTCAGTTGCGCCGTATTTAAAGCCTACAAGCATTGCCGCTGCGCTGACAGCACCGCAGACCTCTCTTGATCTGCCGACACCTCCGCCGAGACCTGCAGAAACCTTGAGTGCAGTCTCCTCGTCCATACCGAATTCACCTGCAAAGGCTGCAAAAACAGACTGTGAGCAGTTGAATCCGCTTTTAAATAGCTCAACAGCTCTTTCAACTCTTTCGGACATAGTTTCGCCTCCTTTATACAAATCCAATATAATATTTTATCATACTGCGGAAAAAATGCAAGCCTTTATTTGCTTGACACAACTGTCGATGGATATTATAATTAGTGCAGTATTTATTTTGAAGGAATATGTTTATGGACAAGCTTTTTGAAAAGATTCACACAATCTGTGCGAAGTTTATAAAAAATGAAAAATTGATGGATATCATCCGTAAGGTTATCTCCCGAGAGGTGTTTTTCTACCTGCTTTTCGGTGTGCTGACAACGGTTGTGAACCTTGTGACACTTGCGTTTTTTAACAAATTTGTTGATATTATGATTTCAAACATTATTGCGTGGGTGGCGGCAGTTGTTTTTGCTTACGTTACCAACAAGCTTTTTGTGTTTGAAAGCAAAAGCTGGAAGCCTGATGTAATCATAAAAGAAATTCCGTCTTTTGCAGGTGCAAGAGTGCTGACGCTCGGTATTGAGGAGCTGGGGCTTCTTGTTATGATAAAGTGGCTTCATCTTGATGTACCCCTCACAATCGGACCTGTCGGCGGTGAAATCATTATCAAGGGCATACTTGCGGTCATAGTTGTGCTGCTTAACTATGTTTTCAGCAAATTGTTGATTTTTAAGAAAAAATAAATTGCGGAGGTCAGGCGTATGAATACGGTAAGTGTTATTATTCCCGTTTATAATGTTGAAAAATACCTGCCGAAATGCGTTGATTCCGTAATCGGGCAGACCTACGCAGACCTTGAAATAATCTGCGTTAACGACGGTTCACTCGATAACTCTGCCGATATCCTTGAAGGCTATGCACAAAAGGACAGCAGAATTAAAATTATAAATCAGACCAATCAAGGCCTTTCGGGCGCAAGAAATACGGGAATATCCCACGCAACGGGGGAGTACACCGTTTTTGTTGACGCTGACGATTGGCTTGACACACAGGCGATTGAGGAAGCCGTGTCTGTTATGCAGAAAAACAGCTGTGATGCTGTGATGTGGGGATACACCCGTGAGTTTGCAGACAAGTCGGTTGAAAAGAAGATTTTTGACGGTGACAGAATTTTCGGCGAGGCGGAATCGCGTGACATTCACCGCAGACTTACAGGACTTTCGGGCGCGGAGCTTTCACATCCCGAAGACACGGATGCCCTCGTTACTGCGTGGGGTAAGCTATACCGCACGGATATTATAAAAGAAAACAAGCTCAGCTTTGTTGATACAAAAATTATCGGCACGGAGGATTTGCTTTTCAATATGCACTACTTCGGATTTGTGAAGAGCAGTGCATTTATCGATAAGCCGTTCAATCACTATCGTAAGGATAACGAGTCCTCACTCACAAGAAGCTACAAGTCACAGCTTTTTGTACAGTGGTCGGAGCTTTATTCAAGAATACGCACTTATATTGAAGAAAACAGTCTCGGTGCAGACTTCCGTACGGCACTTGATAACCGAATCTGTCTTAGTATGATAGGGCTCGGACTTAACGAGCTGTGTAATAAAAGCTCTCATTCGGTAAGGATTAAGAATCTTAAAAGCATTCTTGAATCCGAGCCGTACGTAAGGGCGTACAAAAATCTTGAATTCGGCTTTTTCCCGATTCATTGGAAAATATTCTTCCTGATGTGCAGGGTAAGATGCGCAACGGGTGTATACATTCTACTGAATGCAATACAGATGCTTATAGGTAAATAAAATAGCCAAGACTTCTTTTTCGTGATTTTACACAAAAAAGAAGTCTCTGTTTTTATATTGTAAAATTGTAATTTTGTGATATAATTACTTTAATATGGATGCGTGTGTACATGCACCGATTGAAAGGAGATAAAATTATGAAAAAAGTACTTCTTTCTGTTATCTCGGTTATCCTTTGCTTAAGCCTTATGATTCCTGTCGGAGTTACAGCTTTTGCAGAAGCTCCTGCCGATGATACAGTCATTGTTGAAGACTCAACCACAGGCGGTTTGGAAGACATTTTTGCAAATGTTGATCTGAGCGGTCTCGGAGATGTAGCTGCAGACCTCGGCGAGTCCTTCGAGTCACTTTCATCAACAAGCTTCAAGGTTCTCTTTATGAACTTCCTTGCAAAGATTGTTAACACACTTTCAAACGTGCTTATCACAGTAATCGGTAAGGCACTTAACCTTGTAATTCCCGCAACTCCTGCGTTGAATTCTTACAAGGATTTCAACCTTGACGAGTACGGCAACTTCCTTCCGGGTATGGAAGAATTCCTTGACGAGCCTGCAGCGGGTGCAAAGTGGCATCTCGGCTACGCTCAGGAATCAATCCTTCCCGACGATTTCGGCGAGGTTCCCTACACAATGGGTGGTTACGGCCTTATGGCAGAAACAACAGAGACATTTGACGGTCTCTGGGTTCGTACAATTATTATGAACGACGGCTCAGGCAGAGGTAACGTTGTTTTCTGTGTTCTTGACGCTATCGGTATTGCAAACGCAGACGTAAGACTTATCCGTGAAGCTGTTGCAGATTTTGCAGAAGCTAACGACATCGTAAGCATTAACGTTGGTGTTACTCATACACACTCAGGTATCGACCTTCAGGGCGTATGGGACAATACAGTAGGCAATGTTCTCAGCAACCTTACACTCGGTGTTCTCGGTCTTTCAGACCTCAAGAGCGGTGTTGACCGTAAGTTCCTCAACACAATCATTGATCAGACTGCAAAGTCAATCAAGGATGCTTACGCAGATATGAAGGCAGGTAAGCTTGAGCTTGCTAAGATGGATATCGGTGACGATTACCTTCGCGACAGAACAGCTCCGTACAACTACGACGGCAATATGTACCGTCTTGAGTTCACACCTGACCAGAAGGGTGCAACTCCCACAATCATCACAACATTCGGCGTTCATCCCGAAAACTCAGGCTTCGGCCACACAGTAATTTCTGCAGACTTTATCCCGTACACAGAAATGGTACTTAACGATGCAGGCTACAACTTCATCTTCATTCAGGGTGCAGTTGGTACAATTACTTATGACCGTCACTATTCTAACGACGGACTTGACCTTTCAAGATATGAGGAAGCTGTTCGCTACGGTTACGAAATCGGCTATATGCTTCTTGGTATGACAAAGACAGAAGAAGAGTGTAAGGCTCTCAACTTTATGTACGGTGACTACCTCGGCGTAGCAGAGTACGAGGGTCAGGAGAACTACACAGTATGGTACGAGGGCTGGGTTCCTGTTGAAGAGGAAGAGGTTAAACCGCTTCTCAACATCAAGAACAAGCAGTACGTTATCGAGGTTTCAAATGTTCTTCTTGACATTATCGGTAAGGTTGGTATCACAGACTACTTCTTCCTTTACGACAACACAACAGGTAAGTATTACGAAGTAACAGAGTGCGCTTACATGGAAATCGGCGATTCACTCAAGGTACTTGTTTCACCCGGTGAGCACTACGGTGAAATCCTCAACGGCGGTGACGGACTTGAAGGCTTCCAGTACGATTCATACCGTGATATGTTCGGTGAGGATGTAATCATCTTTGATCTTATGAACGACGCTATCGGTTACATCGAGCCCGATCCTGAGTTCGTAATGGCAGGTATGAAGTATTCTGAAGAGAACGACGAGTACGATACAGATACATGGTGCCTTATCTCCTTCGGTGAGCATACAGCATCAACTGTTGCAGGCGAGTTTGTTTCACTTGTTGACAGCGTAAGATAAGCTTATAAAAAATCCCTCTTGTTGTCATTGGTTCTATTCAGCTCCGACGGGGTGCGTGAATTGCGAGAATGATTTCGACAAATGAGAGTAATTGTTCTGTCAACACAGATAGTGTTGAGTTACGTTCAAAAGCTGGTTTCTTTGATAAAATCGGTGGTTTCTTCCGAGGACTTTTTGGCTTGACAACAATGTACGAGTATTAAGTGATATTTCTGCTATGTCGATAGTGGTACTTGTTGCCGACTTTTACAAGACAGTTTTAACCAGGTATTTCCGGAATGCACTCCAAAAGTTAGACACTTTTGGAGTGCATATTTTTATGGCGAAAAATTGAAAGTGTTAATGCTTTCATTGATGATTTGAAGCGTTATGTTCATTATTACAACAATGGTAGAATTTCTATAAAGTTAAAAGTAATGAGTCCGGTACAATACCGAACTCATTCAATGTAAATTTAAGGTTTTGTTTTGTCTAAACTTTAGGGTTCACTGCAAAGACCCTGTTGCTTATTTACCGTATTTTTCTTTCAGATATTCCATAGCCATAATGTAACCGTCGAAGCCGTAGCCTGCAATGGTTTTTTCTGCATACATTCCGACATAGGAAATCTTGCGGAAATCCTCGCGGGTATTAACATCTGAAATATGCACCTCGCAGGTGGGTATCTGCACAGCCTTCAGCGCATCAAGAATGGCTACGCTTGTGTGAGTGTATGCCGCAGGGTTGATAACAATGCCGTCAGCCTTGCCGAGTGCTTCCTGGATCTTGTCAACAATCGAGCCCTCGTGATTTGACTGAAAAAGCTCAACTGTTATGTTCATTTCGTCAGCTTTATTTTTAATCACATCGCAAAGGTCAGCGTAAGTGCTCTTGCCGTAGATATCAGGCTCTCTTATACCGAGCATATTGATGTTCGGTCCGTTGATTACTAAAATATGCATTTTATCACCCTTTCTGCAGTGATTGCGGCATCGGGACTTACCTCAACCGTGAAATCTGCAAATGCTTCATAAGTATCTTTTCTTGCCTCGTAAATCTTTTTCACGGCATCCTCATCCTTGGAAAGCGGTCTGCCGTCAAGAGCAAGAAGAGACAGGTCTTTTTTTAGATATATTACCGTGCCGTTTTGTCTTAATGCGTCACGGTTTTCTTTTTTCATCACAGCACCGCCGCCTGTTGCAATAATTTTTGCAAGACATTTGCCCGTGCTTTTACACGCCTCGGTTTCAAGTGAGCGGAAAAACGGTTCACCCTCGGTGCTGAAAATTTCGGGAATTGTGCGTCCGTCAGCCTTTACAATTTCACTGTCTGTATCAAGAAGCTCTCTGCCGAGCTTTTCCTCAAGGAGCTTGCCGACAGTCGATTTACCGCAGCCGGGCATACCGATAAGCACAATGTTTTTCTGCTCGTTGAGTATGGTGTTATAAACCCGCTCGATTGTTCCGTCGTCAAAGTTGCAGTCAATGAACTGCTCGGCTGAACGCAGAGCCTGTGCCACAAGCATGGTCAGACCGTTTGCACAGGGAATACCAAGCTCTTGTGCATCAAGCAGAAATCGTGTCCGACAAGGGTTATAAATCAGGTCGAGCGCACATTCAAGATGATTGAAGGCGGAAAGGTCAACAAGTCTTTCACCGTTATTCGGATACATTCCGACAGGGGTGGTGTTGACAATGATGTCCGCATCAAAGTGCTTTGAGATGTTGTCGTAGTTGTTTTCACCGCTTCGGCTGACAACTATAACCTCCCTTGCACCGCAATCCTTTGCAACCTCGCAAACCGTAAGACTTGCACCGCCGCTGCCGAGGACGAGCACCTTTTTGCCACGGTAATCGGCACCGCTGCTTTTTGACATATAGTCAAAGCCGAAATAGTCGGTATTGTCGCCGTAAAGCGTACCGTCAGCACGGCGGACAACCGTGTTTACACTGCCGATTTTTTTTGCCGTGTCGGAAAGGATGTCGCAATGCCTGTAAGCATCAACCTTATATGGAATTGTAACATTGAAGGCTTTCAGACTTGTGTCCGCAAAAAAAGCGTCAAGCTCTTCGGGCTCACGGCAAAAAAGCTCGTAGGGATAATCACCGAAAAGTGCGTGAATCTGCGGGGAAAGACTGTGCGAAAGCTTCCTTCCGAGTAAACCGTACATTGTTAATCCTCCGTGTAACTGCCGAGATAGGTGAACTCCTCGCAGTCGTTTTCAAGCTCCGCAATAATCTCCTTTAATTCGTCAGAGTAAACGGAAGCCTCGATATCAAAATAGAATCTGAATTCAAAGTCACTGCCTGTAATCGGTCGGCTTTCAAGCTTAGTAAGGTTAAGACCGAGTGCGGCAAAGCGTGCGATGATATTATAAAGTGAACCCGGCTTATGCTGAACAGTGAGCATAAGGCTGGTCTTTTTTGCACCGGGGTAAATCTCGGGATTTTTAGCAATACAGATAAATCTTGTGTAGTTATTCTGCGTGTTCTGAATGTTGCCCGAAAGCACACGCAAGCCGTAAAGATCGGTGCAGTCCTTTGAGCCTATCGCAGCTATATCTGTTCTGCCTGACTCTGCAACAATTTTTGCAGCCTCGGCGGTGTTTTTGCACACGTGAGCTTTAACACCGAGCTCGCGTATGAATGCAGAGCACTGGTTAAGCGCCTGCTCGTGAGAATAAATCTCTTTTATCGAGCTGATGCTTGCACCGCTGTTTGCAAGAAGCTTGTGCTCAATGCAAAGCTTAAGACTCTGGGTGATGTAGAAGTTGTATTTTGACATAAGGTCATAAACCTGATTTACAGAACCTGCCGAGCTGTTTTCAACGGGCAGTATACCGTAACGGCAAAGACCTGTGTCAACAGCCTTGAAAACATCCTCAAAGCCGCTGAAGTACATAATGCTCGGATAAGTGAACATTTTTTCGCAAGCGTGCTGAGAATAAGCACCCTCAACACCCTGACACGCAACAACTGCACGGTCGGGACGCACCTTAGGAGTTTCTGCCGTAACTTTATTGATTTTATCAATAAGGCTTGACTCCTTAGAATTTATGCTGCGCTGATAGGAGCAGCTGACATCAAAGATAGTCTGATAAAGCACCTTTGTGTATCCGCTGAATTCGGGACTTACCTTTGATGTAACCGTGTTTATAACCTCACGCTCTCTGCCCTTGTCAGAAATCGGCAGACCGTTTTTGCGTTTATAATCTGCAATCGCAGAAGCTGTGCGCATACGTTTTTCAAAAAGCTCAACCAACTCGTTGTCGATTGAATCTATTTCTTTACGCAAATCATTTATATTCATAAAAAACACCTTAAATCAGATTCAAAATTGCTATTGCCGTTGCAGCCTCAACACAGGGAACGGCACGCGGAACAATACACGGGTCGTGCCTGCCGCCGATAACAAGCTCTTCGGCTGTCTTGGTTTCAAGATTGACCGTCATCTGCGGCTTTGAGATTGACGGTGTCGGCTTTACCGCAACGCGGAAAATAACAGGCATTCCTGATGTGAGTCCGCCGAGTATACCGCCGTGATTATTTGTCTTGGTTGTGATTTTACCGTCTGTCACAACAAATTCGTCATTGTTTTCGCTTCCCTTAAGGTCAGCACAGTCAAAGCCGTTGCCGAATTCGATACCCTTGATTGCAGGGATTGCAAACATTGCCCGAGCCATTACATTTTCAACACCGTCGAACATCGGCTCACCTGCGCCGACGGGAAGACCTGTTACGGCACATTCGATAACACCGCCGACGGAATCGCAGTCAAGACGTGCTGCTTCGATTGCCTGAAGCATTTTTCCCTTTGCACCGTCATCAATCAGCGGAAAATCCTTGCCGTCAAGCAACGAAAGCTCGGGATATACGGGGTTAAAACGACTGTCGCACACACCTGCAATTTTTTCGATATGTGCACCGATTTTTATTCCGTTTTCCTCAAGAATCTGCATAGCAACCGCACCTGCAAAGCACATCGGTGCCGTCATTCTGCCTGAGAAGTTTCCGCCGCCTCTGATGTCGTTGAAGCCGTTATGCTTTAAAAAAGCAGGGAAGTCGGAATGCGACGGACGGGGAAGGAGTCTGAGCTTTGAATAATCCTTTGAGTGCTGATCGCTGTTTTTTATAATCGCACAAATCGGAGTACCGCAGGTTACTCCGTCGACAATACCCGAAATAATTTCGGGTGTGTCGCTCTCGTTTCTTTTGGTGGAGTATGCAGTCTTACCCGGAGCGCGACGTGCCATAAAGTCTGCAATTCTTTCATTGTCAAGCGTGATGCCTGCAGGCACACCGTCAATCACAACACCGATAGCCTCGGAATGGGATTGACCGAAAATTGTTATTTTAAATTTTTCACCAAAGCTACAAGACATTTATCTTACCTCCGAGTGAAGTGTATTCGTTAAAAAATTCGGGATACGATTTGTTAACCGCCTGTGCACCCGTGATGACAACGGGATTTTCGCACTTCGGAGCCATAACGGCAGCCGACATAACAATTCTGTGGTCACCGCATCCGTCAACCGTACCGCCTGCAAGCTGAGGCTTTCCTTTTATAATAAGGCCGTCCTGCGTTGCTGCAGCCTCACCGCCGAGTGAATTGACCATCTGAACCGTAGTTTCGATGCGGTCGCTTTCCTTCAGACGAAGCCGTGCCGCATTGTATATTTTTGTTTCACCGTCCGCCGAGGCAGCAAGTGCAGAAATAACAGGGACAAGGTCGGGGATATCCGATGCGTCAACATCTGTTGAATGCAAATCGGATATATCAGCCTGAATAGTGCCGTTTTCGTTTTTGATTTTCGCACCGAACGAGGTGAGCACATCGAGGATTTTTCGGTCTCCCTGAACAGAGTAGGGATTAAGTCCGCTGACCCTTGCACCGAGTGCAAGCAGGAATGCGGCATTTGACCAATCACCCTCTGCGATAAAAGCACCGCCGACGGGAAGTGCTTCTGAAACGGTGTAAATGTTTCCTGATTCCTTAACCTTAACACCAAAATCCGCAAGCACGGATGTTGTGATGTCGATGTAAGGCTTCGATTCTACGGGAGGAATAACCTCAATCACACTTTCACCGTCACAAAGGGGGAGTGCAAGCAGCAAGCCGGTTATAAACTGTGAGCTGATGTTACCTGCGATTTTATATTTACCGCCCGTAAGTCTGCCCGATACCTTTATGGGGAAGCCGTCACCGCAGCTGATACCGTGTTTTTTCATTTCGTCAAGAAGCGGTGCAATCGGTCTTTCGGGTAATCTGCCGTGACCTGTCAGGGTCGCCGTTATTCCGAGAGCGGAAACAACGGGCAGCATAAAACGGAGTGTTGAGCCGCTTTCACCGCAGTCGAGGGTAGCCTCTTTCGGGAAAGCGTCGGGCGGGGTAACCGTCCACGTTGCTCCGTCTTTTTCTATTTTAACACCGAGTGAGGCAAGACAGCTTGCTGTTGCCTCAATATCCTCGGAGGTTTTGTTTATTTTAATTCTGCTTTTACCTCCGGCAAGTGCGGCACAGATGAGCATTCTGTGTGCAACGGACTTTGAAGCAGGTGCTTCTGCCGTGCCGGAAAGCACAGAGGGTGTAATCTTAATGTCCATTATTTAAGCAACTCCCTGAATTCAGCAAGAGGTATGTCAATAATGTTGCAGGAGCCGATTTTTTCGGGTACAACAATCGAAATTCTGCCCGAAGCACTCTTTTTGTCATTTTCTGTCGCATAATAAAGCTCACTGTTTTTGTACGGACAGGCAATCGGAAGATTGTTTTCGAGCAGAGCGTCAACAATTTCGTCCTGACAACGCTCCACGGACATTCCGTTTTTCCACGCAATTTCAGAAATTATAACCATACCCATTGCAACCGCGTTGCCGTGAGAGATTGTGAAGTTGCTTTCTTTTTCAATTGAATGTGCAAGTGTGTGGCCAAAATTCAGAAGCTGTCTTTTACCTGTGTCAAACTCATCTTCACCCACAACATCACGCTTGATTGCAACACAGCGGGTGATAATCGCTTCAAGATTTTCTTCAATACTGCCGTTTTTCACAACGTCAAAAAGCTCCTTGTCGGCAATCACACCGTACTTGATAACCTCAGCCATACCTTCTGCAAAATATTCGGCAGGGAGGGTAGAGAGCATATCGGTGTCACAAAGTACAAGTTCAGGCTGATTGAACACACCTGCAAGATTTTTGCCCGCTTTCAGGTTGACGGCTGTCTTACCCCCGACGGAAGAATCGACCATTGCAAGAAGTGTTGTCGGCATTTGTACAAGATGCATACCTCTCATATAAAGTGCGGCAGCAAGACCGGTCAGGTCACCTGTAACACCTCCGCCGAGTGCGACAATCACATCCTTGCGTGAAAAATGCTTTGTTGCAAGGAATTCGAGCAGCTCAAAAAGCACCTCGGGACATTTTGAATTTTCACCGTGAGGGAAAACAAAAGCCTCGTTTATGATGTGATTGCGGTTAAGCTCATTCTTCAGGCTGTCAAGGTGAAGTCCTGCAACTGTGTCGTCCGTAACAATGCACACCTTCACATTGCCGAAAAGTTCGTTGATTTTTTCGGGCAGAAGCGATGCCGTTTTACTGCCGATGATAACATCATATTTTTTTGAAGCGTTAACCTTAACAATGTTCATATAATCATCCCGCCTGTTTTTTAGTGTCTCTGCCATCCTTGAGCAGTTTTCTTAATTCAGCCTCATCATTGTTTTCAAGAGCATTTTTGTATTGTGAGAGATTTTTAATCAGCAGATCAATTTCTTCTGCAAGATAATCTCTGTTTTCAAGGAAAAGCTCTGTCCACATATTTTCGTTGAGCTTCGCAACTCTTGTCATATCCTTATAACTGCCTGCCGAAAAACCCTTACGGTCAAGTGCTGTCGGACTTTTGACATAAGCGTTTGAAACAACGTGTGCAAGCTGCGAGGTGTAAGCAATAATTCTGTCGTGCTCCTCAGGTGTGGTAAAGGTGATGTCGGCAAAGCCGATTGCAATAAACAGCTCCTTGACCTTCTCAAGCACGGCAATGTCTGTGCTGTGAGGGGTGAGAATCATTGACGCACCCTTAAAAAGACTTGAACGGGAATAGTCAAATCCCCAGAACTGTGTACCTGCCATCGGATGACCTCCGATGAAGGTAAAGCCGTTTTTTTGTGCAACGGATTCGAGCTTTGTGCAAACGCTTCGCTTTACACCGCTGCAATCAATTACCACGCAGTCCTTTTTGAATACGGACGCATTGCTTACCACATAATCAACTGTTGCCTGGGGGTAAAGTGAAACGATAACAATGTCACATTCCCTGAGCGTCTCTGTGTCAAGTATGCCGTCAACGGATTTTGTCAGCTGTGCGGCAAGTACAGTGCTTTCAAGAATGTCATAACCGTAGACCTTATGCGACGTCGATTCCTTAATTGCCTTTGCCATTGAACCGCCTATAAGACCGAGCCCGATTATTCCGATATTCATGTTATCATTTCCTTTCATATTATATAACTATTTTTATTCGGTTTCAATGCCGTGTAAAACTTTACGGACAACCTCCGCTTCCCTGACAACCTGTGCGAACTGGTCAGGTGTAAGAGCCTGAGGTCCGTCGCAAAGTGCGTGTGCGGGATCGTTGTGAACCTCGATCATAAGACCGTCTGCACCTGCTGCAACTGCGGAAAGTGCAAGCGGACGAACAAGTCTTGAAAGACCTGCTGCGTGGCTCGGGTCAGCAATAACGGGAAGATGTGATTTTTCCTTAAGAAGAGCGATTGCAGAAACGTCCATAGTGTTTCTTGTATACTTCTCGAAGGTACGGATACCGCGTTCACAAAGGATAACCTTTTCGTTACCGCCTGCCATAATGTATTCGGCACTCATCAGAAGCTCTTCCATTGTGCTTGAAAGACCGCGTTTGAGAAGAATCGGCTTATCTGTGTGACCGAGCTCCTTGAGAAGCTCGAAGTTCTGCATATTTCTTGCACCGACCTGAATTACGTCAACATTCTCGAAAAGGTCAAGGTGTGAAAGGTCCATAATCTCCGTAACGATCGGCATACCGGTCTGCTTTTTTGCTTCCTCAAGAAGTCTGAGTCCCTCTGCACGCATACCCTGGAAAGCGTAGGGAGATGTTCTTGGCTTGAAGGCGCCGCCGCGAAGAAGCATAGCGCCTGCCTGCTTTACATCCTTTGCGATTGAGCAGATCTGATCGGGTGACTCAACAGAGCAGGGACCTGCAATGTATTGGAAGTTTCCTCCGCCTATTTTTAAGCCGCCGATGTCGATAACCGTGTCATCGGGATGGAATTTTCTGTTTGCGTTTTTGAACGGCTCACTGATTCGTGTAACGCGTTCAACAATATCAAGGCCGGTGATAAGATCGATATCAACGTGGCTTGTGTCACCGATAAGACCGAGAATTGTCTGGAATTCACCGACAGTCTCGTGAACATCAATGTTCATTGACTTGAGCCATTCAACAAGTCTGTCCTGCTGAATCTTATCAACACCGTTTTTAATTACTACTACCATAATAAAACCTCCAATAACAAATAAAAAGTTCCGCAGTTCATTTTACTGCGGAACTAAAAATCCTTTATCAATCAACTTTACAGCAAAACCAACTATCTCTATTAACTTTTGTTAATAAAGAAAAAGTAAAAGTATTCAGCTGCAAGATTGATGTGCTTCATTGCTTTAATCTCCTAAAGTTTTGACTAATTATAACACCGCCCAAAAGCGTTGTCAACAACTTTTTAAAAATTTTTATAAAAGATTACGAAGATTGCTCTTACCTGTTTTTATGTTGAAGCGAAGAGTCTTTTTCTTGTCGTCCTCGATGTAACAGATCTTGACATCCTCGGGTGTAACATACTCAGCGGAGAGGATTTTTGCTTCGCTGGGCTTGAAGAAGAGCTTGAGATATTCCATAGTCTCGTCGTCATAGTCGCCTGCATTGTCAGAAACAAAAAGAACGCTGCCGAAGAGATTGTTGATTTTTGCAAGAAGGAGCTTCTGGTCGAGCGTGAACTTAAGATTATTATCACGAAGGAAGAAAACGTCAGGGTCGTTACAGAAAACTCTCTGGTCAAGATGACGGCGAAGGAATGTGTTGTTCATCGCGTGTCTTGTGTTAACGATTTCCATATTAAGAAGAAGCTTATCGATAAAGTTGAATTCGAAGTGCGGAGAAACGTCACAGCCGATACGGCAGGCATCAACAACACCGAATGACGGTCCGAGAGGCACACCGCAGCCGAGGATGAGCTTTTCCTCACCGACACATTCACGAAGGAAGTCCATAGCCTCACACATAATTGTACCGCGTGTCTTGCCGTGTCTCGGGAACATTGCCTCAGAATAAAGGAAGTCGAGCTTAACCATATCGAATCCCCATTCGTTTACAATAACATCAAAGAAATGTCTGATGTATTCTCTTGCCTCGGGATGGTAGAAGTCGAGTGTGTAAGCGCCGCCCCAGCCCTGACAGCCGAGAAGAGGCTTGCCCTTCTTATCCTTGATGAGCCAGTCGGGATGCTCTTTAGCAATTCTTGAAACGCGCTGAACGCTGAACGGAGCAATCCAGATACCTGCAAGGTAGCCCTTATCGTGCACCTTGTCGGCAATGTATTTCATACCGTGGGGGAATTTTGCGGGGTTCGGGTCAAGCCAGTCACCGACAAAGGTCTCGTAACCGTCATCAATCTGGAAGATGGAAACGCTGTCCTTTGCTCTGTCGAGTCCGTCAAGGTCACGGAGAATGATTTCCTCGTTGATCTTCTGATAATAGTTATACCATGATGTGTAGCCTGCAAGATAATTGATCTTCGGCTTTCTGAGAGTCATTGAACCGAAATACTTGTCGAAAACCTCGTCATACTCACCCTTGAAGCTGACAACGTCAACAAGCACTGTCTCACTGTCAAGAGTACAGCCTTCGATGTCCTTTGTGATGCTGAAGCGCTTGTCGTCGCAATCCATTTCAAAGATTGTGTATCCCTCGCGCTCACTGCGTGAACCGAAGAGCTCAAGATCCTCACCGTCTCTGAAGTAGGTATATGTATAGGAGTGGAAGTTACCCTTCTTTTCGTACTCGGTGAAATGGTAGTCGCCCTGTACACCTGCAAAGAATTTTGTAAAGTCGCTGATCTGAGTGATTTTACCGAGACCGATGATTGTATCATCAGCGTGGCACTCGTAGCACTTTGTCCATGACTGGAAGCCGTTTGCAAAGAAAACCTCGTTTTTGCCGAGCTTCTTGTCAGCATCGAGACGGAACTTGAGCATCTCCATTTTTACCTTCGGACGGATAACGCACTTTACGGCATTTTCGCTTACCTCAAGGTCGAGTGAATAGTGCTTGGTTTCGAGGTCGTCGCTCTTGCAGACCTTACCGTTTACCTTGTATTTGACATAGGGTTCAAACTTAAACATAATTTAACTCCTTTGACGCAAATTTTTACACCTGATATTTTAGCATAAAAGCTGCAACAAATCAAGATTTTTACCAATTTGGTTTGACACTTGCAGACAGTGGTGATAAAATGTCGATTATCTTATCAAAAAAGGAAGATGAATATGCTCGGAGTTATTGTTAATATGGTGGCGGCAATCGTCGGCGGAACGATTGGTACGCTTTTCAAAAAAGGTATACCCGAAAAGATTACAAACGGAATTATGGTAGCTGTCGGCCTGTGCGTGGTTTACATCGGCATTGACGGAGCGCTCAAGGGCGAAAATACTCTTGTGCTTATTATTTCAATGCTTGTCGGCACGGCAATCGGCTCACTTATTGACATTGACGATAAAATAAACAGGCTCGGACAATGGGTTGAAGGCAAGTTCAATAAAGGTGAAAAGAAGGTGTCAATTGCCGAAGGCTTTGTGACCTCCACTCTTCTTTTCTGTGTCGGCTCAATGACGGTTGTCGGCTCACTCAATGCAGGTCTGCTTGGTGACAATCAGATGCTTTACACAAAATCCCTGCTCGACCTTATTTCAGGTACAATGATAGCGGCAAGCTGCGGTATCGGTGTGGTTTTTTCCGCAATACCGATTCTTGTTTTCCAGGGCGGAATAGTCCTTCTTGCTGAGCTTCTCAGCGGTGTGCTTACTACTCCTGCAATTAACGAAATGACCTGTGTAGGCTCGGTTATCATTATTGCGCTCGGACTGAATCTGGTCGGCATTTCAAAATTCAAGGTAGCAAACTTTATGCCTGCAATAATCCTTGCTCCGCTTGTGTGTATGCTTTTTAATGCATTGCCGTTTCCTATATGATATAAGGTTGAAAAAAAGATTCTTTTTTGATATAATGTTGTACAATAAATAAAACAAGAGGATGTTTCAAAATGAAGTTGACAAAGAAGAACAAAAAATTTATCATAATCGGTCTTGTTGCGGTTGCGGTTATCTGTGCCGTTGTTGCAATAATTATCAGTCAGGCAACAAAGCTGACAAACGAATCTTACGCAAACTGTGCAGTGGGTGATATCAACGGTGACGGCTTTATCAACACTGAAGATGCACTCATTATTGAAAAGTTTTCAAAGTCTGACATCGAACTCTTTGAAACTCAGCAGAAAAATGCCGACGTAAACCTCGACGGCAAAATTGACAGAACAGATGCTGAATGGATTCTTAAGTACACAACAGGACTCATCAGAAAGCTTCCCGTAACAGGTGACGGAGATGTGAATGCTCCGATTTCGAATAACGATAAGCTTATCCGCCACAAGTCAGCGGATGCGGAGACAACAGTCAAGGTTGTTAACAGCTGGTCGAATGGTGACGGCACATATTCTTATCAGCTTAATATCAGCGTACGAAACCTCAAGGATTCACGTCTTAAGGGTTGGAAGACAACAATTGTTGCGGATGATATGCTTGAAAAATCCAAGAGCTGGGACTGCGAATGCGTAGTAAAGGATAAAACAATCGTAATCGAGGGTGAAGCAATCCCCACAGAGACAGTAGGTGTCTGCGGTGTTATTGTAAAGAGTGCGGAAGATCTTGCCTTTGAAAGCGTAACAACAGAAAGCTAAAATGAACGGCTTGCAGAAAACTCTGCAAGCCGTCAATTATTCTTCCATCTGTCTGCCGAGAAAGGATGCAGCTACCTGAGCAAGCTTTGTTTCTGTCGGCGAGATTTTTGTTCCGTCGCTGAAAAGGAAAACCACAGCACCGAGGATATCACCGTTGCTGATAATCGGAGCAACGATTGATGCGGCATAGGAAATACCCTCGATCGGATAGAGCATATTATCCGTATCGCCGGTGAAGATTTTTCTTTCCTCCATCACGTTTTCAAGCTCAGTGCTGATGTGTCTGTCCATAAAATCCTTTTTTGAAACACCTGCACAGGAAATAACATGGTCACGGTCACAGATAAGCACGGGTGTGTTCACACTTCTGTAAAGCACATCGGCATAATGCTCCGTCACATCGGAAAGCTCGCCGACGGGGGAATATTTTTTAAAGATGACACCGCCCTGTGTGTCTGTAAAAATTTCGAGCGGTGCACCCTCACGGATGTGCATCGTTCTTCTGATTTCTTTGGGAATAACGACCCTGCCGAGGTCGTCGATTCTACGAACTATTCCTGTTGCTTTCATATATACCTTCTCCTTATTAACAAATATATCGTAGGGCGGGGGCTTGCTCCCGCCGTTTTTTGTGCGAGATTCGGCGGCACCAAGGCACCATCCTACATAAATTTTTCAAATTGTGATGTTAGTATCTGTATTTTGCAGAAAGTTATACGGCACGAATTTACTTTTAAAAAAACTTATGATATAATCATTGGCGGTGATGTTATGAAAAAATACATCGGTATCGACATCGGCGGTACAAAGTGTGCCGTGATTGTCGGCGAATACGAAAATGATGAAATCAAAATTATTTCCCGTACGGCCTTTGATACAGATACAAACGAAGAACCGACGGATATAATTGAAATATTCTGTGAAATAATATCGGCAGAAAAGGATTTTGAGGCTATCGGTATTTCCTGCGGAGGTCCGCTTGACAGCAAAACAGGTGTTGTGCTATGTCCGCCGAATCTCCCGAAATGGATAAATGTTCCGATTACGGAAATACTTTCCGAGCGTTTCGGTGTGCCCGTATTTTTGCAGAACGATGCCAATGCCTGCGCACTTGCGGAATGGAAGCTGGGTGCAGGTAAGGGTACACGCAATATGATTTTTCTTACCTTCGGCACAGGCTTCGGTGCAGGTCTTATCCTTGACGGTAGACTTTATGTCGGCACAACGGATATGGCAGGTGAGGTCGGACATATCCGACTGACCGATGACGGCCCCGAGGGCTACGGTAAGCACGGCTCGGCTGAAGGCTACTGTTCGGGCGGCGGAATAAGGAATATCGGCAGACTTCACGGACTCGACAAGAGCGCAAAGGAGCTTGCTCAGGATGCTCGTATGGGTGACGAAGCCGCACTTGAAATTTACAGAACAAGCGGTAAATTCCTCGGCAGAACACTTGCGGTTTTAGCTGACATACTCAACCCCGAATGTGTGGTTATCGGAAGTGTATTTGCAAGAAGCGAGGAGCTTCTTCGGCCGGCGATGCAGCAGGAGCTTGAGAAAGAAGCACTCATCTACACTTCGAGGTGTCTGGATGTGCGTCCCGCTTTGCTCGGTGACGAAATAGGTGATTATGCCGCACTTATGACTGCGGTTTACGGAGTTAATCTATGAGAATTCAGGAAGAGCTTATAAAACTTTTTAAAGAAAACGGAGTTGCCGATGTCGGCTTTACGGCAGTTGATGACGGTCCGTTCGGCAACAGAACCTATGCCGTCAGTATAGTTGTAAAGCTGTCGGATGCGGTTGTTGACGAAATAACCAACGAGCCGACCCACACTTATTTTCACCACTACAGAACGGTTAATGCATTTATCGACCGCGTGATTCTTCAGGCAGGCTTTTTGCTGGAGACAAAAGGGTACCGATATATTCCTGTCGGTGCGTCGCAGAGCATCAACAAGGACGGCTGGAATTATAACGGCAGATATTCACACAAAAAGGTGGCTTCGCTTGCAGGACTTGGCGGTATTGGAAAAAACAGCCTTTTTCTGCACAGGGAGTACGGGCCGAGAGTAAGGCTCGGCACACTGTTCACCGACTGTCCGTTTGAGTGTGAAAACAAGCCGTACACCTCACCCTGCACACAGTGCAATCTGTGTGTTGAAAGATGTCCGTCAGGTGCAATAAACGGCACACTGTGGCAGGAGGGTATGGAGAGAGAAGATGTCTTTGACCCTGAAAAATGCAGCGAATATATGAAAAAGAAATTTAAGCACATCGGCAGAGGCGCAGTCTGCGGAATATGTATGAAGGCTTGTCCGATCGGAGGAAAGAATAATGGATCAGAAAAAAATTGACAGAATCAACGAGCTTGCAAGAAAGGCTAAGGTGCAGGAGCTGACACCTGAAGAAACCGAGGAAAGAGCACAGCTTCGTGCGGAATACATTGCCGCATACAAGCGCAACCTCGTTGCCGCACTTGAAAGTGTACGTGTTGTGGATGACAAGGGAAACAAAAACCCGCTTAAAAAGAAGGATCTGCAGTGATTTGCAGTAAAAATGCTCAGCCGATCAGGTTCGGCTGAGCATTAATTTTTATTTTATTGCAGAGACTGAAGAAAAATAGTTTGCACCGTCTGTGATTGTGAATGTTTCAGAGATCTTGCCTGTAAAATCCTGCGGATTTCCGTCGGGCGGCTGAACCCCGTCAGGCGTTGAAGGAGGCTCTTCGCCCTCGGGACGCTCACCTCTTGCCGGCATATCGTCGGGCGGTGTTGTACCCTCGGGGAATGTCCTGTCATCGGGTTTTTCGGGGCGGATCATTCCTTCGGGTAAGGTGAAGCCTTCGGGTCTTGAAAAATCCTCAGGTCTTGAAAATCCCTCGGACGGCTCCTGCATCGGATGGCCTCCGCCCATACCGGACTGACCTTTCGTGCCCTGAAGCTGTGTTTCACCGTTCCATAATGTATAATCTCCCTCGGTTAGCTCGGGGCTTGAAAGAACAAGATAAGTAAACTTATTCTCAACTGAGTTTTCGGAAATAATCGCATTCTTACTGTTTTTAAGGGTGTATGTTCCTTTATCCTGCGCCTGTGCAAAGCTGAATACTGTAAAATTCTGCTTGCTTTCCGAAATGCGGTCGAGCATATTGCCTGTTGCAAAAACCGTACCGCCGTTCAGATGAATTCCCTTGTCCGAGTCGATGCCCGCGTCACCGCTGATACCGCAGCCTTGCGCGAAAACCGTACCGCCGTTGATAACGAGCCATCCGTTAGAGTCGATGCCGTCACCCTCGCCTGTGCCTCCGTCAGCAAGGATGCTGACAGTACCGCCATTTATAGTGGTGACAGAAATGTTATCTTCATTTGTGTTGATGCCGTCATTGCCCGAAACAATATTTATATTGCCTGAGTTGATTGTCAGGTGAAGCTCTGAATCAAGACCTTCGTTTTCAGCGGTGAGGTTGAGCCTTCCGTCACCCTTTTCACCGCCGTTTATGTTCATAGACATTTTTGAATAAAACGCACCGTCATATTTGTGAAGCTTCTTCGCATCCTCAACCTCAGTTTTGTCTTCGTTGAAAACAATGCTGTCAGGCTTGTAGATTTTTGCGACATACGAGCCGGTGATGTTATTTTCAGATCCGTCTGCGATAATTATGTTTGCTCCTGCTTTGCTTGTGTCAACATCCTTTGTTGCGCTGTCTTCATCCGTTGTGCCGCATTCGTACACGCTGTAAAAAATAACGGCAGGTGCAACCTCGCAGGTGATGTCGGCGTTGTCGAGTGTGAGCGTGACAACTGCATCGGGGCTTTCTTTTGCGTCTTCGCCAAGGTCAACGGCAATCTGTCCCTTCGACAGCTTACCGCTTATTATGTAGTTGCCTGCCTTTGTGATGTGCACAACCGTGTGAGCTTTGGCAGCGGACTCCGAGTGAGAGTCGTTTTCGTCACCCTCACCGTAAGTGAAATCGTGACCTTCTTCATAATAAACAATGTCATTGGCAGAATAGACTGCCTGAAGAGTATCATTCGTGATGTCTTTTCCGTCAACGGTTATACCCGAATCGGAAAGTGCGATTTTTGTACCGTCAACCGTTTCGTTTTTTTTATCCGAACAGCCGTAAAAAACACCTGTCACCAGAGATAAAAGTGTGATCAAAGCAAGAATTTTTTTCATAACAAACTCCTCTCGTGCGGTTTACAGGCTAAATTTTACCATTCATTTTCAAGATTTTGTTTAATTTTTTGTTAACTTAAAATGAAAAATTTAAAAATAACGAGATTTAGATATTTTTGACATTTTTGTTTACAAAAAAACAAAATATTGTGCCTGAAACGGGTTTTCCACCGAAAAACTCACAACAAATGGTAAATTTACACAAATAAAAATGAACGGAAAACACAGGTAATATTTGTAACTTTTTTATAAAATCAACGCCTAAAAAGCCGATTTTTGAAAAAATTTTTCAAAAATACCCTCAAAAGACTTGCAAAAAGGCTTGAAATTGTGTAAAATGTCTATGTTTAGATTGGCATTTTGTATAAATGGCTGAAGGCTTCGTCGTTTTGGACAAGCGTCAGCAAATCAGAAATGTTAATTTTTCATAAGTGAGGAGTTTTTATATGTCAAACAGACTTTTCCAGGGCGTTATACATCAGATGAAGAGCGCCATTGACAGAACAATCGGCATTATAGATGAGTCAGGTACAATTATCTCGTGCAGTGAGCTCGGAAGAATCGGTGAGGTTAATTCCATTGCGGCGGCTACAACCTTTATGGATTCCGATGTTTGTGTTGTAAGTGGCTGTACATACAAAACTTTCGGCAATCAGGTTCACCCCGAGTATGCGGTTTTTGTTGACGGTGACGATGAGCTTGCAGAAAAGTACGTCAACATCAGCGCAGTTGCTCTGAGCAACCTCAAGCAGTATTTTGACGAGAAGTATGACAGAAATAACTTTATAAAGAATGTTATTCTCGACAACATCCTTCCCGGTGACATCTATCTCAAGGCTCGTGAGCTTCGCTTCAATAACGATGCTTCAAGAGTGGTTCTTCTTATCAGAATCCCCGAGCAGTCAGATGCATCCGCTTACGATGTTATTCAGAACCTCTTCCCTGACAAGTCAAAGGATTTCATTGTCAATGTCAGCGAAACTGATATCGCTCTTATCAAGGAAGTCAAGAGCAACATTGAATCAAAAGATCTTGAAAAGCTTTCGCGTTCAATTGTTGATTCGCTTTCAACAGAGCTTTATGTTCACGCTCAGATCGGTATCGGTACTGCAGTGGTCGGCATAAAGGAGCTTGCACGTTCATTCAAGGAAGCTCAGGTTTCTCTTGAGGTCGGCAAGGTGTTTGATACAGAAAAGTCCATTGTAAGATATGACAGTCTCGGTATTGCACGTCTTATCTATCAGCTGCCTACAACACTCTGCGAGATGTTCCTTCACGAGGTGTTCAAGCGCGGCTCGATTGAAAGTCTTGACCAGGAGACATTGTTCACAATTCAGAAGTTCTTTGAGAACAACCTCAACGTCAGCGAGACATCAAGAAAACTCTTTGTTCACCGTAACACTCTCGTCTACCGTCTTGAGAAAATCAAGAAGCTCACAGGTCTTGACCTTCGCGAGTTTGACGATGCTATCGTGTTCAAAGTAGCACTTATGGTTAAGAAATATCTTGATGCCAATCCAATCAAATATTAATTTTCAGAGGCAATAAGTATGATTGACTTTAAAAACGTGTCAAAGGTGTATGACAACGGCACGAAGGCTCTCAGTAACGTCAATATACATATTGATAAAGGCGAGTTTGTTTTTGTTGTCGGTGCATCGGGTGCAGGTAAGAGTACCTTCCTCAAGCTTATGATGCGGGAAGAGGTACCGTCCTCGGGCACAATCAGAATCAAAGATTACAACCTCGGCGAAATGAAAAAGCGTAAAATCCCATATTTCAGACGAAATATGGGTATCGTTTTTCAGGACTTTCGCCTTATTCCCAATATGACGGTTTACGACAATGTTGCGTTTGCAATGCGCGTTGTCGGTGCAAGAGAAAAGGATATCCGCAAAAGGGTTCCTTATGTTATCAAAATTGTCGGTCTTCCGCAGAAGGCAAACAGCTACCCGAACGAGCTTTCGGGCGGTGAACAGCAGCGTGTTGCCCTTGCAAGAGCGCTTGTAAACAACGCTGACATTATCATTGCCGACGAGCCGACAGGTAACGTTGACCCGCAGATGTCGCTTGAAATCGTTGAGCTTTTAAAGCGTCTTAATGAAACGGGCACGACCGTTATTATGGTAACCCACGCCCACGACCTTGTCAAAAAGTTCGATAACCGTGTTATCGTGCTTGAAGGCGGCGAGGTTGTTTCTGACGGTATGGTTGAAGACGGAGAGATTCCGATTCATTCTTCATCACACCTCAATCACGAAACAAAGGGCAAAATCAAAGAAAAGTTTTCAAAAAAATTCGGTAAAAAGCAGAAGAAGGAAGAGCCTGTGCAGGAAGGCAAAGACGATAGAGAGCCTGACGAGGAATTCCTCAATGCTATAATTTCCGACACGGATTCATACCGTGTTTACCTCGAAGCAGAGGGACAGGAGCAGACAGCTGAAGCTCCCGAAGAAGCAGCCGGCACTGCCGAAGATACGGAAGGTGGTGACGCACAGTGAAAAAGCGAGGAAGTTTAAGCTATCTTACAAAAGAGGGCTTCCGCAATGTGTGGACAAACCGTCTTATGTCTGTTGCGTCAATTGCCGTTCTTATGGCGTGTCTTGTTATGATGGGTTCCGCTTTTATGGTACTTGTCAATGTTGAGGGCGTTATGCAGGAAATCGAGGCAGAAAATGTTGTTATGGTTTACCTCGATATGGATGCAACCGATTCCGAAGTAAAAAGGGTAGAGCAGGAAATTCTCGAAACACCGAATGTTCTGCGCTGCAAATATACAAGCAAGGAATCCGCATTCAACGAAGCAATCAAGGATCTTGAAACGGACGCGACTTACTTTGAGGGTGTCGAAAATCCGTTGCCCGATCTTTTTGAGGTTTCAATTTCAGATATGGCAAAGTTTGACAGCACTGTCACTGCTCTTGAGCAGATCGAGAATGTTGACATTGTGCGTGACAATAAGGAGATTGCAGACGTTCTTGTTCAGATCCGTTCATCAATTTCTTATGTCAGTGTCGGTGTTATTGCCGTATTGCTTATAATTTCGTTGTTCATTATCTCGAACACAATCCGTATTACGATGTTCAACAGAAGACTTGAAATTAACATTATGAAGTCCGTCGGTGCAACCAATTGGTTCATCCGTTGGCCTTTCGTTGTTGAAGGTATGCTTCTTGGTGTCATCTCGGCATTTGTGTCTCTCGGTGTTGTATGGGGTATTTATGCTTTGCTTGAGCCGACGGTTGATTCGTTGCTCAATATGATAAGCAAGAATTTTGTTGTGGCAGAGTTTATCGGTTACGCACCTTATATCCTCGCAGCGTTTGTGGTAATCGGTATTCTTTCGGGCGGAATAGGAAGCCTTATTTCTATTCAGAAATATCTTAAGGAACATGGAGGAACAGTTTACGATGAAGCAGAATAACATTGCAACAAAAGTAATAGCCTTCTTCCTTTGTTTTACTTTGGTATTTGTGTCCTTTGCTGCATTTACTCCCGACGTTTACGCAGCAAAAAAGAACCTTTCTTCACTTAAAAGCGAGCAGGCACAGATCAAGGACAAGGTAGAAGAAAGCGAAAAGAAAATCAAAGAGCTTGAAAAACAGCAGGCTCAGCAGGAAGAAATTATATCAGAGCTTAACAATCAGATTGCAAAGCTCAACGATCAGCTTGATAATGTACGCAGTCAGCAGACAATTATCAACGGTGATATCAAGGATATTGAAAAGAAAATTGCAGATCTCGATGAAGAAATCAAGGACCTTGACGAACAGATTCTTGAAAAGGATAAAGAAATCGAGGATACAATCGATATCTTCTGTGAGCGTATAAGGGCGAACTATATGGCGGGTGAGACATCCGTGCTCGAGATGTTTACAGCGTCATCGTCACTCGGCAATTTCCTTAACCGTCTTGAGCTGTTCCGCAGAGTTACTCAGAACGATCAGGCACTTGTAAACAAGCTCAATGAAGAGATTGCAGAGATTGAGGAAATGCAGAAAAAGCTTCAGGAAAAGAAGCAGTCTGTTGAAGCAGAAAAGGCAGCACTTGAGGTTAAAAAGTACGATCTTCAGTCTGCGGAAAACGAGCTTAACTCAACTCAGGCAACGATAATTGCAAAGTCAACTGAAGTAAACAAGAAGTTGGCAGCACTCAATTATCAGACAAAACAGCTTGAAATCAGCCTTGATAAGTACAACAAGGAAATGGATAAAATTGAGGACGAAATCGAAGCCTTCCTCAAACAGCAGCAGGCTTCCTCGGGTGGCTCCTCAAATGCAGGCTCAGCTCCGTCCAATATCAGCAAAAAAGGCTGGGCATGGCCCGTACCGTACTCCAATTCGTATATCACTTCACCGTACGGATACAGAAATGACCCCATTTCGGGCGTTTACAAATTCCATAGCGGTATTGATATCTCGATGGCGGGTGCACACGGCAAAAAGCTTGTTGCAACCAAGGCAGGTACTGTTATCAGAGCAGTTCACAGCAGTTCAGGTTACGGCAACTATGTTTTGATTGATCACGGCGGCGGATTCTCGTCACTTTATGCACACTGCAGTAAGCTTGCAGTTAAGGTTGGCGACAAGGTGGCACAGAATCAGGTTATTGCTTACATCGGTTCTACAGGTTATTCAACAGGACCTCACGTCCACTTTGAAATCCGTTACAACGGCGAAAAGCAGAACCCGTCACATTACGTTTCCAAATAAGATTAAAACCGTCCTTTCGAGGGCGGTTTTTATTTGTAAATTTTATCCTTTCGTCACGGAATTGCTTTTATTTAACTTCAATAATAATATTGAAAAACAAGCCGCACTATGTTATTATATCTGTATAAACCTATTGGAGGTATAAAGATGAGTAAAAAGATTATTGCTTCTCTTCTTGCACTTGTGTTGATTCTCTCGACATTTGCCGCTTGCAGCAACTCGGGCACACCGGGTGTAAAGAATGATGATGAAATTGAAAAAGCTCCCGAATCACTCGGTATTGTAACAGATGATGACCTTGTTAAGGCTGAGGATGTTACTGCCATCACAGGCGCAACAGACCTTGACGGTAATGTTGTTGACAAGGAAGGCATAACCGATAAGCTTGGTCATAAGATTTATTCAACAGGTCAGAAGGACAAGGCAGGCCAGCTTATCTATACAACAGGTAAGGTGGACTCAAAGGGTGAGGTTCTTTACACTAAGAACAATCTCGACTCTTTCGGTGAGTTGATTTATTACACAGGCAAGTACAACTCAAACGGTACACTCGTGCTTGTTCCGTCAACCGAGAAGCCTGATTACACAACTAACGAAAAACCCAATAAGCAGAATCAGACAACAACAACCACAACAACTGTCGGTGTCAAGACAGAAAGTGAAATCAAAATCGCAGATGTTAAGCGTGATTTTATCCAGTATTTCGGCGGCAGCAAAATGGACCTTCTCTATAATACTGACAGCTGTGAGGACGGCGGATTTGTAACAGTTGGTTACTCACAGTCCTTTGACGGTGATTTTGCAGGCACAAGCAAGGAGTGGGCAGGTCACGGTGCAGTTGTAAAATACAGTGCAGACGGCAAGCTCCTCTGGAAGTATACTCTCGGCGGTGACTCTGAGGTTACATTTGTTGATGTTGCAGAGCTTAAGGATGAGTCCGTTGTTGCAGTCGGTCACACAATGGCAACAGATATTGATGCACCGCTTCAGTCACAGGGTCTTTCAGCGTTGATTGTACGCATTGACAAGAACGGCAAGCTTATCTGGATGTACTCCTTCCCCGGTGACGAGACACAGAACGGTGAATTCTTGCAGAGCGTTGCTGCAACTCCCGACGGCGGATTTGTTGTCGGTGGTAAGGCTAACTCCAACAAGGGCTTCTTTAAAACAGAAAAAGATTCTATCAAGGCATTTATCTTTAAGTTTGATAAAAACTGCAACCTTAAGTGGCGTAAAGTTCTTGCAGGCTCAAAGTCAAACAACATAACAGCACTTGATGTTAACGAAAAGGGCGACATCTATGCAACTTGCGTAACTGTTTCAACAGACGGCGATTTTGCAGGTATCACATATTTCTCACAGCTTACAACAAATACAGTCCTTCTCAAGCTTGACAAGAAGGGCAATCTCGAGTGGTCTCACTACCTTGAGGGTTCAGGCAACAGCGAATACAACGCAGTTTATGCAACCTCTGACGGCGGATGCGTTGTTGGCGGTTCATTCACAGTCAGCAAGAAGGCAGACGGTATCTACAGCAACACATACGGTAAATCCGACGGCTATGTTATCCGTTACACAGAAAAGGGTGACGTTTGCTGGGCAAGAATCGTAGGCGGTTCAGGTGTTGACTACATTAACGATATCGTTGAAATCGACGGCGGCTTTGTTGTTGTCGGCCAGACAACATCAGGCAACCTTGACTTCGCAGGTGAGCAGCCGGGCGGTGAGGAAGACGGCTTTGTTATGGTTCTTAACGAAAAGGGCAACACAGTTGTTAAGTTCTTCCTTGATGGTGAGTCAACAGACAGTGCAACAGGTCTTTGCGTTCTTAATGACGGCGCATTTGTTATTTCAGGCTGGACAAAGTCTCACAAGAAGAATTTCAAGGATTCCGGTGCAGACAAGATGAGCAAGGGATATGTTACAAAGTACACAATCGCAACAGAATAGCATTATATAAAAGCAGAGGTCTGTTCCGTCAAACGGAGCAGACCTTTTTTATGTACTTTTGACAATTTACATTGACAATAAAGAGTGATAGAATATTTTTATCTTAAGGGGAGGCGACTTTATGAAAAAGCTTTTATGTGTAATGCTTACGATGATAATGCTGATTCTGCCCTGCACCACATTTGCATCGGCAGCAGGTGAGGTTAAAGGTGATCTGACAGAATATCCCGTAATTATCGTTCCGGGTTACAGCTCAACCAATCTGTACTACGGTGACAGCCTTGAAACAGGTGAAGCAGTATGGGGACTTGATTTTGACCACGTGCTTGACCGCGTTCTTGCACGTATTGCGGAGCTTGGCATCGGTCTCGGACTTTTTGCCTTTGATAACGCTGAGTATATCACAGATGTTGTGGCAGAGGAGATGCTCGTTCTTTTTGAGAAACTGCGCTGCAATCCTGACGGAACAAGTGCTTATGAGCTTCATCAGGACTATACTGAAGCTGAGGACAAGAATAACGCTGTTCTTATGGAACGCTTTGATACAACCATTTACCGTCAGGAGGTTGAGATTGCAGAGGAAATCGCATCCTACATCGGTCACGAGAATATCTACAATTTCAGCTGTGATTTCAGAATGGGTGCAGAATTCTGCGCAGGTCAGCTTGACGAGTTTGTTCAGTCTGTAAAGAAGCACAGTGGTAAGGACAAGGTTAATCTTTTTGCTGTCAGCCACGGCGGACAGGTTTCTGCAACATATCTTGCACTTTACGGTCACAAGGGTGATGTTGACAATGCCGTGCTTACAATTCCTGCAATCGGCGGTGCAGGCATCGCTTATGATGCGATGATGGCTTGTGTTGAGTTTGATGAGGAATGTCTTGTACGCTTTGTTGAAAACGGTACAATGACCGAGGAAAACTATAACTGGCTTGTTAAGGCACATCAGCTCGGATTTGTTGACACTCTTCTCAACACATTGTTCCCGAAGATTTTACCCGCTATCGGCTATTGGGGCAGTCTGTGGGATTTCATCACGGTTGATAAATACGAAAAGGCAAAGGCAACACTCCTTGACAGTGAAGAGAGTGCAAGACTTATTGCTATCAGCGACCGCTTCCATTACGAGATTCTTCCCTCAATGCCCGAAAAATTTGCAAAGTGTATCGAAAACGGAATGAACATTTCGATTATCGCAGGTACAGGCAACCGAATTGTATCAGGTATGCCCGAGAATTCGGACGGGATTATCACAACTGCGGCTTCAACAGGTGCAACCTGTGCACCTTACGGTCAGCGCTTTGCTGACGGATACAAGCAGATAAATCCCTGCGGCGGCAAGGATAAGGTTTCGCCCGCAATGGATATTGATGCGTCAACGGCATACCTTCCCGATAACACCTGGTTTGTTGACGGACTTTTCCACGGTATGACATACAAGGATAACTACACAAGAGTGCTGATGATGAATCTTCTTCTTACAGATGACATCACAGATGTTTATTCGGCTCCCGAATTCCCGCAGTTCAAGTATTCAACAAACGCTTCGCATACCGTACATGCTTCCTTCGGCGGATGCCGTGAGGGCTTTGTTTCTGGCGGTGCAGATAAGCTTGTTGTTATGAACACCTGTGCAAACAGCACTGTCAGAATTGCTGCAATTGAATGTGACGGACTTGACCTTGTGTTTGACATTGACCCGTTTGCAGATATCGCACCGGGTGCGACAATCGAAATTCCCTTCACGGGAGACATCCCCGAGGTTTCAGGCACAACGGCAAGCGTTACGGTTTATTATGCTATGGATACCATTACACCGATCGGCTACAGAACACAGACCTTCAGAATTATGAACGGTGAAGCTGTCGAGACTCAGGAAGGTTTTGAAGACCTTGAACCAACAACACCTTTTGACGGAATTGCGGATAACAACATCAATGCTATTCTCAAAAAATTCGGCTTCAGAGAGCTTGTGGCTATGCTGTATAACATCATATTCTATTGGTACGATATGTTGATCGCATTTTAAAACAGGATAAAAGCAAAGGACTTGTTCAACTGAACAAGTCCTTCTTATTTTCAGTATTTCAAATCTTTTCACCGTGGATTTTTATCGGTCTTGCGGGTGCACCGACTGCAGTACAGTCATTAGGCAGATCGCGTATAACAACAGACCCTGCACCGACAATAGCTTTTTCACCGACCGAGAGACCCTGAATAACAACGGTACCTGCACCAAGCTCACTTTCGTTACCGACACGCGTTGAGCCTGAAAGGTTAACGCCGGGGTAGCAGGTTACAAAATCACCGACTCTTGTATCGTGACCGATTGTGCCGTCTGCACCGAAGTAAACGTGATTACCGACCTTGACATCAATGGTTATATATGTGTTGGCACAGATGATGCACCCCTCTCCGAAGGTGGTACGCTCCTTGCAATAAACACAGGCAGGGTCAATCAGAGTGGCAAATTTTACGGGATATATCTTTTTGATTTTTGCAACCGCGGATTTTCTGATTTTCGCGTTACCTACAGCACAGATAAAGTGTGCGTCGGGATAGGTTGCAACGTCAACGGAATTACCCAGCACACGGTATCCGTCAATAATTTTATCTTTAAGATTCGGCTTGTCATCGATGAATCCGAGCAGATTCCATTCGGGATTTACTGCGTTGATTCTCTCGACCATCCAAGCGGTTTCTCTTCCCAATCCACCTGCACCGATGATGATCAGATCTTTCATTTTGTGCCTCCGTTGTTTTTTAGTTTCAGATAAGGTGAAAGCTCGTTAAATAAAGTAGCGCCGAGAATAAGGACTGTTCCTGCAATCTGTATGGCTGTCATATGCTGATTCAGAACAAGTGCTGACAGAATGATTGAAGAAACGGGATCTATGTAACTGAAAACTGCCGCTGTCTGGGCAGGAATGCGTTGCACGGAGCCGAAATAAAGCACATAAGCGATGCCTGTATGAACAATGCCGACAATAAGAATCGGAACAAGTACCGCAGGCTTCATATCATTAAGCGTGATTTTTTCGTTAAATGCAACATATATAACCATTATAACACCTGAGACGGAAAGTTGCAAGAAGGTTGTTTCCGTTGCAGATTGGTTTTTGATAAATTTATTTGTCAGAACGATTCCGCAATAAAGCACAGCAGCGGAAAGTCCGAACAGAATTCCTTTCGGACTCTGTCCCTCGCTGATTGTTGCACCTGAAATAAGCACTGCACCGATGATTGCGACAACCGAGCAGATTGCCATTGTAGGTGTCAGCTTTTCTTGAGAACAAGCGGCGAAAGAATGATAACAAAAACGGGTGCCATATAGTAGCAAAGCGTTGCCACGGGTATGGATGTATACCGATAAGCTTCAAAAAGAAGTATCCAGTTAAAGCCCAGGGCGATTCCCGAAATCAGCAGATACGGTGCGTTTTTTCTGATTGCATTCAGATCGGGCTTTTGCTTTTTTATAAGCATAAACAAGCCGATGGACACCGTACCGATCAGTGAACGGAACATTGCGATAACCGAGCTCGGAAGATCAATTTTTGAAATAAAAATACCGAGCGTGCCGAAAATTAACATCGCAATGATGTTCATTATTTTGTTTTTGTTATCTGAGCGTAACAATACTTACTCCATCCTCTCCCTCGCCGAAAGTGCCGAGGCGGTGAGATTTAACAAATGTGCTTTTCTTAAGATAATCGCGTACTGCTGCACGCAGAACACCTGTGCCCTTACCGTGAATAACCGTAAATTCACCGATGCCCATACGAAGAGCGTGGTCAATAAAACGGTCAAGCTCAAGCAGACCCTCGTCAACCGTCATTCCGCGCAGGTCAAGGCTTGTCTGTGCAGACATATTCATTTTGCTTTCCATTCTGCCTGTTGCAACGGTGCGTTTGCCGACTGCGGGATTTTTTTTCTGCTTTTCAATAAGACGGAGAGTCTTTTCCTTAACACGGGTTTTCATTGTGCCCATCTGCACGGTGACAAGTCCTTTTTTATCTGCAAGAGTAACAACTGTTGCCTCATTGCCGATATCTGCAATAATAACAGCGTCTCCGACCTTCAGCGGGCGGGGAAGGACATAATCCTCGTCACTGTCAAGTGTGCCGATAATCGGGTCAGCGGCAGAGTCAATCGCATCAATACCTTTCTTGACTGCTGCTCTTGCACGGCGTGCCATTTCAGCGGCATCCCTTTCCTTTGCCTGCTGTTTACGCAGCTCCTCAAGCTCGTTGAGAAGCTGGTAGGCCTCTCTTTTCGCCTGTTCGGTTATACGCAACGCCTGAGCCTTTGCGTTTTCCATTTCCTTTTCTCGCATTGTCTGAATTTCTGCCTTCATCTGCTTTGCTTTTTCAAGCTCTCTGTCGGCAGCGGCACGGATTTTAAGTGCTTCATTATGCTCTTCTTCCATCTTTTTACGGCTTTGTTCAAGACGGTCAACAACATCCTCGAAGCGTGTGTTTTCGGTCGAAACAAGCTCCTGCGCGTGTTCTATAACATCGTCGGAAAGTCCGAGCCTTTGTGAAATTGCAAAAGCGTTTGAGCGTCCCGGTACACCGATAAGCAGACGGTATGTAGGACGAAGTGAGTGCACATCAAACTCACAGCTTCCGTTTGTAACGCCGTGTGTCTGTAAAGCGTAAGCCTTAAGCTCGGCATAGTGAGTTGTGGCTGCTATCTTTGCACCCTGATTGCGGAGCTGCTCGAGTATCGCAATCGCAAGTGCCGCACCCTCAACAGGGTCGGTACCTGCACCGAGCTCATCTATAAGCACAAGGCTGTTGTAATCCGCTTCGTCAAGAATACGGATAATATTTGTCATATGCGACGAGAAGGTTGAAAGCGACTGCTCGATGCTCTGCTCGTCACCGATGTCAGCAAGAACCTTTGAAAAAACAGAAATCTTACTTCTGTCATCGACGGGAAGCATAAGACCGCACATCGCCATAAGCGACAGAAGACCAATGGTTTTGATAGAAACAGTTTTACCGCCCGTATTCGGACCTGTGATAACAATTGTATCAAAGTCCTTGCCGAGCTGAATGTCAACCGGGACAACCTTTTTCTTGTCGATAAGCGGATGCCTGGCACGGCGCAGCTCGATTATCCCGTCCTCGTTTATCTCGGGCACGGAGGCGTTCATTGCGTATGCAAGCTGTGCCTTTGCAAAGATGAGGTTAAGCTCAACTGCACATTCGTAGCTACTCTTGATAGCGTTGGCAAAGCTGCCGACTGTTGCCGAAAGCTCGGCAAGAATGCGGTCAATCTCGTCCTCCTCCTGATTTTTGAGAAGCTTTATCTGATTGTTTGCTTCAACAATCGGCATCGGTTCAATAAAGATTGTTGCTCCGCTTGCGGATGAATCGTGAACAAGACCCGGAATCTCACTGCGGTACTCGTTCTTGACGGGGACAACGTATCTGCCGTTACGCATGGTGATGATGTTGTCCTGAAGATATTTTGAATAATTGGAATTGTGTGTGAATTTGCCGAGCTGCTCTCTTACTCTGTTTTCCTGCACCTTGATTTTTCTTCTGATGTCTGCAAGCAGGGGAGAGGCGTTGTCGGAAATCTCCTCTTCGGAAATAATTGCGTTTGTGATAGTCTCTTCAAGAAATTTATTCGGCACAAGCGCAGAAAAATAAATATCGAGAATTGTTGCAACACCCTCGTTGGTGCTTCTCCAGTTGATGATGTTTCTTATAACACGCAGAACACCTGCGATGTCGAGAAGCTCACGCAGACTCAGCGTGCTTCCCGCATCTGCTCTGAAGAGGGCATTGTTGACATTTGTCAATCCGCCGAAAGACGGACCGCCGAAACGGGCAAGGAGCATATGTGCATCCTTTGTCTGATTCATAAGTGCCTGTGCACCGTCAAGCTCGGTCACGGGCACAAGCTCGAGAGCCGCAAGTCGGGCATCCTCACAAGAGGTGTGACCTGCAAGCATTTCAAGAACCTTATCAAGTTCAAGCGATTTGTGATGTCTGTTCATCTCGCTTATCCTTTCATAACTTTATAAAAATCAAGTGTTTTGAATTTTTTGCCTGTCTGTGTCAGCAGAAAATTCTCTGTCACCTCTGCAAGGAACTGCATACTTTCATCGGGAAGCGTGAAAGAAAAAAGTTTTGCATTTTCAACATAACAGATGTGTCGCATCGCACTCAGCACACCGTTCGGAAGTGATATGCAGGTGTGGTCATGCAAACAGTTGCCACAGAAAATCTGACCCTCAACCGGACTGAAGAACATTCCGCCGTCGGAAAATTCTCCGCAGTCACCGCAGGCAACAAGGTCGGGCATATAACCCGAAAGACTCATCATCCGAAGCTCAACTATGGCCTTGAGCTGTGCCTGGGGGCGCTTGTTTTTTGAAAGCATATGTAACGCGTTGAGAACGAGTTTAAGGTAGTCGTCAGCGTCGTCCTCAACGGGTGCAAGTTCACTTGCAAGCTCACAGAAATACTGTGCAAGTGAAAGTGCCTCAATGTCATTTCGCAGGTCAAAGAAAATTTCTATCGGCTGTGCCTCGTCAATAGCATAGGCATCCTTGCCGCGGTAGATTGAAAACTTACCGTAGGCAAAAAGCTGAGTAGCGCTCTGTGACTTGCTTTTGATGCGTTTTGCTCCGCGGACGAATGCACGGAGCACACCGTAGTCACGTGTGAGCAGGGTAACAAGACGGTCATCCTCGCCCGTCTGCTGCTCCCTTATTATCAATCCGTCCGTGCTCAGTTTCATTGGCCGTCTCCCGTGAAATGTGTTTATATTGCAGATAGTCACAAATCTTACCGCTTTGTGCAAATTTATCCCAGGCGGCAAGCTCTTTAAAGTTTGTATTCATAAAATATCCCTCCAAACATCATTATTTGCAGGGAGGGATTTTTTATTAGATTTTAATCAAGACCAAAATTATGAATTAATCCTTCGCGGTTTCTCCAACCCTCTTTTACCTTTACCCAGCAACGAAGGTTGATTTTGCACATAAAGAATTTTTCCATATCCTCACGCGCTCTTGTGGAAACACGCTTGAGCATTGCTCCGCCTTTACCGATGATAATTCCCTTATGGCTGTCCTTTTCGCAATAGATAATTGCTTCAACATCCATAATGTCGCTGTCTTCACGCTCACGCATTTTTTCGATGCTGACCGCAACACCGTGGGGAATTTCACGGTCGAGGTTGCGAAGAAGCTTTTCTCTTATCATCTCTGCTGCAATAACTCTTTCGGGCTGGTCTGTGAGTGTGTCCTCAGGGAAGAAGAAAACACTTTCCTCCGCGAGCTTTGAAAGCTCACCGAGAAGTGCATCCATATTGATGCCTCTCATTGCGGAAACAGGCACAATTGCCTCAAAATTATATACCTGTGAAAGCTCGGCAATTCTTGTCATAAGAACTTCCTTATCGGGAAGTGTATCGACCTTGTTGATTGCAAGAATTACAGGCATTTTAAGCTTTTTGAATTTTTCAATAAGCTCAAGCTCAGCAGGGCGCAGCTCACCCTGAGGCTCAACAACAAACAGACAAGCGTCAACACCTGCAACGCTGTCGCTGACTGCCTGAACCATCTTTTCACCGAGCTTTGTTTTCGGCCTGTGGAAGCCGGGAGTGTCGGTAAAAACAAGCTGTGTATCGCCTTCGGTCAGCACACCCATAATCTTTGTACGTGTTGTCTGCGGCTTTTCGGAAACAATTGCAATTTTCTGACCGAGCAGACGGTTAAGTATCGAGGATTTGCCTACATTCGGGCAACCCACAATCGCAATAAATGCGGTTTTAGTCATCAGATTTCCTCCGTATAATAGCTGTCGCTTCTCTTAAGGCCGAGCTGTGTAAGCACTGCCTCTTCCTTTTCTCTCATACGCACCATTTCAAGTCCGCCGTTTTCGTGGTCATAACCGAGAAGGTGGAACATTGAATGAACAGTCAGGAATGCGATCTCACGCTGAAGGGAATGGTCGTAGAGCTTTGACTGCATAATAGCGTGTTCGATTGAAATAACAATATCACCGAGCATCTTTGCGCCTGTGTCGTGGTTTATATCGTAAACTCCGTTTTCACCGAGAGGGAATGAAAGCACGTCTGTACTGTTGTCAACGTTGCGGAATTCCTTGTTGAGTGCGTGGATGATTTCGTCATTTACAAATCTTACGCTGATTTCTGCCGAGCCCTCAAAATTCTCATTGACAAGCACTGCGTTACAGCAGCGCCTGACGAGCATTCTTACACCTGTGGGAATACGGATGTCTTTCTGATCGTTTGTGATGATCACCTTGATTTTGTCTGTCATTTTCTTTTCCTTGCCTCCTCATACTTTTCGTACGCCTTGATAATATCCTGCACAAGCTTATGGCGTACTACGTCTTTCTCAGAGAAATGTACGATTTTAACATCTTCAATATTTTTCAGTATCCTTGTCGCTTCGATAAGTCCCGAACGTTTACCGTCAGGCAGGTCGATCTGGGTGATGTCACCTGTAACAACCATTTTTGAATTGAAGCCGAGACGCGTAAGGAACATCTTCATCTGTTCGGGAGTGGTGTTCTGTGCCTCGTCAAGGATAACAAAGCTGTCGTCCAGCGTTCTTCCTCGCATATATGCAAGGGGTGCAACCTCGATGCTGCCTCTCTCCTGATAGCGCTGAAAATTCTCTGCACCGAGCATATCAAAAAGCGCATCGTAAAGCGGACGGAGGTACGGGTCAACCTTCTGCTGCAGGTCACCGGGAAGAAAGCCTAATTTTTCACCGGCTTCAACTGCGGGGCGGGTGAGGATAATACGGTTGATTTCCTTTGCACGGAAAGCACTTACCGCCATTGCAACGGCAAGGTAGGTTTTACCTGTGCCTGCGGGACCGACACCGATAGTGATTGTATTTTCGTCAATTGCACGGACATACTTTTCCTGACCGATAGTCTTCGGCTTGACGGGCTTACCCTTTGCGGTAATGCAGATGCAGTCACCGCTCATCTGCTTGAGCTTATCCTCAGCACCGTCGTCAACAAGACTTGTGACGTAGCGCACATTCTGTTCGTTGAGTGCCTCACCTTTGTTGATAAGACCGAGCAATCCGTTGATTGCCCTGACGGCAAGAGCAACGTTTTCCGCTTCTCCGCTTACCTTAAGATCAGTGCCGCGGCAGACAACGTTAACGGAATATTTTTTCTCGATGAGCTTTATATTTTCGTCAAAACTGCCGAACAGACTGACAGCCTGTTCCATACGGTCAAAATTGATTATCTGTTCAAACAAAAAGACAACCTCGCTTTGTCGGGAATATTTAAAAGGCGGATTTTTAAAACTAATCTTCACCAACTGTGATTATAACATATATCTTGCAACTTGTCATTTAATTTGTGAAATTTGATATTAAAAATTGCACATAATTTTCAGGTGACATTTATGTAAAATGTCTATTGATGCAAAAAAATGACGAAATCAATCTTGACTAACGGGCATAATTTTGGTATGCTATTTCTGTATGGAGGGATAGCTATGAGCAAAAACAACAAACCTAATACCGATAATGTTGAAAGCAAGCAGAAGCTGACCCTTCCGTGGCTTATTATTTCAATCGCATCAATGGTGTCCTTTATGGCATTTCTCATTGCGATGTTTTTCCAGTTCCACACAGCTGTTTTCTTTGCAATTTTTCTTCTTGTAATTGCTACCGCTGTATTTCTTGACGGTATTCATAAGAAAAAGCAGAACTACATTTCGGGTAACATCAACTTTATTATGGCAATCCTTTGCGTGATTTGTGCAATGGTAGTTATAGGAATGTAATGTTTTTTTGATAAACTATAGATTTATTGTAAAAAAGGTGATATGATATAGTCACCTTAAAATAAAAAATTAATGGGGGTATTTCCAATGAAAGACACAATTATCAAGTCAGTCACTGCTATTATCTGTGTTGTAGTTCTTTGCATCACATCTTCAGTAGCAGTCGGCAATTACTGCGACGCTGTTAAGGAAGCAGCAAAGCTTGCTCCGGTTGCAACAGTAGGCGGCAGCAGCAATGCCGGTTCAAACGACGATGCAGACGTTCCTTCAGATGACACAGCAGACGTTCCTTCAGACGGCACAGCTGATGTTCCTGCAGACGATGCAACAACACCTGATGCAGACACAACAGATGCTGCAACACCTGACGCAGGCACAACAGATGCAGCTAAGCCGGATGCAGGCGCAAACAAGGCTCCGTCAGCTCTCACAAAGGCTGACTTCATCAAGCTCATCAACGCTGAGACAGCTAAGGCAGCTAAGGGTACATACAGCTTCACAAGAACAGGTAAGTTTATTGACCCCATCAACGTTGGTTCTGCTACAGATGCTCTTAACAAGATTATCCACGGTGTTGACGAAAACGCTTCTCTTGACTCAGTTGTCGGCGGTTTCATCGGCGTTAAGGATAAGCCGATCACAGGCACAGTTAAGGCAGGTAAGGGTGAAGGCTTCGACGGTAAGTATATGATCAAGGCTATGACACTTACAGAGGCTGATGTTACATCTTTCTCAGTTAACGGCAACAAGTACACATTCACAGTTAAGGATTGCACAAATCCGAACGCTTCAAGTGCAATGGCTCACGCAACAAACGACTACATCACATTCCCCGAAGTTAACAAGAGCATTGCTAACGAGGTTGGTAACGCAGTTAAGGTTGTTGAAAACGAGTCATCAGCTAACTACAAGAAGATTACATTCACAGCAACAATCGTTGACGGTAAGCTGACAGCTCTTGAGTATTCATACACATTTGATGCAACACTTAAGCTTAAGCTTGCAGTGATCCCTGCAACAGGTACAGGCTCAGCTTCTATCTCAAACAAGTTCACAGGCATCAAGTATTAATCTATACTTAAAAATCAAGGCATCATCGAAAGATGGTGCCTTTTCTCTGCGAGGTTAAACTATGGTTCTTTATATAATCCGACACGGTGAGCCTGACTATAACGGTACAGGTGCACTGACAGAAAAAGGCTGGCTTCAGGCAGAGGCAGTGGGCAAAAGAATGGCAGAGCTTAAGGTCAACAAAATTTTTGCTTCACCGATACTGCGCGCACAGCAGACCGCTGAGCCTGCTTGCAGAATGCTCGGTCTTACCAAAGAAACGGAAGAGTGGTCTCACGAAATAGGGGATGAGCGTCTTACAACCTTCCCTGACGGCGAGTTGAAATCAATTTCTTTTGTTCAGAATACATATTTCAGACATAACGGAAATATCAATCTTTCATTTGATGAGGCTTACGAGTGCGAAGGCATAAAGCAGTCCGATATGAAAAAGGCTGTTGATTACATTGAGAAAAACGGCAACGATTTTCTCGAGAGACTCGGCTATAAGGAAGAAAACGGAATTTACCGCATTGTCCGTCCGAATGACGATAAGGTTGCACTTTTCTGCCACGCGGCTTTTTCAAGAGCGTGGGTGTCCGTGCTTCTTCACATTCCTCTTCACATTATGTGGGCAGGCTTTGATTACGATTACACGGGTGTTACGGTTATTGAGTTTCAGAATAATGAAAACGGTGTAACTGCGCCAAAATGTCTGACTTATGCAGACACCTCACATCTTTATGCCGCAGGTATTGAATCTGCTGTGAATGATATTTCACAGATGTGACAGTGATATTAAAATTTATTCAACAAAAAATTTAAAAAAGATGTGTTGTTTTGCCAAAAATGTGGTATGATTTAAATATAATAAATCGATGGAGGCAGTGACAATGAAATATACAATAATCAAGTCGGCAATAGCTGTTGTCTGCGTTGTTGCTTTGTGCATCACTTCGTGGGTTGCGGTGAATAAATATTGCGACTCGCTTCTGGATTCGGCAAAGCTTGCGGGTTCATCCTCTCCTGTTACGGATAATACAAGCGATGATGCTGATATACCGTCAGACGATACAGCAGGTATTCCTTCGGAGGATGTGACCGATATCCCGTCGGATGAAAAGACGACGGCAGCGGAGCAGAACGAGACTACCGCAGTCCCGGATGCTGATGAGGGTACGACCGCTCCGTCTGCAGATACACAGAAGAATGACCCTACAGCGTACACAAAGGATCAGGCGGTTAAATATTATACCGACAGCATGAAAAAATCCTTCAACGCGCCCAAAACTACAATCAAGACGACACAGACTATTGCAATCAGCGTTGATTCAATGTATCCCAAGGCAGCTGAAAAGCTTGCAAAAAAAATAGTCGAGGCATATGCAAAGACAACGGAAAGCACACGAAGCTTTGCAAAGGGAATTGCGACGGATGACGGAAAGGGTAAGGCGGCGGATCACGTGTTCCCTGCTAATCTTGATCCCAAGGGTGCAAAGGCCGCAACAGTCACAAAGAAGGGTAATGATTACGAAATCAATATTCTTGTTGTGCCTGAGGATGCAACACTCACAAAGTTCCCCGTTTATAACAGACAGTGCTCGTTCCCTCTTGATCTCGGCTCGATAGATTTGTTCGGACTGAACATTACACAGGCGGACTTTACCTATGAGGGTACAAAAATAAAGGCAACCGTAGGTGCGGACGGATATGTAAAATACGCTGAGGTTTATATGCCCCTTGCCGGTGCAGGCGGCGGAAACTTTATCGGTATCAAAGGCGGTGCTGAGGTTTCCGGCTCGATGAAAAAAACAGCAACATTCTCATACTGATAAGAAAAGCAAAAGACCACCTTCTCAAAGGTGGTCTTTTTATGTTTTGCCTGAACTTATGCTGCGAAACCTGCGAAGAATTCCTTGATGATCTCAATGATGCCTGCTGCATCAAACTCGCCAAGGTAAGCAAGAAGCTCTTCTACCATTGCCAAAATCTCTGCTACGAAATCCATTATTGTGTTCCTCCTTTTAATTGTCGGAAAAGGATGAATATACAACCTGTCCGCAACTAGATAATACCATGAATGTTATGTCACAATCAATGCACATAATCACAGAAAAAACAAAAATAAACGACAGACAAAATAGCAATTCTGTCTATCGTTATCTCACAAGATCGTCAAGTTTTTCTTTCATAGCCTCCGCTGTGTCGCGGTAGTACTGAGTTTTTGGGTTCGGATGCTTGTTTTCTGCCCAGAGCTTGTCAGCAACAGGCTGCCACTCTTTTGAGAATTTGTCACATTTTGCACAAAGGTTCTCAACGCCCTCCTGATTTACAAGGTCAGTTGACTTTGCACCCGTAACCTTAATAATTTTACGCAGATAGTCAGGATTCTCAAGCATCGGGCAAGGACGCAGATGGTTGTCGTTAAACGGCTGATTGTGATGGAAAGCTATAAACAACGGACTCTTAAGCGCCTCAAGAAGAGTGTGCGTACGGATATTTGCGTCAGAGAAGTGAACAAATACGCACGGCTCCATATCACCTGCAGAGTTGATGTGGAAATAGTTTCGTCCGCCTGCGATGCAGCCGCCGACATACTCACCGTCATTCTGGAAGTCCATAACAAACATCGGCTTACCTGTTTTGCTGTTGCGGACAGTTTTGAGCCAGTTGTACATAAATGTTCTCTGCTCAGGTGAGGGAATAAGCTCCACATCGGCGTTCGTGCCGACAGGCATATAGTTAAAGTAAAGACCGAATTTAACTCCCTTGGAAATCATAAGGTCTAGGAATTCGTCACTTGTAACTTCATCAATATTTTTTGCAGTATAGCAAACGGAAATGCCGTAAAGGCAACCGTTTTTCTGAAGAAGGTCGAGTGCCTTGACGGATGTTTCATAAGCACCGTCACCACGGCGGTAGTCGTTGGTCTCCTCCGAGCCTTCAATGCTGATTGCAAGAGCGAGGTTGCCGACATCCTTCATATCGTCGCAGAATTTCTGGTCAACAAGCGTTGCGTTTGTGTAAGCAAGGAATGTGCAGTTAGGATGCTTACGGCAGAGCTTGAGAATATCGTTCTTACGGATAAGCGGTTCACCGCCCGTGAACATATAAAGATGAGTGCCAAGCTCAACACCCTGTGAAACTATGCTGTCAAGCTCCTCATAGCTGAGGTTGAACTTGTGACCGTATTCAGCCGACCAACAGCCCTTACACTTAAGGTTACAAGCGCTTGTGGGGTCGAGCAGAATAATGAACGGAATGTTACACTTGTACTTTTCACGGTTTTCGCGTACAGCTTTTGTACCGTGGTAGCCTGCACCGAGTGCAAAAGAGAGGAACATTTTCTTGAGGTTTTCGCGGTCAACATCGTTAACGAATTTCATCGCGTAATCAAACCACACATTGTTCTCGTCTCTCAGGGCAGTGCGGAATGAATCGAAAACTTTTTTCGGGAAGGTTTTGCCTGAAAGCTTTTCAGCCATATTAACAAGCTTGATGATATTTGTGGCAGGATCCTTGTCGATGTACTTAAGTGTTCTGTCAAGCACAAGACCTGTTGCGAATCTCAGGGCTTTTTCTTTATTCAATTCCGTCACCTCCCGACTTTTTAGTAAAACATATTGTCTCACATTTTACTTTTATTGTCAACCGAAAAATATTTATTGTATTTGTATTTTTAGTCATAACAAGAAAAATATGTAGTATTAAAAGATGGTTTATTGACTTTAAACCGCATTTGCTATATAATTACAGGGCAAAATAAATTTTTTTTGGAGGCTTTGCTATGAAAAAAGTATTAAGTGTTTTTCTTGCAATTGCTATGTGCCTTCTTGTTGCAGTTCCTGCTTTTGCAGCTAACACAACAAGCGATCTCAAGTTCGGCGCAGACGGCAAGTTCAAGATTATGCAGCTTAACGACACACAGGATATGATACTCAAGGACGTTGCAGAGGTTAAGCTTATTGAAGCTGCAATCGCACAGGAAGAGCCTGATCTTCTTGTATTCAACGGTGACCAGCTTACAGACTTCTTCCCCGGTGCAACAGAGGACGGTCTTAAGAAGTGTCTTTCAAATCTTTTCGATATTATCGACAGTAAGGATATTCCTTTTATTCTTACTTTTGGTAACCACGACCACGACTACGAGGATTTCTTCACACTTGAAGAGCAGATGGCTTTCTACAAGCAGTACGAAAACTGCATCGTTCCCGACAACGGATGTGATCCCGGTACATACAATGTTCCGATTATGTCTTCAAAAGGCGACAAGATTGCTTTCAACATTTATATGATGGATACAAACAACAAGCGTGCTGACAGTGACCTTCTTACAGGCTACGAAGGCGTAAGACCGAATCAGGTTGAGTGGTACAAGCAGACAAGTGATGAACTCAAGGCTGCAAACGGCGGCAAGGTTGTTCCGTCACTTCTCTTCCAGCACATTCCTGTTAAGGAAACATATCAGTTCCTTGACGAGGTTTCATTCAGCGAGGCCGGTGACGATGCTGTATTCAGTATTGACGAGTTCAAGTGGTTCAAGCTCAACGATAAGGCTATCGGCGGTGTTCTTGGTGAGGTTCCCTGTTCAGAGCCTCTTGAGAGCCATACAGGCCAGTATCAGGCTTGGGTTGAAAAGGGCGACATCGTTGGTGCATGGTTCGGTCACGACCACGTTAACAGCTTCTACGGTGTAACAGATGACGGTATTATGATGGGTTACAACGGCGGCACAGGCTTCAGCTCATACGGCAGAGGCGGCGACCGTTCAGTAAGAATTTTTGAAATCGACGAAAAAGATCCTGCAAACTATGATACTTACGAGGTTACATTCAACGAGAAGGTATTGGATATTCCTTTCTATTTCCTTGACCTCTTCTCACCCGCAATTGTAACAACACTCGGCAAGATCCTTAAGTTTATCATTCCCGGTTTCCTCTGGGATCAGATCCTCGGTGCATAATTCAGAGTAAAATTCAAGGCACTCTCTTCGGAGAGTGCCTTTTCTGTTTTGTTTTATTTGTTAAAATAGCTTTTTACAAACTCAGCAAGGGGAGGGATAAAAGCCTTGATGTTCATTCCTGTTGTGTTCAGACAAAGGTGATAGCTTTCCTTTTCGCCCCATTCACTGTCAGTGATGAGCTTACGCTGTTTCTTTCTGCCCGAGTCAACCTGCCTGATTTTTCTTACAAGCTCTTTGTCGGTCAGCTTTTCGTCCTTGGCAGCACGGTCGCGGCAACGCTGAACCTTTGATTGCATATCGGCATAAACAAAAATATTGAGCGGCTTATACTCTTTAAGAAGCACGTCTGCGCTTCTGCCGACAATCACTATATCCTTGCCTTTGTCTGCAAGAGCTTTTATGATTTTTTGCTCGGTGACAAGCAGATTTGTCATATTCTGCTGAACAACATCGGTGTAGATAAATGTTCTGCCGAAGGTTACGGGCAGACTGACTGAAAAGCTGCCGCTGAGCATATTCTCAACATAGGTCTCGTCAAACTGACTTTCCTTTGCCACCTGCTCAATAATCTCTCTGTCGTAGTATTCGAAGCCGAGCTCATCTGCAAGTCTTTTGCCGACCTCTCTGCCTCCGCTTCCGAATTCACGGCTGATTGTGATGATTTTTGCCATAAAGAACACCTCCGTTTACGGTTCCTGATCAACAGGCTCCCAAATGTGAATAACGCCCTCGTCATTGAGGAGCTTTACAATAATTATCATAATCGGAACAAGGAAAATACCGATAAATCCGAATAATTGTGAGCCGACATACATACCCATAAGGGTGATGAACGGCGGAAGACCAACCGTACCTCCGACAATTTTCGGCTCAATTACCTGACGCACAACATAGATGATTGCGTAAAGAATAAACAGACCGATTGCAAGGCCGATGTTGCCTGTGATAAGGTTGTACAATGCCCACGGCACCATAAATGTACCTGTGCCCAGTACAGGCAGAATATCTAGCAGGGCAACAATAATCGATATTGCAAAGATGTTTCCGCTATCATAAAGACCGACAAGGGACAGGATGTTTAGACCAATGAATATTTCAGTACCCGTTATAAGAATTATCAGGATGTACGAGCGTATAAGCTTGCCGAGTGACTGAAAAACAACACGCTTGCTGATTGAAAGCTTACGCTTATGCTCAGGAGACAGCTGCTTTTTAATAAAGTTCGATATCCAGTCGTAATCCGCAGCCATAAAGCACGATGAAAGAATAAGAATAACAATCGCAACAAAAACTGACGGGATGCGTTTTGCCGTTGTCCACAAGCCGCTCAGCGGAGTTGCAAGCGAGGACATTGAAAAGCCTTCATCTCCCGATGCCGAGCCGACAATGGTTGCAGCAATTTCCGAAGCACTCTTGTCGCGTATCATATCAAACCAGTTGCTTGCGGTTGCAACAAATCTTGTTTCGAGCTTATCGGGCAGAATACCCGCCGTGTTTATCACCCAATGCTTGATATCGTCAATCAGTGAGGGCAGGTCATTGAGCTGTGCGGTAACAAAATCTACCGTGTTTTTGATAAGGTCGACAAGCTTCATTCCGAGCAGTGAGACTATTCCCGCGACAGCTGCGAAAAGAAGCAACACAAGAATGGTTGACGAAATACCTTTTTTGATTTTTGTTTTTCTTACAAGAAAGTCAGCAGGCTTCTGTACGGCAACCGCCAACAGGAATGCAAGTAAAAACGGGAAGAAAATCCAGAAGCAGTATTTGACAAACAAAAAGGAGAGTCCGAGAATCATTGCAATATAGACGGCATTGATTATTCTTTTGCGTCTTATTTCAATTTTTTCCATTAGCTATACCTCATCTTTTGGTAAGTTTGCGTAATTTTTTCATTTTTTCTCCGCCGATAATTTTTATAAGTGCGCGTTTTGCCTCAGTCTTGAGGCGGACGTTTGTCGGCAGCCACAGCTGTGCAAAATGATGGATTGCAACGCTGTTATCGGTGATGTAGTTGATTCCGTTAATGTAATCGTAAGGGCTGAAGAAGGTTCTCGGGTAGATCGAAATGTCACCGACTGTCTGATATTCGTTGTTTCTTACAAGACCTCTTTCGTCAAGAAGCTTTGTCAGAAGAACAACATTCGTGTCGGTATATTTTGTGCCGTCTTCATTGAAATATGTCATACTCTCGTAGTGGTCGAGATAATTTTTCATCAGCTCGTGACCCTTTTCAACACCCATCACACAGGTGCCGACAAAGTTGCCCTCTTCAAATCCGAGAAAAACCTTATCATCAAGAAAACGGTCAAAGCTTCCCAGCACTTCAACGTCTGTATCCAGATAAATGCCGCCGTAGTTGTAAAGGACATACGCTCGGACATAGTCGCTGACAAAGGCAAAGTTTCTGTCGCTGTAAGCCTCGGCAACAAACTGGTTCTTAGAAATGTCAAAATTATCCTCGTTCCATTCAACAAGTCTGTAGTCAGGCAGATTATGTTTCCAGCTTTCTATACATTTGGTAACAAGCTTCGGCTTTTCGCCTCTGCCGAACCAACAGTAATGTATCGTTTTTTTCATAAGGACAACTCCTTAATTTTCGTATATATTTATATTATAACAAACGCTGTATCATTTCAATTAAAAAGATATGAATTTTTTTGAAAAATCACAAGTTTTTTTCAAATTTACTCTTTATTATTTTCTGTATTTATGTTACACTACCTATGTGTGAACAAGGAGTGAAAAATATGGAAATAGCTATTATGGGCTACGGTGTTGTAGGTTCAGGTGTTGCACAGGTTATTTCAATGAATAACCAAAGCATTGCCGAAAAAAGTCTGCAGGACAGCGTAAGCGTTAAATACATACTTGACCTCAGAGATTTCCCGGGTGACGAGAACGAAAGCAAGCTTGTAAAAGACTTCAATATCATTCTCAATGACCCCGAGGTTAAAATCGTGGTTGAGGCAATGGGCGGTCTTAACCCTGCGTTTGACTTTGTTTCAGCTTGTCTTAAGGCAGGTAAGAGCGTTGCCACATCAAACAAGGAGCTTGTTGCCGCAAAGGGCGACATTCTTCTTAAGCTTGCTGAGGAGAATAACGCAAACTTTATGTTTGAGGCAAGCGTCGGCGGCGGTATTCCCGTAATCCGTCCTCTTGCACAATGCCTTGCAGCAAACAGAGTTGACGAGGTTGCAGGTATCCTCAACGGTACAACAAACTTCATCCTTACAATGATGATTTACAATTCAATGAGCTTTGAGGATGCACTCAAGCTTGCACAGGATAACGGCTATGCGGAAAAGGATCCGACAGCTGACATCGAAGGCTTCGATGCCTGCCGCAAGATCTGTATCCTTGCTTCACTTGCTTTCGGCAAGCACGTTTTCCCCGAAAGTGTTTATACTGAGGGTATTACAAAAATCACTCTTGAGGATGTTGAGTACGCACGCTCATGGGGCGGCATTATCAAGCTTCTCGGCAGAGCAAAGCGCGTGGGCGATAAGATATCAGCAATGGTAAGCCCTGCTTTTGTTAAGAACGAGAGTATTCTTTCAGGCGTTAACGATGTTTTCAATGCAGTTTTCGTTCGCGGCAATGCAGTTGGTGACTGTGCATTCTACGGCAGAGGCGCAGGTAAGCTTGCAACAGCAAGTGCAGTTGTGGCTGACGTTATCGATTGTGCACGTCATATCGAAAAGCGTAAGGCCTTCGGCTGGGGCGATGCAGTTGAAAATTACGTTGTTAACCATAAGGATGTTGAAACCTCATTCTATGTCCGTGCAAAGGGAGATAAGGTTTTCGCACTTAAAAAAGCAGAGGAAATCTTTGGTGACATCAGCATTCTTACCCGTGACAACGCACCCGAGAATGAGTTTGCGTTTGTAACTCCCGTAAGGGCAGAGGGTGAGCTTGACAGTATGCTCGCAAAGCTTGAGGATGTTGAAATCCTTTCAAAAATCAGAGTAGAAAATTATTGATATAAAGTGGTGAATTAATTATGGGACTTATCGTTCAGAAATTCGGCGGCAGCTCAGTTGCTAATGCCGAGCGTGTGATGAATGTCGCAAAAATCGTTACTGACACATACAAAAAGGGTAACGATGTTGTAGTTGTTGTTTCCGCTCAGGGTGACACAACAGACGACCTTATCGCAAAAGCAAAGGAAATCAACCCCGGCGCTCCTAAGCGTGAAATGGATATGCTTATGGCAGCAGGTGAGCAGATTTCAATCTCTCTTCTTGCTATGGCTATCGAAAAGCTTGGCTATCACGCAGTGTCACTTCTCGGCTGGCAGGCAGGCTTCAGCACTGATTCAGTGTATTCTGCAGCAAGAATCAAGAAGGTAGATACAAAGCGCCTTAAGACAGAGCTCGGCAACAAGAAGATTGTTGTTGTAGCAGGCTTCCAGGGTATTAACAAGTATGACGATGTTACAACTCTCGGCCGCGGCGGATCTGATACAAGTGCAGTTGCAATCGCAGCAGCTCTTCACGCTGACAAGTGCCAGATTTATACAGACGTTGACGGTGTTTACACCGCTGACCCCCGTAAGGTCAAGAATGCACAGAGACTTTCCGAGATAACCTATGACGAGATGCTTGAGCTTGCAACACTCGGTGCACAGGTTCTCAACAACCGTTCGGTTGAAATGGCGAAAAAATATAATGTACAGCTTGAGGTTATTTCAAGTCTTAACCCGATTCCGGGCACAATGGTAAAGGAGACAGCTAAAATGGAAAAAATGTTAGTAAGAGGCGTAACTAAAGATGCAGATGCATCAAGAATTTCAATTACAGGACTCAACGATGTTCCCGGTGTTGCATTCAAAATTTTTGCAAGTCTTGCTGCAAAGAATATCAATGTTGATATCATTCTTCAGTCAGTCGGCCGTGACGGCACAAAGGATATCGCTTTCACAGTAAGCGAAGCACATGCTGACGATGCAGTTATGGCGATAAACAGCCTTCCGTTCATCGGTGATGCTAAGGTTGTTCGTGACGATACAATTGCTAAGATTTCTGTTGTCGGTGCAGGTATGGAAACACATCCGGGCACAGCTTCAACAATGTTCGAGGCTCTCTTCAATCAGGATATCAACATCCAGATGATTTCTACAAGTGAAATCAAAATCTCAGTTCTTATCGACCGTAAGGATGCTGACAGAGCAGTTGCTGCTGTTCACGAGGCTTTCTTCGGCAACGTTTAATCTGTGACTTTCAAAACTGTGTCGGCTTGTGTCGGCACAGTTTTTTATTGATTTTTCAGCAAAAATCAGTTATTATAATATAAGGTGATGTAATGTTTTACAGAATAGCGTCATTTATTTTTATGCTGCTGCTGTCGATTAGTTCTCTGCTCGGAATTCAGCTGCCCGGATATTCTGCTCAGACGCTTTTAAAAGACAGCGGATTTGAAAACGGTTTCACGGTTATGTCGCAGGAAACCGTTGACGGAGTCGGAATACCTCTGGGTGCTTTTAATTACACAGATAATCAGGAAAAGCCTGAATGGATGATAGCTCAATGGAATTCGGGTCCTTGTCTGTGGAACGAACGCGTTGCAGGTGACAGGTACGAAATTACGGACGGAACAACAAAAACTGTCATATACAATCCTGAAGAAAAAAGTGTATCGATGCGCCTGAATGCATCAGCTGTTTATGGCGGAGAAGCAGCGGGAGAAGCATGGTGGCCGCATCTTTTGCTCGAACAGTCACCGCTTTGTGATTATGCAGCTTTACCTGCGGAAGAGAAGGCTTTTTACAGCTGTGCGGCTGACAGGATAATTCTCAGACTGAAAATCCGTATGACGGATTTCAAAGATACAACCAATACCGAAGGAATAAATGCGGTACAATACCTTGCCTATTTTTATCTTAAGGATACCGACGGGCATAATTTTATCTGGTTCGGAGCGGATCTTTTTGATAGCCGCGGATATAACGATACAAACTGGGCGGCAGATACGGTCAGCGGAAATATGATTTATTGTCTTTCAACAAAGGATACCTACGGCAGAAAGTCGGAATCACTGTTCAGACACGGTAAGCCGTTTGTTTCCGATGAGTGGACTGAGGTTGAAATCGACCTTAAGCCGCATATAATAAAAGCACTTAAAAGAGCCAACGATGATAATGTTTTCGGTGAAAAGGTGTCTGCTGAGGATTTTTATATCGGAGGCACAAACATCGGTTTTGAAATACACGGCAATTACGATTGTACGGTTGAAATAAAGGATTTTAATTTAGTGTCATATATCAAAAAATAAATTGGAGGAAGAACTATGAGAAGCATTAAAAAAATCAATGCGGGCTGGGCTTTTTCTTCTCAGGCAAAAAGCGTACCGGCATCTTATCCTGCTGACTGGACTCAGCTTGACCTGCCTTACACATGGAACGGCAAGGACGGTCAGGACGGCGGTAATGACTACTACCGAGGCACCTGCTATTTTGCAAAAACTCTTAAGGCAGACGAGCTCCCCGAGGGTGCTGTCAGATATCTTCAGTTTGACGGTGTAAACTCCTCCTGTGAGGTTTTCTGGAACGGCAAGAGTGTAGCAAAGCACGATGGCGGTTATTCTACCTTCCGCGTTAAGATTGACGATATCAAGGACGAAAACCTTCTCACGGTTGCTGTTGATAACTCCCCGAACGACAGAGTTTATCCTCAGAATGCAGACTTTACATTCTACGGCGGTATCTACCGTGATGTAAGTGTTATCGGTGTGGCTGAAAAGCACTTTGACCTTGACTATTACGGAGCACCCGGAATTATGGTTACTCCCGAAATCAAAGGTAAGGATGCCGAAATCGAAATCAAGACCTTCATCAAGGACGATGATGACTGCAAGATCAAGTATGAGATTATCGCAGACGGTGAGGTTATAGCTTCAAAGATTGACGACGATGACGATGTAGATTTTGAAATCAAAAACGTTCATCTCTGGGACGGTCTTGATGACCCGTACCTCTATACTGCAAAAGCAACTCTTATCTATAAGGGTGAAGAGGTTGACGAGATTTCAACACGCTTCGGCTGCCGTGAATTCAAAATTGATCCCGAAAAGGGCTTTATCCTCAACGGCAGAGAGTATCCTCTCCGCGGTGTTTCACGCCATCAGGACAGACCTGATATCGGTAATGCACTTCTTCCCGAGCATCATAAGGAGGATATTGAGCTTATTCTTGAAATGGGTGCAAATACAATCCGTCTTGCTCACTATCAGCACTCACAGGTTTTCTATGACCTTTGCGACGAGGCAGGTCTTGTTCTCTGGGCAGAAATTCCCTACATCTCAAGACATATGGCAAACGGCTATGACAACACAATTACTCAGATGAAGGAGCTTGTGTCGCAGAACTACAACCATCCGTCAATTGTTGTCTGGGGTCTTTCCAACGAGATTACGATTGCAGGTGCAACCGATCCGCACCTTATCAAAAACCACAAGGACCTTAACGACCTCTGTCATAAGATGGACAAAACACGTCTTACAACAATTGCATCTGTTACAATGTGTTCTATCGATTCTGAATATGTACACATCAGTGACGTGCTTTCCTACAACCACTATTTCGGCTGGTACGGCGGTTCAACAGAAATGAACGGTCCTTGGTTCGATAATTTCCACAGCAAGTATCCGAACAAGGCTATCGGTCTTAGTGAATACGGCTGTGAGGCTCTCGACTGGCATACATCAAACCCTGTCCAGGGTGACTATACCGAGGAGTACCAGGCATACTACCACGAGGAGCTTATCAAGCAGATTGCCGAAAGACCGTATCTCTGGGCAACTCACGTGTGGAATATGTTTGACTTTGCTGCCGATGCCCGTGCAGAGGGCGGCGAAAACGGTATGAATCACAAGGGTCTTGTTACCTTTGACAGAAAGTATAAGAAGGATTCCTTCTACGCATATCAGGCATGGCTTTCAAAGAAGCCGATGGTACATCTCTGCGGCAAGCGTTACATCGACCGTGTTGAGGATGTTACAAAGGTAACAGTTTACTCTAACTGCGACGAGGTTGAGCTTTTTGCAAACGGTGTCAGCGTTGGCAAGCAGACAAAGGGCAAGTATCCGTTCTTCTACTTTAATGTCAAGAACGAGGGCGAAACAGCTCTTGTTGTCAAAGCAGGTGATCTTGAAGACAGCGGAACAATCCGCAAGGTGGATACGCCTAACGAAGCATATATTATGAAAGAGGAAGGTCAGGTTATCAACTGGTTTGAGATTAACACACCTGACGGACGCTTCTCAATCAACGATACAATCGGTGATATCCTTGCAACAACAGGCGGTAAGATTGCTGCTGTCAAGATTGCACTTAAGGTTAAGAAGGCAATGTCATCGGGAGAGGGCAGAAAGGATGTTGCAGGCTTTGACCTCGGCGGAATAAAGGTCAGCAAGTCAATGCTCAAGGGTCTTTACGATATGGCTTCGGGCTTTACCGTTAAGCGTGTATTCTCAATGATTGGCGGCGGTAAGTTCACAAAGGAGCAGATTCTCGAAATCAACGCAATCCTTAATAAGGTAAAGAAAAAGTAATAAACTCAAAAACGCTCCGATTAACAATCGGAGCGTTTTTTTTGTGCTGTTGTTGACTTAGATTTAGCAGAATGCTATAATTTTTCTATATACTTACGGAGGTGATATGATGAAATATTTGGACGCGTTACTTTCTCCCGAAGAGAGGGCAGAGGACCTGCTTTCACGAATGACTCTTGCGGAAAAAGTTGCACAGATTGATATTCTCAGAGGTGTCGAGTTTACAACGATTCCTCATAAAATACATAATTGCTCGCTTGACGACAACGCAGAGCCCGATTACGAAAATCTCGACAAGGTGCTCGGTAACAACGGCATCGGCTTTATGCACGACGCGTATTCCGTTCCGGCGGTTTTTAACAAATATCAGAAATATATTATGTCGAAGAGCCGTTTCGGTATTCCGTGTATTTTCACGGGCGAGGCTCTGCACGGCATAAGCTGGCCGGGTGCTATGATTTTTCCTGTTCCGCTTTGCCTTGCGGCATCCTTTAACCGCGACCTTGTTCATCGCACGGGTAAGGCAATTGCTGCGGAAACACGTTCTCTCGGTATGCACGAAATCCTTGCTCCGAACCTCGATGTTGCACGTGAGCCGCGTTGGGGCAGAGTTGAGGAAACTTTTGGTGAAGATACATATCTCTGCTCGGAAATGGGTTATCAGATTATCACGGGTGAACAGCGCAACGGTGATTTCAGGCGTGATGATGCAGTCCTTACCGAGCCGAAGCATTACTGCGTTCACGGTATTGCAGAAAACGGTATAAACTGTGCACAGGCAAGGGCAGGTAAGCGCGAGGTGGAGCAGTGCTATCTTCCCGTTTTTGAAAAGGCAATCACCGAAGCAGGTGCAAACAATGTAATGGCTTGTTACAACGCAATCGACTCCGAGGTTGTAATAAGCTCAAGATATTATCTTTATGATATTCTGCGTGGAAGATACGGTATGAAAGGTTATGTCCGTGCTGACTGGGGTGCAATTGAGCGTCTTGTAGAGGCTCACCGTACAGCCGCAAATCACGTTGATGCAATTCGTGACGTTATCAACGCAGGAATGGATGTTCAGGGCTGCTGCTCATATCCCCACGAGTTCCGCCAGAAAACAATTATTGACCACGTTAAAAGCGGCAACATCTCACAGGAACGTCTTGATGAGGCTGTATACAGCGTGCTTCGTCTCAAGTTTATACTCGGTCTTTTTGAAAATCCGTTCACAGATGAAGAAAAATACAAGTCTGTTATCCGTTGTGACGAGCATAAGGCTATCGGTCTTGAAGGTGCAAGACAGGGTATGACTCTTATCGAAAACGACGGCATACTTCCCCTCGGTAAAAAATACAAAAAAATCGCACTTGTCGGCCCGTCGTCGGCAAGACAGCGTGTCGGCGGTTATTCTTCCACACCGTACGGATATGAACTCAAGAGTGTTTACGATGAACTTAAAGAAGCACTCGGCGAGGACTATGAAATCACGCAGGCTTCAGGCTGCGGAATCCCCAAGGGAATTCAGGCTATCACAGAAGAGGACGGACAGTTCCACCTTGTTGACGTTTATGACGAGGACGAGAACGCGAACTTTGAGGAAGCAATCGCTGCAGCCGAAAACAGTGATGTAATTATCTTTGTCGGCGGTGACAATACCTTCACAAGCAGTGAGGGTCACGACCGTTCTGATCTGCGACTTGCAGGCAGACAGCGTGAGCTTATCCTTGAACTTGCAAAGACGGGCAAACCTCTTGTTATCGTGCTTGAAAACGGCAGAAGCGTTGACCTTTACGAGGAATGCAAGGTTGCGAACGCAATTCTTCTTTCGTGGTTCGGCGGTGAATTCGGCGCAAAGGCAATTGTTGAAACACTCCTTGGTGACAACAATCCTGCAGGCCGACTTCCTGTTTCTTTCCCGCAGGATTCCAACCGTATTCCGTGTTATTATTCAATTCTCCCGAACTACTTTGAGGATATGTTTGAGGGCAGCAGAGGCGCGCGCTATCCCTTCGGATTCGGACTTTCTTACACAGAGTTTGAATATTCAAATCTCGTTATTGAAAAGACAGGCAAGACAGATTTCACGGTTAAGGTGACTGTTAAAAACATCGGTGATGTTGACGGTGACGAGGTTGTTCAGCTTTATGTCAACGATGTTGTTTCGTCTGTTGTAACACCGCTCAGGCTTCTTCAGGGTTTTGAGAGAATTTCGCTTAAAGCAGGCGAATCAAAGACTGTTGAATTTAAATTGGGATACAACGCATTCAGACTTCTTAACAAGGAATACGAATGGGTGGTTGAAGACGGTGATTTTGAAATTATGGTCGGTGCCGCTTCAAATGATATAAGACTTAAGGAAACTGTTACAATAAACTGAACGCTTTTTCAGCAGTTAAAAAGGAGTAGTTGTTATGTATTTTGATTTTATTGACAAGGTAAAATTTGAGGGTGCAAAGAGTGACAATCCCTTTGCATTCAAGTTCTATGATGCTGACCGTGTAATCCTCGGCAAGCCGATGAAGGAGCATCTTCCCTTTGCAATGGCATGGTGGCACAATCTCGGTGCTAACGGTGTTGATATGTTCGGCAGAGGCACGGCTGATAAGTCCTTCGGTGCGGCAGAGGCGACAATGGAGCACGCAAAGTCAAAGGTTGATGCAGGCTTTGAGTTTATGCAGAAGCTCGGTGTTGAGTATTTCTGCTTCCACGATGTTGATCTCGTTCCCGAAGCAGAGGACATCAACGAAACAAACCGCAGACTTGACGAAATCACAGATTATATTCTTGTGAAAATGCATCAAACGGGCATCAGATGTCTCTGGGGTACTGCAAATATGTTCTCAAACCCCCGTTTTATGAACGGTGCAGGCAGTACAAACAGTGCAGATGTTTATTGCTTTGCTGCAGCACAGATTAAAAAAGCGCTTGAGCTTACAGTGAAGCTCGGCGGTAAGGGTTATGTTTTCTGGGGCGGCCGTGAGGGCTACGAGTCACTTCTTAACACAGATGTTAAGTTCGAGCAGGAAAACATTGCACGCCTTATGCACCTTGCAGTTGATTACGGTCGCAAGATCGGCTTCACAGGTGATTTCTTCATCGAGCCGAAGCCGAAAGAGCCGATGAAGCATCAGTACGATTTTGACGCTGCAACAGCAATCGGATTCCTTCGTCAGTACGGTCTTGATAAGGACTTCAAGATGAACATCGAGGCAAACCACGCAACACTTGCGGGTCATACCTTCCAGCACGAGCTTCGCATTTCCGCAATCAACGGTATGCTCGGCTCAATTGATGCCAACCAGGGTGACTATCTCCTCGGCTGGGATACTGACGAATTCCCGTTTGATGTTTACGAGACTACAATGTGTATGTACGAGGTTCTCAAGGCAGGCGGAATGAAAAACGGCGGCTTCAACTTCGACGCTAAAAACCGTCGTCCGAGCAACACAAAGGAAGATATGGTACACGCATTCATTCTCGGTATGGATGCTTTTGCACTCGGCCTTATAAAGGCTGCAAAGCTTATCGAGGACGGCAGAATTGACAAGTTTATCGAAAAGAAATATTCATCCTTCAACGAGGGTATCGGCAAGACAATCCTTGACGGTACAGCAACACTTGAGTCTCTTGCAGAGAATGCTGCAAAGCTCGGCACCTGTGCAGATCCCGGCTCGGGCAGACAGGAATACCTTGAGGGTGTTATAAATCAGATTTTCTTTGGTGAATGATTATGAAATATGTTTTGGGAATTGACCTCGGCACATCTGCCACAAAGACGGTGCTTTTTGATGAAAAGGGTAATGCAGTCTGTTCGTCAAGCCGTGAATATCCGCTCTATCAGCCCAAAAACGGTTGGGCTCAACAGGACCCTGCCGATTGGTATAATGCAGGAATTGAAACCATTGCAGACGTTGTGAAAAACAGCGGTGTTAAAAAAGAGGATATTGTTTCTCTCGGTATTTCAGGTCAGATGCACGGCCTTGTTATGCTTGACGAAAACTGCGAGGTGCTTCGTCCGTCAATCATCTGGTGTGACCAGAGAACAGGCAAGGAATGTGAGGAGCTCACTGAAAAGCTCACACGCGAAAAACTGATTGAAATAACGGCAAACCCTGCACTTACAGGCTTTACCGCCTCAAAAATTCTTTGGGTGAAGAACAACGAGCCTGAGATTTTTGAAAAGTGCAGACACATCCTTCTGCCGAAGGATTATCTTCGCTTCAGACTCACGGGCGACTTTGCGACAGAGGTTTCCGATGCATCGGGAATGCAGATCCTCGATGTGCCGAACAGATGCTGGTCACAGGTTATGATTGATGCTCTTTCCATTAAGGAGGAATATCTTCCGAAGGTATACGAATCCCCCGAGGTTACGGGCAGAATCAATAAAGAAACTGCAGAAAAGACAGGCCTTCCCGAGTCTACTCTTGTTGTAGGCGGAGCGGGTGACAATGCTGCGGCTGCAGTCGGAATGGGTGTTGTCTATGAGGGCAAGGCGTTTACCACAATAGGCACATCGGGCGTTGTTTTTGCACATACGGATTCTCCTGTTATTGATAAGGACGGCAGAGTGCATACCTTCTGCTGTGCGGTGCCGGGTAAATGGCACGTTATGGGTGTTACTCAGGGTGCGGGACTTTCTTTACAGTGGTTCAGACGCGAGTTCTGCGGACAGGAAGCAACCTATGACTCTATGACAGCTGAGGCAGATAAGATTCCCGTAGGCTGTGACAGACTTATCTATCTTCCGTATCTTATGGGCGAAAGAACACCTCACCTTGACCCTGATTGCCGCGGTGTGTTCTTCGGCATTTCCGCAATGCACACAAAGAGACATTTTATCCGTGCCGTGCTTGAGGGTGTCAGCTATTCACTTTACGATTGCATCTGCGTGCTCAATTCAATGAACATCACCCCGAAGGAGATGCTCGTCTGCGGTGGCGGAGGCAAGAGTGAATTCTGGAGACAGATGCTCTGCGATATTTTTGCAGTTCCTGTCAGAACGGCTCAGTCGAGCGAAGGTCCTGCCTTAGGTGTTGCGGTATTGGCGGCAGTAGGTGCAGGTCTTTATCCGAGTGTTGAAGAGGCTTGCGAAGTGATGGTGCGTTACAATGACGGAGCATCAACCCCCGACAGCGAAAAGACAGCACAGTATATGAATTATCACAAAATCTATAAAAAGCTTTATTCAGACCTTAAGGATACTTACAAGGCTTTGGCTGAAGTATAAAACAAAACGGTGACGGAAAATCCGCCACCGTTAATTTTTGTTTATTTCTTGGAAATCGAAATGTCTCTTATCATATCTCCGTTGATAATCCGTGTTTTCTTTTTTTCTTCAACCTTTATCCAGTTTTCTTCAATGGCAACAATTTTGCCCTGGATGCCTACAATTTCGTTAAAAAGAGTTATAACACAGTCCTTATTGAGGAATTCTTTAAGCATTTCTGTCGGCATTTTTCTTTTCTCTCCTTTACGCTTGCGTTTGCTTCTTTTGTATGTTGTAAATCTGATGTAAAAAACGGAGCTCCAGCAGCTTGCAATTGCCAGAAGCAGAACAATATATATCGTATCTATGAGGGTCACCTCACTTGTTAAGGTCGTGTTCTTTGATAAACGCTACAACCTCGTCAACGGTTGTAAATGCAAGGGCAACACTTGTGTCAGCTGCACCGTAATAAATTGCAATTTTTCCGCTTTCGCTGTCTGCAAGTGCAGCGCAGGGGAACACAACATTCGGCACATCACCGACAAATTCGTAAAGCTCGTGCGGTGCAAGAAGGAAGCAGTCTGCTCTGTGAAGCACCTTCCACGGCTTGTCCTTGTCAAGGATTGCGGCACCCATAGCATAGGTGAAGCCGTTACAGCTTGTAAGCACACCGTGGTAGAACATAAGCCAACCGTCTTCAAGCTCGATGGGAGTAGGACCTGCACCGACCTTTGTCATTTCCCAGTTCTTGACGGGAGACATCACAAATCTGTGCTTGCCCCAGTATGTAAGGTCCTTACTGTGACTTAAGTAAATGTCGCCATAGGGCGTGTGACCTCTGTCGCACGGACGGATAAGCAGAAGGAATTCATCGTTGACCTTTCTTGGGAAAAGCACACCGTTTCTTGCAACGGGGTAACACGCATCCTCAAGCTGTGTCCACTCCTTGAAGTCAGTTGTGTAAGCAATACCGATTGTTGTGCCATGCGGTGTAAGGTTAACCCACGAGAGGTAGTATTTACCCTCGATTTCGCAAAGTCTCGGGTCGTATCCGCGGAAGATAACCTTTTCCTCAAACTCCCAGTTGATTGCGTCCTTACTGTAGCCGACAACGAGAGTGTGGTCACGGCTGATGTTGTCAACACGGAAAACACCTGCAAAGCCGTCGCCGTAGGGTACAACTGCAGAGTTAAAAATACTGTTTGCACCGTAAAGATTGTCTCTTGTGATAACGGGATTAGCATCATAACGCCATACGGGATATCTGTATCCCTCGGGCTTATCCTGCCAGGGAATATTGGGGATTGCGGGTCCGATAATCTTTGCCATAATTTAACCTCCGTAAATTTATGGAATAATTATACATTACTCAAAACGATATTGCAACAGATAAAAACATATTGCAAAAAAATGCAGAAAATTGTAGAATAGAAAAAAGCGAAGCAAACGAGGTGTTTTTATGTCAGAAAAATGGGTGCAGACCTGGGGACAGGCACATTCAGCGCTGTCCTTTTTCTATTATCCGTCCTGTCCGAAGACCTACCGTATGGTAATTTCTTCTGCGGTGTCAGGCAAGGCGGTAAGGCTTGAGCTTTCCAATGAGTATGCAAAAAACGATGTTAAAATCGGTGCAGTTACCGTTGCAAACTGTGACAAAAACGGAAACTTCACAGGCACATATAAGAGTGTAACGGTTGGCGGTGAGTCATCCTTTACAATCCGAAAGGGCGAGACAGTAAAAACCGACCCCACAGACCTGACGGTTGAAGTTGACGGATATTTCTGTGTAAGTGCCTATGTTGAAGAGGGTGCGTTAAGAAGCGGAAACCTTATCGATAATGTTGATTTGCTCACAGTCAAGGGCGATGTTACTGCACAGAAGAATGTGACAAACGAGGCACGAATCCGCGACTCAGTGCGCAAGGTTGCATCGAAGGTGCTCAGAATGTACTTTCATAAGCCTATTCCTTTGTTTCAGTCCGTTGAGCTTCTTAATGAAACAGGCGCGGCTGCCATCACTGTTTTCGGTGACTCAATCAGTCAGCAGGGCTACTGGACAAACGCCTTCACCGAGCGCATCCGCAAGGAATACAAGGGCAGATATTCGGTCATCAACAAGTCCATTATGGGCAACCGAATCCGCCTTGATTTCGGAAAACGCTTTATTGCGAAGGGACTTTTCGGCATCAGCGGTCTTAACAGACTTCAGCGTGATGTGCTCAACTATGACGATACGGAGTATGTAGTTTTTGCACTCGGCACAAACGATTTTTTACAGTACGGTACAATTTCTGCACCTAAATCCGAAAAGCCGACAGCAAAACAGGCATTCGATGCAGTTGCCGGCATTTCCGAAAAGCTTGCAGAAAAAGGTAAAAAGCTGATTGTTTTCAATGTTCTGAATTTTGGCGAGTGTATCGATTCAAATGCTGAAAAGGAAGCGCTTGTGCACGAATACAATCAACTTCTTGATGACAATAAGGATAAGTTCTACGCGGTGTATGATCAGGCAGGTCTGTGTGTTAACCCCGACAAGCCGAATTGCTCAAGAAAAGAATTTCTTGGCGGAGACTATCTGCACCCGAACAAAAAGGGCGGTCAGATAGTGGCTGACGGAATTGACCTTGAGCTTTTTAAATAAAATCAATCCCCTGAAACCGTTTTGGCTTCAGGGGATTTACTTTGAGACATTTATATCACCTTAAAAACAGAAATATTTTTCTCTTTGCTTTTTCATTCTGCCGTTTATTGCCCTGAGGATTCGTGCGGCATCCTCGTCACCGCAGACATAATCCTTCATAAGTCTGCCTTCCTCAAACACAAGTTCATCGTGAAGAGGGAAGAATTCACGCAGAAGGAAGCACGCATATCGCACAAATCTTGTTTCGCCCACAAGCCTTAATTCCTTGCTGATGGAATCAACTGCAACCGAATAAAAATCTTTAATTGAAGCTACAATACCCTCACGGGTGTTTTCAGGAGCAAAAACAATTGTTGATGCAACAAAAGCACCATCGTTGTGAACGCAGGAGTGGCTGTCCGTACTGCCGACAATGGGGTAGTGTCTGCCTTTGATTCTGTCGTCATAATAGCGCATTGTCTGGAAGCCGTTCTGCTCATAATACGATTCACCGCCAAGCACCTCAAAAGCATCAAACGGCTGAGTGTCCATAATATGTTCAACAAGTGTTTCGGGCACGTGGAAAACGTTTTGCAGCCAATACGGATGGCAGAAGATACCAAGACCGTCAGCCGCCTTGATATGGTTAAAAATCCACACGCACGAAGCATAGGTGAATTTTTCAACGCCGTCGGGAATATCGAGCGTGTCGGCAAGCTCGTTGACCTGACGCTTATATTCCTCAACGCTTATGATTTCGGGGCATTCACCGTTAAGTGAACGGAATTCTTTGCCGGGACCTACATCAATATGCTGATCACCCGGCATAAGAGCGTTTACGCTGTATGTTCCGCCAAAGTTTACAATGTGGGTATCGTTACCCTCAAGGTGTACCTCTTCACCCGGAACAAGGTTGTATTCAATCGGCACATCCTTGAAGGCATTCATTGCCTCAAGTGAGCCGTAGTAAACATCATGGTCAGTGATTGCGAGAAAGTCATAGCCGTTTTTTCTGTATTCTGCGGCAACAATTGCAGGAGCCTGACGTCCGTCCGAACGGCAGGTGTGCATATGAAGATCACCGCGGAAAGGATATCTGCCCACAAGGTCGGGAAGAAGCGAATAAACCGAAAGACGAACAACGCGCTTTTTGTCCCTGACAATGTCAACATAGTGCTCCTGCTCACCCTTGAAGGTGTGAGAAAATCGGATTGTTCCGTCAGGCTCGGGAGTACGGGGATAGGATACAAGATTGTTCCTTTCGGGATATCTCTGCGAATTACCCTCTGTCAAAGCACGTACCTCAACCGTATATTCACCCTCAAAGGCAACGTGTGCACCAAGCGGCTTTACCGTGATTTCAATTTCCTCATTACAGGGAAAAACCTTCGGGAAAATATCGTAATAAACCAATTCAAGCTTGACCATAAATACCTCCACAAATACTTTTATAGATTAAATTGTATCATACTGTTACTGTATAATTCAATTAACAAACCATACAAAAAACGGCTCGGAGTTCTTCCGGGCCGTAATACTTTATAAGCTTCAGTTTATTCTTACATATCCGCTTTTTTCAATCAGTGTCTGCCCCTCATCGGACAAAATCCAATCGATAAGTACGGGTATATTCTCGTTAGTGTTATCTGCACGGTAAATTGCATAAAACTGTGCAACCACAGGGTAGCTTGAGTTACGGATGTTTTCCGCACTCGGATAAACCCCATTAAGCGAGAGCATCTTGACAGAATCATTAGCGACGATGCCCGACATATAATATCTGAAAGAGAAGCCGATTGATGCGCCTGAAAAAGCAAACGGAGATTTCGGTGCGATTTCGCGTCCGCCCATAAAGGCATCCATCGCAGACTGACTTCCGCTGCCATTCATTCGTGTGACGGGATTTATAATTCTGTCAGCACCGCCGACATCCGCCCAGTTTTTGTACTCACCGCCGTAAATTCCGCGCACCTGCTCAACGGTAAGGCTGTCAACGGGATTGTTTTCGTTGACAAAAAATACAAAAGCCTCAAGTCCGACAGGGACATAGACAAGCTCAACGCCCTTGTCTTCGGCATACTGCTTTTGCTCAGCAGACGGTGCGGCACAAAACAGAATATCCGTTGTACCGTCAACTATTGCCTGATAACCGCGGACGGTATTTTTGTATTGCATCTTACTGTCCTCGGCAAAGTTTTCACCGTAAAAATTATCGTCGGAAAACTTCCCGCCTTGATACGTAACAGAGCCCTCGGGATAAACCGCATCGATGATTGCGGCATAGACAGGCACCAACGCAGCGGCACCGTCAAGCACAGGCAGGTTTTCGTTGAGTTTCAATGAAGACTCAACACGGGCAAGGTCAGAGGCTTCCTCGTGCGGAAGATAACGGCTGACATCAATCATCTTTGACTGAGATGCGTCGCTGAAATTGTTTGAAAGCCGGACAGTCAGCAATGAATAAATACCGAAATTGAATACTGCAAAGAGTGCGATAACAAGAATGATTGACAGAATTTGTTTTGCCTTTTTCACGTCACCACAGCTCCTTTGCAATAAAGTAGATTATCGAGCAGTGCTGATAGGCGTACAGGTCATAGATTAAGTGTGCCGCTGTCAGTACAATACAGACCGCAATAACGGCTATCATAATTCTGAAATATGTTCGTTCTGTCATTTTGACTACCTCACATATAGGCGATGCTCATAAAAAATAAGGCTGAAATCGAAATCAATGCAACAATCATAAATCCTGCAAGGCAGGAGGAGATGATAAGGCTTCTTTTGCGTGATTTCATTTCTTCTGCACTCACCGTGTCAGGGTTTGCAGCGTTTTTCTTTTTTGCCGAGTTATATCTGACTGCGCTGAAAATAAAGTAAATAACCGAAAGCACAGGAAGAGTTAAGTACGCACAAAGTGCTAAATACTCCATTGTTCCGCCTCCTTTGAATCTACTTAATGTATTTCAATTGTTTATTACTTTTCTTTGTGTATTTCATAAGAGTATTGCGTAAATGAATTTGTGATTTCTGTTGAAACGGGGTCGATGTTTTCAATTTGCGAAATTTTAAAGCAGTCTTTAGAAAGAGAAGACTGATAGTCTTTTATACGGTATTCATTACATAGAGTATATGTTTGATCATTGTGGTCAATTGGTTCATCCAAATCGTAGATACAGGTCTTACCGGTGAAAAGCAATTCGATTGAACTTAAAAGAGATATGGTCTCAAAATCAAAACTATCTTCTACGAAAGAAATACTCATACCAATACCTGCAGAACAATCATAGATAGGATATACAAACATACCGGATTTAAAGGACACGCTGTCTATATGCTTTGAATCTGAAGAATCCATTTCTATTGTGAAAATGTAGGAATAACTTGTGTCGTAAACAATGATATCGCAATAATAAGTACCGTTTTTAGCTTGCTGAACAAGATTGTTCACATTATAGGTTTCTGTGTCGGGTAAAAATTTGCAGGTTCCTTCATTCAACGAAGAAAGATTAATCAAAGCCTCAATAAATTCCGTGCATCCTTCGAGGGAAAAAACAAAACTTTGCGGTTTGACGTTTTCTTTAAGAGCATTAAGATATTGATACGGATGACCACCCGTTGTGAAAGCGAATGCAACACCGTCCGATGTACCAGCTTCTCTCTTCACAAAACCTGCCTCGATCAACTCGTTTAACGCAGCAAATGGGTCAACGCTATTGACGGAACACCAAGCAGCAAAAGGAAAACCGAAACAGTTTTTGAAATCTACCAAAGCTTTGCAGGAAGAATGAAAGTATTCGTCATTATTGTATGCAAGGGTAACAGGGTCGGCAGAAACGTTGATTTTTCTTCTAAAGGTATCTTTGTTTTCGTTCAATGTTGAGTCAATTAATTCATAATAATTACTTTTTTGTGGTGAAACAACGATTGTTCCGTAATTATTGGTTGATACTGATAAGTCAATGTCTTCGTCGTTGGGATTCTTTTCAGAACGTTGTCCACAAGAAGTGGTGAGAAGCAGCATACCGAAGGTCAGAATACTGCAAAGAACTCTAAAGAATTTGTTTTTACACATGAAAGTAACCTCCGTGGCGTATTAATTTGGCAAAAATAAACGGCAAGTACCCCTGCCGTTTATTTTTTTATTATTAAATTACAGCTTCATTGCAACGTCCCATGCACCCCAGATAACTGTACGAAGGTTACCAACCTTCTTTGCGTCACCGATGATGTGAACGTGCTTTGCCTTTTCAGCAATGGGAGCGGGTCTGTAACCGACTGAAAGGATTACGTTATCAGCAGGAATTGTGATTGTCTTGCCGTCCTTAGTCATAACAGAAACGCTTGTGTCTGTGATTTCTGTTGTCTTTGTCTCAAGGTAAACGGGAACCTTGTTTGTCTTGAAGAAGTCACGAAGGTAACTTGTATTAGCAAGAGCAACTCCCGGAGTTGTAATAAGGTCATCCTGCATCTCGATGATTGTCGGATTCTTACCCTGGAGATAAAGCTCATAAGCGATTTCACAGCCTGTAAGACCGCCGCCGACAACAACAACATTGTCACCGACTGTCTTTGTGCCGAGGAGGAAGTCAACTGCTTCAATTGCCTTTTCAGCGCCCTTAACGGGAATCTTGTTAGCAACTGAACCTGTAGCAACGATAACCTCGTCTGCACCGAGAGAAGCGATATCCTTAACTTCTGAATTCATATGAATCTTGATAGCGTCGTAACGCTTAACCTCACGGTTGTACCAGGCAATAAGGTCACGGTCCTTCTCCTTATATGACGGAGCAGCTGCTGCAATGAATACACCGCCGAGCTTGTCGCTCTTCTCATAAAGGTCAACCTTATGACCGCGCTGTGCACAAACAATAGCAGCTTCCATACCGCCGATACCGCCGCCGATAACAGCAATTTTCTTACTCTTCTTAGCAGGCTGAATCTTGTATTTCTTGGACTGCATTGTCTTCGGGTTGATAGCACAACGTGAAAGACCCATTGTGTCAAAGAGGTCCTGAGTATTAGCGTGACCCTTTGAGGATGAGAAGTTGAAGCAACCTGCGTGACAGCAGATACAAGGCTTGATATCTTCTACTCTGTCCTCAATAAGCTTTGTGATCCATTCGGGGTCAGCAAGGAACTGACGAGCAACACCGACACCGTCGATCTTACCCTCTGCAACTGCCTTAGCACCTACATCAGGCTCCATTCTACCTGCACAAACAACAGGAATGTCAACAAACTTCTTGATGTGAGCAACGTCCTCAAGGTTACAGTTCTGAGGCATATACATCGGGGGATGTGCCCAGTACCAGGAGTCGTATGTACCGTTGTCAGCGTTAAGCATATCGTAACCTGCATCCTGAAGGTACTTTGCAGCCTTCTCGGATTCGGGCATTGCACGGCCGACCTCTGTGTAATCCTCACCGGGCATTGCGCCTTCGCAAAAGCCCTTCATCTTTGACTCAACAGAGTAACGCAGTGAAACGGGATAATCGTCACCGCAGGACTCCTTGATAGCCTTAACAACTTCAACTGCGAAACGGTATCTGTTCTCAAAGCTTCCGCCGTATTCGTCAGTACGCTTGTTGAAGAATTCAATTGCAAACTGGTCAAGAAGGTAACCCTCGTGAACAGCATGAACCTCAACACCGTCAACACCTGCATCGCGGCAGAGCTTTGCAGTCTTTGCAAAAGCCTCGATGATTTCGTGAATCTGATGCTTTGTCATTTCGGGACAGATAATATCGTGAGCCCAACGTGAGGGCTGCGGGCTGGGAGAAGCCAGCTCGTGTGATGTATCAAGAATAGGCTTAACAAGTGCACGTGTGAACTTGTTCTTGTGAAGCGGTGCAACAAGCTCTGTGATAGCCCAGCTTCTGCCCATACCTGCAGTCAGCTGAACGAACAGCTTTGCACCTGTCTTATGGATTTCGTCCATAAATTCCTTAAGCTCTTCAAACATCTTCGGGTTCTGCCAGAGCCACTTGCCCCAGAATGTGTCACGCAACGGTGCGATACCGGGGATGATAAGACCAACGTTGTTGTTAGCTCTTTCAAGGAAAAGCTTTGCAGCCTCTTTGTCAAAGTGACAACCGCCAAGCTCGAACCAGCCGAACAAAGATGTACCGCCCATAGGACACATAACGATTCTGTTTTTGATTTCAACGTTACCTATCTTCCAGGGGGTAAATAAAGCTTCGTACTGCTTATCCATTTTTAAACACTTCCTTTTTATTAGTGTAAAATTTCATACATAAATATAATAAAATAAAAAATTATTAATGTCAATGAATATTAAAAAGATTGTTATAAAAATAACTAAAAACTATTCGATAACAATATAACCGTGTGACGAATCAAGACACATCGAAAGTCAAATAAAACTGCCGAGAATTCACATTGAATACACGGCAGTTGATACGATTGATAGGATTTTTAATATGTTTTGCATACATCCTTGGAAATATCGGAAATAATCATTCTGATGTGTGCTGCTTGTTCAGAGGTAAGCTTGCTGACATCAAGGGAATTATCGTTGCTTCTTCCCAAAAGATAATCGGTTGAAACCCCGAAATAATCGGCAATTTTAATCAGCATATCAATGGAAGGCTGGATGTTATTGTTTTCCCAGTTTGAAACAGTCTGCTTCGCCACAGAGAGCTTGTTTGCGAATTCAACCTGCGTAAGATTGTGTGCCACCCTTAATTCCTTGATTCTTACATTCAGCATATTATCCTCCAAAAAGTAAAAGATTACAATACTAATGTAACAATTCAAATTGACAAAATACAAATACTATAGTATATTAATAATGGATTTTTGGTTTGATATTCTAAATTAGAACCAAACCAATATCAATTCACATTTAATAGGAGGAATATCAATGAAAAAAGTAGTTTCGGTACTGCTGGTGTTGATGATGTTGTTGTCGACGTTGGTAGTGACGGCAAGTGCTGCATACGAAAACACCTACACTAATACTGGTAATCAAAGGGTAGATATTGTGGAGGTAGCAAAAACACAGATCGGGTGCACAGATAAGTATAAATATAACAATCCTAACGGCTATGCTTGGTGTGCTTTCTTTGTTGTTTGGTGCGCCAGACAGGCTAATATAGATTCATCTATTATTAGGACTTCAGGTGTCGCCTGTGCGGATTCAGGTTATTTGAATGTTCCATATTACTCAAGAACATCTCACTCTCCGCAATCAGGAGATTTAGTTTTCTTTAATTGGCCGAGCACCTCTGACAGTTGGGATCATGTTGGAATCGTTGAATATGTTGAGAGCAATGGAACTGTACATACGATAGAAGGTAATAGCAGTAATAGAGTTAAGAGGTGTTCATATTCAGCAAATGGTACGAGTGAAAGTAACCGTTTGAGTAGTATAAGAGGTTACGGCGTGCCCAACTATCTTAACAATCAACCCGTTAACGAATGTACGGGATATAATATCGCTTATTCGTATAATACTGAAAACAATAAGTTTTACGATTCCAACACAGTAGAGTTTACCATAACCCCTCATGTCAATAACAGAGATGCTTATGATAACGAAATAACTAATATATCTCTGTATTTTAAAAAGCCCAACGGAGAAGTGAACTATATTCCTCTCGGCAAAAACAAAAGTGTCGAGTTTTATATGTCTGATTATGATGCTGGAAAATATGTTTTTTGGGCAAAGGTTGAAACGATTTACGGTTCAAGTGAAGGTGCTGAGGATGATGGTTCATTGTCGTTAGATTTGGCAAGACTCTCCTGGTCTAACTTCAGATTTGAATCAGATGTAATTTATGCGAGAATTAAATTTAAAGAAATTGACAGATACCTTACCGTAAACGCAGATGAAAACGCTGTTTCTTGGGAAAGAAAAAACAGCACTTCAAGCGATCAGTCTCAGATATGGAAGGTGATTAGAAATTCAGACGGAACATTCACCATTCAATCTGTACAAAACAACAAGGTTCTCGATATAAGTAAAGGCTCATATTGCCGCGGAGCAAATGTACTAACCTATACATCACAAGATTCCGAGAACCAAAAATGGTATTTAAGCAAAGACAGTAATAATAATAGTTTTATCAGAGCCGCTAAATCAAATTCCGCTGTATTGGATGTAGAAGGCCACAGTGCTGAAAACGGAACCAATGTAGGACTGTGGACTTACCATGGCGGTGATGCTCAGAAAGTGGTTTTTCAATACCCCTATCTTATTCAATATAACGCAAACGGTGGTTCAAATCCTCCTTCAAGCCAAGATAAAGAATATGGAAAGACACTTGCCCTGAGCACTACAGTTCCGACTCGTACAGGTTACACTTTCCTTGGTTGGTCAACGAGCAGTAGTGCAACCTCTGCCTCATATTCAGCAGGCGGTAGTTACACAGCTAATGCTGATGCAACTTTGTATGCGGTATGGAAAGCAAACACATATACCGTTAAGTACAATGCAAACGGTGGCAGCGGCACAATGTCAAATTCAAGCCACACTTACAATGTATCGAAAGCTTTGACTTCAAATGCTTTCACGAGAAGCGGTTATACCTTCCTCGGTTGGTCAACAAGCAGTAGTGCAACATCCCCAACATATACAAACGGTCAGTCAGTGAAAAATCTTACTTCAACAAACAACGGCACAGTTACGCTTTATGCCGTTTGGAGCAAAAACCCCACATACACATTGTCCTATAACGCAAACGGCGGTTCTGGTGCTCCGTCAAGCCAGTCAGGTTCAACAAATTACACAATCAGCAGTACTGTACCTACACGTACCGGCTACGCATTCCTTGGCTGGTCAACAAGCAGCAGCGCAACTTCCGCAACATATCAACCCGGCAGCAGCATAGCCATTTCATCAAACACAACTCTCTATGCTGTATGGAAAATCAGCGACACCGCTCTGACCGTAAATTCTTCAAACAATGCTGTAATATCAACAGCCGGTGAAAAGAAGTACTATACATTTACGCCGTCTGCTACCGGCACATATGTAATCTATTCAACAGGTTCTTCCGATACGAAAGTTTATCTCTACAACTCTTCGGGTGGTGAATTGACAAGTAATGATGACGGCGGAACAGGTGGTAATTTCAGACTTCAGTACAATCTTACGGCAGGAACCACGTATCGTTTTGCTGTAGGGTATTACAGTTCATCTGCAACCGGAACAATCCCGTTTAAGTTTGGCAAAGTATATACGGTAACGTATAATTCCAATGGCGGTAGCAGTGCACCTTCTTCTCAGACAAAAGATTACGGAATCTCTTTAACATTAAGCTCATCAATTCCGACACGTACAGACTACACCTTCCTTGGCTGGTCAACTAGTAGCAGTGCAACAAGCCCGACATATTCTGCTGGCGGAACATACAGCTCCGAATCAAACGCAACGCTTTATGCTGTATGGAAAGTAAATCCCAAAGCGACATACACAGTTACATACAATGCAAATGGCGGTAACGTTACACCTTCAAGTACAAGTGTAACAGAAGGTAATTCAGTAACACTTCCTACTCCGACTAAATCTTATACACTCAGCTTCAATGCAAACGGTGGTTCAGGAGCTCCCTCGGCACAAACCGTAAGCGTAGGATGTAATGGATGGTCAACAAGTAGTGTTGCATCAAGCGGAACGTTTTCCTGCAATGCAACCGTATATCCCACAGCAAACACCACTTTTTATGCCGTGTGGAATTCTTCTGCAAGCAAGGTTATTCCGTCAACCGTTCCCACGCGAAGCGGATATAATTTCATCGGTTGGTCGAGAAGCAGTTTGGCTACAACTGCGACATGGAAGGCAGGCGACGCTATAACAGTTACAGATAATACCACTCTTTACGCTGTTTGGCAGAAGATTGAAACACCAACACCACCACCTGCACCTAAGGTAGAATATAAATCAGTATACCTTGATTACAAATCTACCTATTCAATAGATGTAGAAGGATTTGAAGCAACAGAATATATCGCAGAAGATGATTCGATTATTTCTGTGGATTCAAACGGTAGAGTTACAGCTAAACGTCCGGGAACAGCCGATGTTTATGTTTATGATGCTAATTCAGATGTAAGGGTAGTGTATACCTTCAGCGTTGATTACGCATGGTGGCAGTGGATAATTTTAATTGTTCTCTTTGGTTGGATTTGGTATTAATCGCTTAACAAGACAATACTAACAGAAAATGCCTCTCATCCGTGGCGGGTGAGAGGCTGAATTTTTTGATATTATGTGTTCGTATATTTACGACTTGTTGCGTTTTTCTTTGTAAAGATTCAGAGACAGATTCCACAACGGAACAAGGTAAAGGTAGCACGCTGTAAGTATGCACAGACTTGGCGCACCGATTGACGAAAGCGGAACGGTGGCGGCAATCGACCACGGTACAAGCGGAGCCATTACGACCGCTGTATTCTCAAGGCAATATGCCATCTTGTTGTTATCCTTTTCAATGTCACCGCAAAGCTGATGCGCAAGCATAATTGCGAGTGTCTGGTTGCACGAAACAAGGCTTGAGAGTATAGATGTTACAAACACACCGCCGAAGGGTGTAAGCTTACGGCTGATTTTCATCAGCACATCGTGTACGGAATGAAGCAGTCCCGTACCCTCAAACATACCCGAATAGCAGGCGGAGATAAGTACAATGCAGAATGCGTTTGCCATAGAAACCATACCACCGCCCGAAAGGAGTGAGGCAACCTCAGGCACCTCGGGAGCATAGCCGAAAACAGTCATACGCATAATCTCGGCAAAAGGAATATGCTGCACGAAAGCACACATCAGTATACCGCAGACAATGCTGATGCTCATTGTGATTTTTACGTTGACCTTAAAAAGTGAAAACACAACAATCACTACGGCAGGAATGATTACCGTAGGGTGCAGGTTAAAATTGTCGGTAAAAATACTTTGAGTGGTGCTTATATCAAAATCAGATTCAAAGCCCTGACCGAGCAGGGTATAAACCGTACAGGTGATTACAAACGGAACAACCGAGGTCCTGACCATCATTAAAAGATTTTTAAAAAGATTTGTTTTTGTAAGTGAGCTTATAAGCAACGCACTTGTGCTCATCGGGGAGCATCTGTCGCCCCAGAAAGCACCTGAAAGCACTGCACCGCCCGAATAAAGAATCGGTATACCCATGCTGTTTGCAATTGTTATGCAGATAACGCCCATTGTCGCCGATGTGCCGAAGGCCGTGCCTGTAAGGAAGGATATGAGGGCACACAGCAGAAAGCAGACGAGCACCATTGCGTGCGGACTGCAGACCTTTGTTGCGTGATAGACTATGTAGGGAATTGTACCGCCTGCACGCCATACAGCGGTAATGATGCCGATAAGCACAAAATTTATAAGTATATTACGGACGGTTTTTATGCCTGAAAAGGCAAGGCTGAGCATTTCGGAGGCGCTGTGCTTTTTATAAATACCGTAAAAGAAAAGAACGAAGAAACCGAAAATAAGAGCAATAAGTATTGATACATCAAGTGCCACACACGCAAACAATGCACCGACGAATAAAACAAGAACACCTATTTCAAGCATAGCTTCACCTCCCGTAAAAATTCAACCCACATACTATATCACAAAATATGACACATTTCTACTGTTTATAAAAAAATAAACGGCAAGGTTTCCCTCACCGTTTAAAATGGAAGCTTCTGCTTGATTTTTCTTTATTATACATGTCTTGCAATCAGATCGTCAAAGCTCTCACGCTTAACGGCAACATAATCGTTTTCACCGTCAAGCATAATTACGGGAGGCTTGCAGATTGCATTGTAGTTTGAAGACATTGCGAAGTTGTAAGCACCTGTTGTAAGCACAGCAATTGTGTCACCGCGCTCAGGCTTAGGAATCTTAACGCCTTCCTGAATAAGGTCACCGCTTTCACAGCAACGGCCTGCAATTGTGCATTCATAGTCGGCTTCTTCGTTCACCTTGTTGGCAACCATAACAGTGTATGCTGACTGATACAGAGCGTATCTCGGGTTGTCGGGCATACCGCCGTCAACGGAAACATAGTTCTTGAAGCCCTTGATTTCCTTGCGTGTGCCTGCAGTGTAGAGCGTAAGACCTGCATCTGCAACGATGCTTCTTCCGGGCTCCATAAGGATTGTCGGCATTGTGACACCGAGCTTCTCACATTCAGCTTTTACAAGGGTAGCGATGCCCTCAATGTTCTTTGCATAGTCAATTTCGGGATCGGATTCGACATACTTTACGCCCATACCGCCGCCGAGATTGAGGACACTTGCCTCAAAGCCGAACTCGGACTTCATGTCTGCAAGGAACTTTATCATAATAACAGCTGCATCGCAGAACGGATCGTATTCAAAAATCTGTGAGCCGATGTGGCAATGGTAACCCATAAGCGCAATGTTTTCTTTGTTAAGAGCAAGGCTTACAAGCTCCTTTGCCTGACCTGTCTCGATAGCCGCACCGAACTTTGAGTCAACATTACCCGTGCTGATTTTAGCGTGGGTATGCGGATCGATACCGGGTGTAAGACGAAGGATAATCTTCTGCTTTATGCCCTTGCTACCTGCCTCACGGTCGATAGCGTCAAGCTCCTCAACATTGTCGCAGACAAAGTAGCCGATGCCGTTTTCAATAGCAAAAGCAATGTCAAAGTCAGTTTTGTTGTTGCCGTGGAAATATGCTCTTTCCATCGGAAAGCCTGCCTTGACAGCTGTGTAAAGCTCACCGGGGGAAACAACATCAATTCCCATTTCTTCCTCGCGCATAATTTCGTAAATACGCTTGAAGCAAAGTGACTTGCTTGCAAAAAGGGGCATTGATCCGCCGCCGAAATATCTGCTCATCGCATCCTTATAAATACGGCACTTTTCTCTTATTTTGTTTTCGTCCATTATATATGCAGGGGTCTGATATTTTTCGGCAAGCTCTACCGTATCGTGTCCTGCAAAGGTAAGATGACCTTTTTCGTTAACACCGAGGTTATTGCAGATCATTTTTAAAACATCCTTTCGGGAATTTACAGCATATGAGCGCGGATTTCTTCACCCGACTGTGCGATAAGCTGAGCGGGAGCGATATCAAACACAGTTTTGCAGCCGCATTCACCGCTTGTGTTGAGCCTGTAAGCCGCACGGGCATAAGCTGTGAGCACACTGCCTGTGAATTCAGGGTTTGATTCAAGCTTAAGGCTGTATTCGATGGTGTGCTTTGTTTCAAGGTCAAAGCCTGTGAAACCGCTACGGATAACGCTTCCGCCGTGGGGGATACCCTTGTGGTCACGCTGTAACTCTTCAAGTGAGATAAAGTTAACGGTTGTGTCGTAATCGGCAAAGTAATTGGGCATTGTCTTGATTTCATTTTCAATTCTCTGCTTGTCTGCTCCGTCTTCGACTACAACATAGCACTCTCTTGTGTGCTTCTGTCTTGCCGTGAGGGTCGGATTTTTGCCGTTACGCACACTTTGTACCGCACTTTCAACAGGTACGGTGTACTGACGCGCATCAACAACACCTTCAATACGGCGGATTGCATCGGAGTGGCCCTGGCTTACGCCCTTGCCCCAGAATGTGTAATCGTTGCCGTTGGGAAGAACTGCGTTCATATAAAGTCGGTTGAGCGAGAACATACCCGGATCCCAGCCGACAGAGATGATTGCGATTTTGTTGCCCTTCTGAGCCTTTGCGTCAACATTTGCAAAATGCTCGGGGATACGTGCGTGAGTGTCAAAGCTGTCGATAACATTGAAGTTTTCTGCAATTGCGGGAGTTGACTCGGGAAGATCCTTTGCACTTCCGCCGCAGTTGATGATAACATCAATATCGTCCTTATAGTCTGTGATTTTGTCAAAAGGATATACCTTGACCCCTTCAGTTCTGATTTTAACGGAGTCTGGGTCTCTGCGTGAGAAAACTGCAACCAGCTCCATGTCGGGATTATTCTTAACGGCGGCTTCAACACCCTTACCGAGGTTGCCGTAGCCTGCTATACCAATTCTTATCATAAAAAGACCTCTTATTCAACAATGCTGTTCATATTGTAAAGTCCTGCGTCCTTGCCGAGAATAAACTCAGCCGCAGATACTGCACCCTCTGCAAAGAGTGCTCTTGAATGTGCCTCGTGCTTGAGAGTGATTGTCTGACTGTCGGTTGAAACAAGCACCTCGTGAATGCCGACGATATTACCTCGTCTTACGGCATGAACACCGATTTCATTCTTTTCACGCTTTGCGTTGCCCTCTCTGCCGAAAACAAACTGAGCCTTTTCGCGGACAGCCTTGATGGCGTTTGCAATCATAAGTGCCGTGCCGCTGGGAGCGTCAAGCTTGCGGTTGTGATGAGTTTCAACAATCTCGATGTCTGCATCGGGCATAGTTGCCGCAGCCTTGACTGCAAGCTCACAAAGAAGCGCAACACCGAGTGACATATTTGCAGAGTGGAAAACGGGAATTTTACTTCCTGCCTCTTTAATGAGTGCAAGCTCCTCCTGAGTGTGGCCTGTTGTGGCAACAACAGTAGGAATATTATTTTTTACGGCATAGTCAAGAAGATCCTTTGTGCCGAGATGGTTTGAAAAGTCAATGATGACATCTGCCTTACCGCTGAAATCGTTGATGTCTGTATAGCATCCGCTTTCAGCAGCCATTTTATCAACTTTTGCGGCAACGGTCATGGTTTCGGAAGCCTCAACAAGCTTCTCAACCTCTTTGCCCATTCTGCCGCAAGCACCGTTAACAAGTACCTTTATCATACGATCAACCCCTGCTGACGCATAAGTGTAAGCAGCTTCTGCTTGTTTGCATCCTCCATCGGAGTGAGCGGAAGACGAAGATAATCCTCACCGTAGCCCATAGCAGCCATAGCAGCTTTAACGGGGATGGGGTTAACCTCGCAGAAGAGTGCGTTGATAAGGGGAAGATAATCAAGCTGCATCTTGAGAGCCTCGTCTGTCTTGCCCTCGAAGAACTTGTGGCACATCTGTGATGTTTCCTTCGGAAGAAGGTTTGAAAGAACTGAGATAACACCTGAGCCGCCGAGTGAAAGAAGGGGAACGACCTGATCGTCGTTGCCTGAGTAAAGGTCGAGTCTGTCACCGACGATAGCCATTGTTTCAACAATCTTTGAGATGTTGCCGCTTGCTTCCTTGATACCTGTAATCATCGGGTGGTCAGCAAGAACACCGTATGTTGCGGGCTCAATGTTGCAGCCTGTTCTTGACGGAACGTTATAGAGAAGGCAGGGCTTTGTGCTTTCATCAGCAATAGCTGTGAAGGTCTTGATAAGACCGTTCTGTGTAGCCTTGTTGTAGTACGGTGTAACAAGGAGCATACCCTCGTAACCGATTTCACAAGCGAATTTTGTAAGGTCGATAGCATAAGCAGTGTCGTTTGAGCCTGTACCTGCAATCATCGGCACTCTGCCTGCTGCACGCTTGTAAGCAAACTCAAGAGCGTCTCTGTGCTCTTCGTCTGTAAGAGTTGAGCCTTCGCCTGTTGTACCGCAGATAACAAGAGAATCGATTCCCTCTTCAATCTGCCAGTCGATGAGTCTGCCAAAGTTTTCATAGTCGATACCCTCTGCATTAAGCGGGGTAATGAGGGCGGTAGCTGCACCTCTGAAAATGCTGTTCTCTGTCATTTAAAAAACTCCTTAAAGATAAGATTCAAGCAATAAAAAATAGCCGATTTGCATCGACTACCTGCATTAATCCCGGCAATACTGCCGTGAAAAAATAAAAGATAGCTCTCCGCATAAGCGACAATAGGCGAGATATTATTCCCGACTACCAGCACAGCCTTGGGCTTCGGCTGCCTTCGGCAACGATTCCTTTCACAACCGCCGTAAGCCTTGCCACGGCCTTGAATAACAGTTGCTACTGATAATACGCTGCGCCTCTATCGTTAATTTTTTATTAACTTTCGCACATAATAACATACTATATTATAAAAAGCAATAGTTTTTTTGTAATTTGTGAAATTTTTAATTATCGGAAATCAAACAAAAAATCGCACAGGTTTTACCCTGTGCGATTAATGTCTGAAGTTAATTATTTAGCAAAAAATGAGAAGGGGAAGAGAACAACTCTCAGAGCCTTAACAATGAAGTTCATAACAGGTCTGAAGATGTTTGCAAACCGGTAGTATGCCTTGTTGTGGTTGCCTTCGGGAAGCTTTGAGCCTTCCTCAAGTGCAAGCTCTGATGTGTAGAGCATTGTTCTTTCGTATGTTGAAAGATCCTTCTCGTCAAGAGTGATAACCATAAAGCCCTGAGCGAGCATATCGTAGTATGAGCTGTATGTTGAGCCGGGTACGTTAACTGCATCAATGCCGTTTACATTTGCAACGTATGTATTGATGTGGTCGTGGCCGAAGAATACAGCCTGAACATCACCGCGCTCTGAGATTGCATCCCACTGACCCTCGCAGTCAGGTGAAGGACAAGCCTGCTCAAACATCCAGCCCTCTTCGAAGCCCCAGATGTTGGGAAGGTATGTAGCAGCTGTGCCGTCTGAGAAGTTTGTTGAGCCGAGTGCACCGAGGTCACCCTTGACTGTGAACATAACCTGCTTTGCAACCTCAGCAGGAACGATGTGCTGGAACATAAGTGAGGGAACCTTGCCGCCGTTCTTTGCCTCGAGGTCCTTACTTACACTCTTGTACCACTCAAGCTGGTCAGCGCGTACGCAGTCATAACCGCCTTCGATGTAGTCACCGCTGTCCATCATCCAGAGGTTGTAAGCTGTCTTTGTACCGTCTGATGAAAGGATTTCAAGGTTGTGTGTACCTGAGCCGTGGAGTGCAGGATCTGCATCGTAAGCAAGGCAGTTGTCAAAGGACATATACTTTGCAAGCTTCTCATCCTTTGTTGAGCCCTTGTGTGCATCCTGGTCGTCGTGGTTACCGAAAACGAGTGTGAACGGGATGTCTCTGTTAACAAGGGGATTAAGGAGATCACCGTAGCCTGCCCAGTATTCTTCGTCAGTCTCAGCTGACATAACGATGTCGCCAAGGAAGATTACGAGGTCGGGCTGAGCCTTATCGAGAGCCTGATTGAAAGCGTTTTTGAAGTCGTCTTCAATGGGGAAACCGTCCTGAGGGTCAGCAACGATCATAAGCTTGAATTTGCCGTCTTCACCGAACTGAAGAGCACCGTTTTTGCTGTCACCTGCTGCGAATGATACTGATGAAAGTGAAAGCACCATCATAACAGCGAGGAGTATTGCAAGAAATTTTTTCATAGTGAATACCTCCTAAAATATTCATAATTTGTGCAGATATTTTACCACAATCCGTTAATTAAGTCAATTAAAATCAGAGTGTCGAACCCTCATAATTTTTGCTTTTGTCAAAAAGCCACACGTAGCCTACGTCATTTCCGTGCATGGTGCTGAAGCTTCCGTTATCGTAAATAAGGGCTGCTCCGTTTTCAATTCCGATGCCCGAAATCGGACGGTTTTTGATTTCATCCTTGAAATTATACCAGCCGTTTCCCTCAAAATGCGGACAGGCACTGTAGGGGAGAATGCCGAGACAGTTGCAGAAAATAAAGCTTCTGTCGGGACCGCAATCGTCATAGCCCTCGTTGAACCAGCATACCGCACCCGCACTGTAGCCTGACATAACAATGCCTTTTTCGTAAGCCTCGCGAAGCACATCGGATGCACCTGTTTCATTCCAGGTGTTCATCATAAATTCAACATTGCCGCCGCCAACATAAATCACATCGGCTGAAAGGATTTTGCCGCGGATATCATCAATTGTAAGCGACTTATCTGTAAGGAAAAGATAATCAAAGCTGCAGCCGCAGCCAAGGAAAATATCGCGGATATGCTCGTCACCCTCAATATCGTCAAAGCCTGCCGTGGGAAGAAAAAGCACCGCGGGCTTTTCCTTGTTCGCACAGGATGCAATGTATTCAAGAATGTTTTTGATTTCACCGTCTTCATATCGGCCTCCGCCGACAGCAATAATTTTACCCATAGAATCACCTCGTAACAATGTTACAGACATTCTAACGCAAAAAACGGACATTATCAAGGTAATCTGTAGTTGTTTTTTCTTTTTATATGTGTTAAAATTTAATGGAATGGAGGTTTTTTTATGACTCGTTATGAATACGCAAAAGATTTATACGCAAAAATCGGTATTGATACCGAAAAAGCAATAGAAAAGCTTATGGAGCTGCCTATATCAATGCACTGCTGGCAGGGTGACGATGTTGTCGGATTTGACTCAAAGGAGGCTCTTTCGGGCGGTATCCAGACAACGGGTAACTATCCCGGCAAGGCTACAACTCCCGACGAGCTTATGGCAGACATCGACAAGGCTTGCTCTCTCATCCCCGGTAAGAAGAAGCTCAATCTTCACGCATCTTATGCGATTTTTGAGAATGGCGAGTTCGCTGACAGAGATGCACTTGAGCCCAAGCATTTTACAAAGTGGGTTGAGTATGCAAAGGCAAGAGGAATGGGTATTGACTTCAATCCTACATACTTCTCACACCCGATGGTTAAGGACAATCTCACACTTTCCTCACCTGATGAAGAGGTGCGTACTTTCTGGGTAAACCACGGTAAGGCCTGCCTTAAAATTGCAGAATATTTTGCAAATGAAACAGGTGTCCCCTGTGTTATGAATATCTGGATTCCCGACGGCTACAAGGATATTCCTGCTGACCGTCTTTCACCCCGTGCAAGATTCAAGAAGAGTCTTGACGAAATCCTTGAGGTGCCTTATGACAAGTCAAAGGTTTACATCACACTTGAATCAAAGGTTTTCGGTATCGGTCTGGAAAGCTATACCGTCGGCTCTGCTGAGTTCAGCCTTTCTTATGTAAATCACAAGGGTATCACACCGCTTATGGATAACGGCCACTACCATCCGACAGAGGTTGTATCGGATAAGATTTCATCACTTCTCCTTTTCAACGAGAAGATTGCACTTCACGTCACAAGAGGTGTCCGTTGGGACAGTGACCACGTAGTTATCTTTGATGACGAGACAAAGGAAATTGCAAAGGAAATCGTTGCTAACGATGCACTCGACCGTGTATTTATTGCAACAGACTATTTCGACGCTTCAATCAACCGTGTTGCAGCGTGGGTAATCGGTCTTCGCAATGTGCAGAAGGCTATGCTCAACGCTCTGCTTACACCTCACGCACAGCTCAGAGCCTTGCAGGACGGTGCAAACACAACAAAGCTTCTTGCTTTGCAGGAAGAATACAAGACTTATCCGTTTGCAGACGTATGGAACGAATACTGTGAGCGTTGCGGTGTTCCTGTTCAGGAAAAATGGATTGATGAAGTTGAAAAATACGAGACAGAGGTTCTTTCAAAGAGGTAATTATGAAACTTGTTGAGATTGAAAACGGCTTGATTTTTGAAGAAGGTAAGTTTTTTGCACAGTGCCACGCGTCAACCGTTCTTAAATATCAGGATAAGCTGTTCTGCGCATTTTTTGCGGGAACAAAAGAGGGCGATGACGACGTACGCATTTACCTTTGTGTAAATGAAAACGGCAAGTGGTCGGATCCCGAGCAGATGTCTTTTACAAATAACGTTCCGTGCTGGAATCCCGTGCTTTATGAAAAGGACGGTGTGATTTATCTGTTCTTCAAGGCAGGTAAAAGAATACCGATATGGCGTACACTTGTGCGCACATCAACTGACGGCGGAAAAACCTGGTCCGATGCAGTACCGCTTGTAAAGGGTGACCGCTCGGGCGGACGAGGCCCCGTCAAGAATAAGGCAATCACACTTTCTGACGGCAGAACGGTTGCTCCTGCATCCGTTGAAAATGCAAGACACTGGGATTCGTTTATCGATTTTTCGTCCGACAACTGCAAGACCTGGCAGAAGAGTGAGATAATCGGATTCAATCACCGCAATGCTCAGGGCAAGGGCATCATTCAGCCGACACTCTGGGAGGCTGACGGCAAGGTTTATGCTTTGCTTCGTTCAACCGAAGGCTATGTGCTCAGAAGCGAAAGCGAAGACCTTGTTCACTGGACACCTGCCGAAAAAACAGAAATGCCGAACAATAACAGCGGTATCGACTGTGTAAAGCTTCCCGACGGCAAGGTTGTTGTATTCCACAACCCCATAAGCGAAGCAGGCTGGGGTGACAGAAATATCATATCCTATGCGGTGACAGAGGATAATGCAAAAACATTTCTTCCGCCCGTGGATGTCGAGCGTGATGAGGACAAGGACGCAGAATTCTCTTATCCCGCAGCGGTGACTGACGGAGAGTTTGTTTACCTTACATATACACATTACAGAAGAAATGTAATGTATCGCAAATTCAGAATAGAGTAAATTTGCACAAACGAAAAAAGGCTTTTTGCACTGATTTGTGCATTGACAAACGGTGTATAATATATTTGCTAAATTATTTCAGGAGGACGATTCAATGAAAAAGATTTCAAGAAGAATTCTTGCAGTTCTGCTTTGCGTAGCAGTCGTTTTCGGCGGCTCAGTAATGGCAACATCTGCAGAATCAACAGATGCAATCAAAAGAGTAAGCTGTACTTTCAACGGTGATTCTCAGACATCAAGAGGCTTCTGCTGGTATACAGAGGGCTACTCAGATGCTGATGTTCAGATTGTAAAGTCAGCAGACTTCAACGGCTCATTCGCAGGCGCAGCTACATATTCATCAGACAATATCTATCAGTTCCGTGATCAGTATTGCCACAAGGTAACAGTTTCTGACCTTCAGCCCGGCACAGAGTATACATACCGTGTAGGTGACAAGTCAGAGGATCTCTGGAGCGAAGCAGGTACATTTGTAACAGACAACGGTGATGACGCTTTCTCATTTATCACAATCGCTGACGTTCAGGCAAGCAGTGACGAGAACTTCGCACAGGCTGCAAACACAATCAAGGGTGCAATGGCAACTCTTCCTGAGTCAGAGTTTACTGTTAACCTCGGTGACTTCGTAAACGATTGCACAAATGACGAGTGGGATTGGTACTTCAAGAATTTTGCAATCAACAATATGGCAACAACACTTGCTCCTGCAGCAGGTAACCACGACGGTAACATCACAAACAAGCTCAACATCAACGTTTTTAACTCAATGTTCAACCTTTCAAATCCGGACACAGAGTCAAACGTTAACTGGGTAAACGGTGTTTACTATTCATATGATTACGGCAATGCACACTTTGCGGTGCTTAATACAAACGATATGTATCCGATGTCACAGTCACAGAGAAACTGGCTTGTAAACGATATGTCAGCTTCTGATGCAGATTGGAAGTTCGTTATCATGCACAGAGCATTGTATTCACAGGGCAAGAACATCAATAAGCCCGATACAATCATTATGCGTAACGTTCTTATCGAGCTCTTCGACGAGCTTGATATCGACCTTGTATATGCAGGTCACGACCATGTTTACTACCGTTCAGTTCCCGTTAAGGGCGACGCAGTTGTTGAGGATGTAACTTATGTTACAGAAAACTATAAGGGTGAGGAAATCACATTTGCAAACAATCCCGACGGTACAGTTCACATCCTTCCCTCAACAGCAGGTACAAAGAGATACGGCATCAACGAGGATGCTATTGATCCTATCGGTGAGGCTTGTGCATTCCACCTTTCAACAAGAGATATGGGCGGTTGCTTTATGACAACTGTTGTTGACGGTGATAAGGTTATCATCAAGTCCTATCTTGTTGACGACGAAACACAGGAAATCTCTCTCATTGACCAGTACGCTATCAAGAAGGACCTTTCACAGAAGACTCCCGCAGAGCCGACAGATCTTCCGACGGACAACGTTTCAAATATCGGTGCTTACATCTCAAACATTGTTTCTGAGATTATCGGTATGCTTTACAGCTACGTTGCAGTTCTTCTTCCGCAGGCAATCAAAGGCTTGTTCTGAGTTCTGATTAATAAATTTAGCCTCCCGACGGATGGATATATCTGTCGGGAGGCTCTTTTTTTGTAACAAAATACACAAAATGGTCGATATTTTTCTACATACCATTTGAATATTATAGTCAAAATACCTTGAATTTTCTTTTGCGCTTTGGTAAAATGATAGTTGTATAGGTGGATAAGTGTTTCTTTTGCTTATCCGTTCTAAAGGAGGAGATTGAAAATGAACAGGGATTTTAATCCTAACGATGTTCCCGTGTATCTCTTTCATCAGGGCAACAATGCCAAAGCGTATGAGTTCTTCGGAGCTCACCGAGCAGACGGCAATAAGGTTGTTTTCCGTGTCTGGGCCCCCCACGCAGTTGCAGTGAGCGTGGTAGGTGACTTCAACGGTTGGAACAATGATGCCAATTTTATGTACCGCCTTGATGACGGCTCAACGTGGGAATGCTTTATTGAGAATATAAAGCAGTTTGATACCTACAAATTCTGCATCACGACGGCAGACGGCAGACGCATTTTTAAGGCAGACCCTTATGCTTTTCATACCGAAACGCGTCCCGAAACGGCATCAAAGTTTTATGATATCGAGGGTTACGAGTGGAAGGACGCAAAGTGGCTTAAAAACCGCAAGCAGAAGCCTGCCTATGACAACCCGATGAATATTTACGAGGTGCACGCAGGCTCGTGGAAGGTTCACGGTGAAGAAATTTTTTATTCTTACCGTCAGCTTGCCGACGAATTGACAAAATATGTAAAAGAAATGGGCTATACTCACATCGAGCTTCTGCCGATCAGTGAGCATCCGTTTGACGGCTCGTGGGGATATCAGGTTACGGGATATTTCGCGCCGACATCACGCTACGGTGAGCCGAAGGATTTTATGTATTTTGTGGACAAGTGTCACGAGGCGGGGATAGGCGTTATTCTGGACTGGGTGCCTGCCCACTTCCCGAAGGATGCACACGGTCTTTATGAATTTGACGGTCAGCCGCTTTATGAGTATGAGGATATGCTCAAGGGTGAGCATAAGCAGTGGGGCACAAGGGTTTTTGACTACGGCAAAAACGAGGTCAGAAGCTTCCTTACCTCAAGTGCACTCTTCTGGCTTGACAAATATCACATTGACGGCTTGCGTGTGGACGCGGTCGCATCAATGCTCTATCTTGATTATTGCCGTGAGGACGGTCAGTGGAGACCTAACAAAAACGGCGGCAATGAAAACCTTGAAGCAATTGAATTTCTGCAGAATCTTAACATTGCTATTTTCCGTGAGCACGGAGATGCGCTGATGATTGCGGAGGAAAGCACGGCGTGGCCGATGGTTTCCAAGCCTGTCAGTGACGGCGGACTCGGCTTTAATTTCAAGTGGAATATGGGCTGGATGAATGATTGTCTGAGGTACTTCTCCCTTCCGGGAATCCACCGCAAATTCAATCATAACAATCTGACTTTTTCCTTCTTCTACGCTTTTTCGGAAAACTTTGTTCTTCCGATTTCGCACGATGAGGTTGTTCACGGCAAGTGCTCACTCATCAATAAGATGCCGGGCGAGTATGAGGAAAAATTTGCAGGTGTGCGTTCATTCCTCGGCTATATGATGGCTCATCCCGGCAAGAAGCTCATGTTTATGGGTCAGGAATTCGGTCAGTTTATCGAGTGGAATTACAAGCAGGGACTCGATTGGCTTCTGCTTGATTACGATGCCCACCGTAAGCTGCAGCATTTTGTAAAGACGATAAACGAGCTTTATAAATCAACACCCGCACTCTGGCAGGTCGACTACGACTGGACAGGCTTTAACTGGATAAGCGCGGACGATGTTGATAATTCGGTTATTGCATTCCGAAGAATTGACAAGGACGGTAAAGAGGTTATTGCCGTATGCAATTTTACTCCCGTTATGCGCGGGAATTACTGTATCGGTGTTCCGAATTCAGGCACATACAAGGTGCTTCTGAATACCGACTGCGAGGAGTTCGGAGGTAAGGGTACAGGCACAACGGGCAGTGTCAGGAGCAAAAAGACTCCGATGCACGGCCTTGATAACAGTATTTCGCTCGACCTTCCCGGTCTGAGTGTAATATATTTAAAAGCACCAACCCCAAGAAAAAAAGCAAATCCAAAAGAAAATGCCGTTAAGAAAACGGCAAAAAAATAAAAGGAGGCAGCATAATGTCACGCAAACACGAATGTATTGCAATGCTCCTTGCAGGCGGTCAGGGCAGCAGACTCGGAATCCTGACAAAGAACATTGCCAAACCTGCCGTACCCTACGGCGGAAAGTACAGAATCATCGATTTCCCGCTTTCAAACTGTGTAAACTCAGGTATTTACACAGTCGGCGTACTTACACAGTATCAGCCGCTTGAACTCAACGATTATATCGGCAACGGTCAGGCCTGGGATCTTGACAGAGCTGACGGCGGTGTGCACATTCTTTCACCCTATCAGCAGATTCAGGGCACTGAGTGGTACAAGGGTACAGCCAATGCGATCTATCAGAACATCAATTTCATCGACAGATACGATCCCGAATATGTTCTTATCCTTTCAGGTGACCATATCTACAAGATGGACTATTCAAAGATGCTCGGCTTCCATAAGGAAAAGAATGCCGATTGTACAATCGCTATGCTTGAGGTGCCGTGGGAAGAGGCTTCCCGTTTCGGTCTTATGATCGTCAACGAGGATGGCTCAATCTCCGAATTTGAAGAAAAACCGAAGAATCCGCGTTCAAATAAGGCTTCAATGGGTGTTTATATTTTCAGTTGGAAGAAGCTGCGTCAGTATCTTCTTGACGACGAAGCAAATCCGTCATCAAGCAACGACTTCGGTCACGACCTTATTCCTGCAATGCACGAGGCTGGCGAGAGAATGTTTGCTTACGAATTTGACGGATACTGGAAGGATGTTGGTACAATCGACAGCCTGTGGGAGGCAAATCTTGACCTTCTCAATCCTCAGGTTGACCTTGACCTTACAGATTCAAGCTGGAAGATTTACGCAAAGAACCCCGTAACCTGTCCGCACTATGTTGCTGACACCGCAAAGGTGCAGAATTCAATGGTTGCAGAGGGCTGCGAAATCGAGGGCGAGGTTGACTTCTCAGTTCTCTTTGCAAATGTCAGTGTTGAAGAGGGCGCAGTTGTTAAGGATTCAATTGTTATGCCCGGCAGCGTTATCAAATCAGGCGCAAAGGTGCAGTATGCAATCGTTGCCGAGAATGTTGTGGTTGAATCAGGTGCAACAGTCGGCAAGCGTCCCGAGGATATAGAGAATATTGACGATTGGGGCGTAGCGGTTGTCGGCCCGAATGTTACGGTCGGCAAGGGTGCCTGCGTTGAACCCAAGGCTATGATAGGCGAAGATGTAAAGGGGGCAGAATGATGAGAGCCAATAATGTACTCGGACTTGTTTTCTCAAACAATTTTGATAATTATCTCAATGAACTTACTTCTATGCGTTCAATGGGCTCTGTGCCCTATGGCGGACGTTACCGTCTTATCGACTTCAACCTTTCTGCAATGGTGAACAGCGGAATGGGTAAGGTCGGCATTATCACAAAGAGCAACTATCAGTCACTTATGGACCACGTCGGCAACGGCAGAGCCTGGGATCTTTCAAGAAAGAACGGCGGCCTTTATATCCTTCCTCCGTTCAACTCTGCAAACACAGGTCTTTATAAGGGCAGAATCGAAGCTATCGCAGGTGTTATGAACTTCCTGCAGTATTCCGATGAGGAATATGTTATGATGTGCGACTGTAACGCACTTTATAACTTCAATCTTAAAAAGTTGTTTGCTTATCACGAGGAAAAGGGCGCAGACATCACGGTTGCTTATGTCAACGGTGAAACACCCGAAATCGCTGAGCTTGCAGTTCTTGATGTTGAAGAGGACGGCAAAATCAGCTCTGTTTCACGCAGACTCAAGGACGGCACAGCTAACTATTCAATCAATATCGTGCTTATGAGAAAGTCTCTTCTTGAAAGACTTATAAACGAAGCAATCAGCCTCGGTTACCACTCATTTACAGACGATATTCTTAAGAGAAACGTTAAAAAGCTCAAGATTTACGGCTACGAGGTAACAGGCTTTGTCAAGATGCTTGACAGTATGCAGTCTTACTTTGAGGCAAATATGGCTTTGCTTGATAAGGAAAACAGAGACGCTCTCTTCCGTACACAGCCTGTTTATACAAAGGTTAAGGACGATGTTCCTGCAATTTACGGTCTCGGCTCAGATGTGAAAAACTCACTTGTTGCTGACGGCTGTGTAATTGAGGGTACTGTTGAAAACAGTGTTCTTTTCCGCGGTGTTCACGTCGGAAAGGATGCAGTTGTTAAAAACTGCGTACTTATGCAGAACGCTTATATCGGTGACGATGTTAAGCTCAACTGTGTTGTTGCTGATAAGGATATCGTTATCAAGCCGAACAAGGTTCTTTCAGGCGACGAGAAATTCCCCGTTTACATCGGTAAGGGTATCGTAATCTGACGAGAGGAGAGTTGATTTATGAAAGTTTTATACGCTGCAAGTGAAGCTCTGCCTTTTATGGCAAGTGGCGGTCTCGGTGACGTTGCAGGCTCCCTGCCTCAGGCACTCCGCAAGAGACTTATCGGTTGCCGTGTTGTTATGCCGCTTTATGACACAATCCGTCAGGAACTCAAGGACACAATGAAGTTTATCACTCACATCTGTGTTCCCGTTGCATGGCGCCGTCAGTACTGCGGTATCTTCGAGGCAAAGCACAACGGTGTTATTTACTATCTTCTTGATAATCAGTATTATTTCAAGCGTGATACAATCTACGGTCAGTACGATGATGCAGAGCGTTTTGCATTCTTCTCACGTGCAGTTCTTGAAATCATCCCGTACATTGACTTCAAACCCGACATCATCCATTGTAACGACTGGCAGACGGCACTTACTCCCGTTTACTATTCAGCAATGTATGCAAACTCACCGGGCTATGAAAACATCAAGACAGTTTTTACAATTCACAACATTCAGTATCAGGGTATTTACGGCAGAGAAATCCTTGAGGATGTTCTCGGTATTCCCGCAGAGCACGCATCACTTCTTGAGTATGACGGTTGTGTCAACTTTATGAAGGGTGCAATTGAATGCGCAAACAAGGTTACAACAGTAAGCCAGTCCTACGCTGACGAAATCCTTGATCCGTGGTATTCTCACGGTCTTGACGGTATTCTTAACGAAAGACGCTATAAGCTGAGCGGTATTCTCAACGGTATTGATGTACTCGGCTACGATCCCGAAACAGACAAGAGCATCCGTGCAAACTATTCCGCAAAGAATCCTGAAGACAAGAAGCTCAACAAAGAGGATCTTCAGCAGGTTATGGGACTTCCCGTCAGATCGGATGTACCGATTATCGGTATGGTTTCCCGTCTTGTTGCCCACAAGGGACTTGATCTTGTAAAGGGAATTCTTGACGAGCTTCTTGCAACAAGCGAGATGCAGCTCGTTGTACTCGGCTCAGGTGACTACGAATACGAAAGCTTCTTCAGAGAGATTGCTGCAAAGTATCCCGATAAGGTAGGTCTTCGTATCGGCTTTATCCCTGACCTTGCACGAAAGATTTATGCAGGTGCGGATATGTTCCTTATGCCGTCAAAGAGTGAACCCTGCGGACTTTCACAGATGGTTGCTCTTCGTTATGGTACAGTGCCCATCGTACGCGAAACAGGCGGTCTTCGTGACTCCATTTCTGACTGCGGTGACGGTGAGGGCAACGGCTTTACATTCAAGAGTTACAATGCACACGATATGCTTGATGCTATCCGCCGTGCACTTACCGTATACTATAATTACGACTGGGCAGCACTCACACAGCGTGCACTCGAATGTGATTACAGCTGGGGACGTTCAGCTAACACTTATATCAAACTCTACAAGGCAATGTTAAAAGAGTGACGGTAACAATCCGAACCTGTCCGAAAGCGAGTCTTTTCAGCGCTTTTCGGCTCGGAGATTTTTCGTCGCGATTCTTTTGGAACTTAAAGAAAAAACACAGCCAGACATTCAGTTTGGTGAGCAACTAATGAATAAGTGGCGGAAATAATCCGAAAAAATACGGCTCGGGTTATTTCCGTCATTCTGAGGAATAAAAATAAATGAAGTCATATTATATCCAACTTATAAGAAACGGTCTTACGGCAGGTAACGTAGGCGGTCGATACATCGGCCACATCGACGAGCCGTTAAGCGCAGAGGGAATTGAACAGATTACTCAGATGAAGGAGGATTACAGATATCCTCCCGTTGAGGCAGTTTTTTCAAGCCCTCTCTCCCGTTGTACACAGACTGCAAAGCTTATTTATCCGAACTGCGAGCCGATTCTGATTGACGGCTTTATTGAGTATAACTTCGGTGAATTTGAGGGTAAAACGGCAGAAGAGCTTGAGACTCATCCTGTTTTCCCCGATTGGCTTGCAGGTAAAAAAGGTGTTAACCCTCCGTTCGGTGAAAGCAATGAGGAGTTTTCTAACCGAATTGCACATACGATGATTAAGGTTATTGATGGAGTTATTCAGTCAGGCATCACCAAGACGGCAATCGTCACTCACGGCGGTGTTATTATGGCACTTCTCTCTATGTTCGGTCTGCCCGAGGCTTCTATGCACGAATGGCTGACTCCCGGCGGCTGCGGTTATACAATCCGCATCACCCCGTCACTCTGGTCACAGGGCAGAAAGTTTGAGGTTATCGCACAGATTCCCGAAATCGAGGGCGAAAACGAATTTGCAGAAATTGACGACTTCAATGTTGAGGACTTTTTGTATGAATAATATGGATTATGTCACACAGCTTATATGGCGCTATCCCATACTCAAGGCTAACGAGAAAGAAATCCGTCAGCTTTGCGATGCAGTTATAAAATGCTACGAGGCAGGCGGCAAGCTTCTTGTCTGCGGCAACGGCGGCAGCTGTGCAGATGCAGAACACATTGTCGGTGAGCTGATGAAGGGCTTCCTTAAAAAAAGAGAGCTTTCCGAAAAGACTCTGTCTCAGATGCTTACCGCTGTGCCCGAGCTTGCAGAAGTGAGTATCGACAAGCTGCAGCAGGGCTTACCCGCAATTGCACTCAACAGCGGTGTTGCACTGACAACAGCGTTTGCCAACGACTGCGACCCTGAGCTGATTTATGCACAGCAGGTGCTCGGACTTGGCAAAAGGGGAGATGTCTTTCTCGGTATCAGTACATCGGGTAATGCAAAGAATGTCTATGCCGCGGCAGCGGTTGCAAAGGCAATGGGCATAACCACCATTGCTCTTACGGGCAAAACGGGCGGCAGACTTAAGGATATCTGTGACATTTCCGTTGTGGTCGGTGAAGATGAAACATATATGATTCAGGAGCTTCATCTGCCCCTCTATCACGCAATGTGCGCAACGGTTGAAGAGTATTTCTTCGCAGATTGATAATCAAAAAACAAAACGGCTTGCAGTTTTCAGTTTCTGCAAGCCGATATTTTTTATTAAACTTTTCTGAGCCCTTTCGGATAATGGTTCTTTGCTGTACCGTTAACCGCTTTTGCTCCTCCGAGCGAACAGCCGTCAACAAGTACAACTGCCCAACCGTTGTCACACGAGCAGGGGAGAGTGTTACCTTTAAGGTATGATTCAGACTCGTCGGGAGAGAGGTTGATTTTTCTTTTGAATTTGTCTGCCATAGCCATAAAAAACTGGTGGTGCGGCTGGACATAATTCTTCTGCACCGTGCCTATCGTCACACCGCAGGAAAAAGCGATGCCCTTCGGCACAACAAAATCAGGCTCAAAATAAACTATGTTTTCTTTATACTTTTTAACGCACCGTTTATCGTAATCCGCAAGCGTTGAGTCAAGAAAATCAAAAACAATTTTTTGCTCGTTCTTGGGGATTTCTTCAAGAGCGTTTTCTCTTTTTGTGCGGATACCATTGCCGTGTTTTTTCTTAAGCAACGCAACAAACTGACCTTCGCCCTTTGAAATATGGGGATAAAAACGACGGCATTCGGTAATGTTCTGTGTTCTGCATCCGTCAAAGTGAATTCCGTCTGCGGTATTGTTCTTTACGCAATCCTTGACGGGCACAAGCTCAAATTCAGGATGAGAAGAGAGAAATTCGTCAACACACATTTCGTTCTCTTCCAACGAAAAAGTACAGGTGGAATAAAGAAGATAACAGCCCTCTTTTACAAGAGAGTGTATGTAGCCGAGAATCTCAACCTGCCTTTCGGCACATAGCCTGACGTTTGCAGGTGACCATTCGTTGATTGCGGTCTCATCCTTGCGGAACATTCCCTCACCCGAGCAGGGTGCATCAACAATAACAAGGTCGAACTCTTCACCGAAAAGTGAAGACAGACGCTTTGCATCCGTGCAGGTGGTAATTGCGTTTCTGAAGCCGAGCCGTTCCATATTGCCTGTCAGAATCTTACAGCGTGACGGAATAATTTCGTTTGAAACAATCATACCGTTCTTGAGCTTGTCCGCAGCCTGAGACGATTTGCCTCCGGGCGCGGCACACAGGTCGAGAATTTTCCAGTCGCTTCCGATGTCAACACTCGCAACGGCACTCATTGCCGCAGGCTCCTGAATATAAACCATACCTGCGTGGTGGTACGGATGGTTGCCGATTTTGTCAAAATCAAAGTAATATGCGTTATCCGCAAACGGTATTTTTTCTCCGCCGAAAGGATTGATTTTTACAAAATCCGATTCGCTTATTTTGTTTGTGTTTATTCTGAAAGAACGCACAGGTGTTTCGTCATACGACCTTAAAAAAGCCTCGTAGTTCTCACCGAGCAGGTCTTTCATTCTCAATAAAAATTCTTGTGGCAGCATATTTTATTCCTTACAAAAGATTAGATTCAATGTTGAACATACAGATTGCGAGCGTGGCAATGCTTGCGGTTTCCGTGCGCAGTATTCTTTTGCCGAGTGAAACAATCTCACCGCCTGCAGACTTTGCCTTCTCGATTTCCGATTCCTCGTAACCGCCCTCAGGTCCGATGAAAATACCGACAGTCATATTCTCTTTGACAGTTGCAAGCTTATCCTTAAGGGCAGCCATACTGTCGGCACACTCGTAGGGGACAAGAAGCAAATCGAAATCCTTCGCGATCTTAAGCGCATCAGTAAAGCTGACAGGCTCGTGAATTTCGGGAATAACGGTTCTGCCGGATTGCTTTGCCGCACTTTCGCTTATGGATTGCCAGCGTGCAGTTTTGTTTTTTTTCTTTTTATCGTCAAGCTTTACCACACAGCGAGCCATTTCGACAGGGTAAATTTCGCTCACGCCGAGCTCGACACCCTTCTGGATAATCAGCTCAAGCTTGTCTGCCTTCGGCAGTCCTTGAAAAAGCACAAGCCTTACGGGAAGCTCATTGCTCATAAGCTGACCGTCCTCGATGTCTGCAACAATTCTGTCGTCATAGATTTCTCTGACTGCACAGCAGTAGCTTGCACCGTTACCGTCATTTGCAACAAACCTTTCACCCGTTTTCATCCGCAGGACATTTTTGATATGGTTAACGTCACTGCCGACAATTAAAATTTCCTTTTCACTTACATTTTCGGGCGAAACAAAAAAATGAAACATAGCTTTTCCCCTTTGTTTTATTCTGATTTTCAGTATATCATCAGACGGCAATTTTTTCAATGCAAAGAGTGTCGCAATGTGCAGATTTTTTTAGGTTGACTTATTTGATTAATTGGAATATAATTGAAATACTATCGATAGGAGGCGGAAAGAATGAAAAAAAGAATTATTGCGGTGCTCCTTGTGATTATAACAACCTTCTCTGTTATGGCTGTACCTGTTGGAGCTGTGTCAGAGAAAAACAACAAGATTGACATCGTAGATATCTGGAATAACGGCTACCCGATGTTCGATATCGGCTCATTCCTTGAAACAGTAATGTTTATCAACACTCAGATGAACACAATCCTCGGCTTCAAGCTCTTCAATGAAGAAAAGCTTATTGTAAGAACAGACGAAGTTCTTACAGGTGTTGTTGAAGATATTTTTGAGATGACAGGTGTTAACTTTGATCTTGTTTTCAAAAATTTACCTCAGTCAAATCAGTATGCGGAGCTGGTTACATCAACACTTAATCTCAATATCCCTGAAGCACAGGCTTTCCTGAACGATCTTTCCGGTCAGGGCTTCCGTGAGGGCAATATGGTGCAGTGCGTTGTTATGCGTGTGATTTCAATCTGGCTCGGCATTGTTGACGATGTTCAGTTTGTTGCGGAGCCTGTCAGCGGAAATCCGAATTTGTTCAGACTTTGTGTTGCGATAACCTACCGTGACGGCAGAAACGACAAGGCAACAACAGATATCTATTATGATACCAAGCTTAATCAGTTCGTCGGCAAGGACGGTTCACCCGCACTTTTCGGCTATTATCTTAACCTCAGTGACGGTGTTGTTTATACAGGTATCGATGTATGGCAGCGCCAGTTGGGCTTTAATATCTTCTATGATATTTTCTGCTATCTTACACCGTTCTTCTTCCACTACACAACTCAGCGTGTGAAGTTCAACTATGACGGTAAGGATTGGATGTTCCAGATATGGAAGGGCCGTTATGCAATCGCAAACGGCGGTGAGGTTGGCGTGTACACACGCGATGAGAGTAAGGACGGAACATTCTATGACTGTGCAGCCGATGAGGATATGCTTGTAATGAGCATGGATGTTTACCACGGTGATGAGCTTCTTTTCTCCCGTCCGGCAGCACTTCATTGGTGGGTAACAGGTTTCCAGATAAGCGACACAGCTTACCTTCCCCAAAGCCTTACAATTGTGTCCACAATCACAATGAAGGATAAAGAAATGCTTGACGCAGTTGTCGAAGCCCTTCAGCTTAAGAAAGGCATCATCGACTACGAGGTCAACGGTCTCGATATAACACTTACATGGTAAAAAGAAAACTGCTGTTGATTGCTCAACAGCAGTTTTTTAATTTGAAAAGTTATTTCATGTTCTTCTCGTAAGACTCGATCATCTTCTTAACCATCTGGCCGCCGACAGAACCGGCCTGCTTAGATGTGAGGTCACCGTTGTAACCGTTCTTGAGGTTAACACCTACTTCAGAAGCAGTCTCCATCTTGAAACGGTCGAGAGCCTCTCTAGCCTCGGGAACTACATTCTTCTTGCTTGCCATATCTTTTTCACTCCTTTGCGAAGAATTGTGTTTGCGTTTGCATTAGTTATTGTTATCACAATTCACAAAAATACAATTGAAAAAATTTGTTAAAAGTTTTTTGATGAATCAAACAATTGCATTTATATGCCAGAAGTGTTACACTTAAAATGTATAGTTATTTATTTACATAACAGACAGATATTTCGTTGGGAGGAATCCGGATGAAAAGGATAAAGAAAATATTAGCATCGCTAATGGTGGCGGTTATAGTTCTGACCGCCGCACCGCTGAGTGGATTTGTGGGATTGGAGCTGAACCTTGACTGGTTTGACTTCAACACCAAAGCAAGTGCAGCTTCATACAGCGGTACTTGCGGTGAGAACCTTACCTGGACTTTTAATGACGAGACAGGTGAACTCATCATCAGCGGAACGGGAGCGATGGATGATTTTGTTCCTTCCTCTATGCCATGGAAGGAACATAAAAATTCGATTACCGGTGCAATTATTAGTGAAGGTGTAACAAGCATAGGTTCAGGTGCCTTTTATTATTGCACACATCTTACGAGTATTATAATTCCTGAAAGTGTAACATACATAGGTGCAAGTGCGTTTTTTGGTTGTGAAAACCTTGTAAGTGTTGTAATCCCGGAAGGCGTAACAAGCATTGATGATAGTGCCTTTTCGCTTTGCTATGCTCTTACATATGTAGATATTCCGAACACAGTAAAAACTATAGGTGACTGTGCTTTTGAAGCTACTTCAATTGTATTGCTTTACATTCCGGATGGTGTTATAAGTATCGGTGAGGCTGCATTTTATGGCTCTATAGAGCTTGAAAGAATCACGATCCCCGACAGTGTAACAAGTCTTGACAATTCTACATTTGCCGACTGTCCTAAACTTCAAAGTATAAATGTATCAACAGGTAATACGGCATACTCATCTGACAATTATGGTGTGCTGTTTAATAAAGATAAAACTGAGATTATCAACTATCCTGAAGGACGATCAGAAACAAGCTATACCATTCCGAACAGTGTAACAAAAATAGAAAAATATGCGTTTTATGGATGTGATAAGCTTACAAGCCTTAAAATACCTGCAAGTGTTACTGCTATTGATTATTATGCATTTGGTTGTAACGATGCTTTAACAGATATATATTACGACGGAACGGAATCTGAATGGGAAAAAATAGATATGAAAAACGGTGAATACGATTTCCAGGGCATAACTATACATTTTGTTGAACCGGAGGGTCCTTATAGCGGTACTTGCGGTGATAACCTTACGTGGTCTCTTGATGCCGAAACAGGCGAACTCGTCATCAACGGTACGGGTGAGATGGATGATCACTTATCATACGAAGACACGCCTTGGTACAACTACCATTCGTCAATCAAAAAAGTGACAATTGGAAACGGGGTAACAACCATAGGCTCTTATGTTTTCTATAACTGCACAAACCTTACAAGCATCACAATCCCTGAAGGAGTTACAAGCATAGGCTCTTATGTTTTCTATAACTGCACAAACCTTACAAGCATCACAATCCCTGAAGGTGTTACAAGCATAGGCTCTTATACATTTACATGTTGTGATAGCCTTCAAAAAGTATACTATACAGGAACAAAAGATGAGTGGGGTTCCATTTCACTTGGTTCATTGAATGGAATTCCCGCAGTTACAATCATTTTTGAATGCGATTCCGAAAGACCGTACTACGATTGCGGAAAGTGCGGTGATACTCTGGATTGGGTTTTATATGTTGATTATGAACTCGTCATCAGCGGTGCGGGTGAGATGGGAAATTACTCCGACTACACGGCTGAGCAGTGGCGCAAGTACGCTTCGTTAATCAAAAAGTTAACGATAGAAAAAGGCGCCACGAGCATCGGAATGTGTGCATTCATGAATTGCTCGAACCTAACAGACATTATAATCCCGGACAGTGTAACAAGCATAGGTGCCAGCGCTTTTTGTGGTTGCGAAAACCTTGTAAGCATTGTAATCCCTGACAGTGTGACGAGCATTGGTGTGTGTGCGTTCGATGGTTGCACAAGCCTTATAAACATAACAATTCCTGACAGTGTGACAAGCATTGGTGAGTGTGCGTTCGATGGTTGCACAAGCCTTGCAAACATTACGATTCCTGACAGTCTTACAAGTATCGGTTGGAGCGCGTTCAGTAATACGGGTTATTATGATGATCACTCAAACTGGAAAGATGATGTTCTTTATATCGGTAATCATTTAATTGAAGCTAAATCAAATCTTTCTGGATCATACACAATAAAAGAGGGAACAAAGTGTATTGCGGATTCTGCGTTCGATGATTGCACAAGCATTGTAAACGTCATGATCCCCGACAGTGTCACAAGCATTGACGCTTATGCGTTCTACAATTGCACGAACCTTACAAGTATTACAATTCCGGACAGTATTACAATTATCAGAGATAGTACATTTTTTGATTGCACAAACTTGAGCGATGTATATTATTCCGGCACAAAAGAAGATTGGACTAAGATTGAAATTGAAGATAACAACGATCCGGTTCTTAATGCAACTATACATTTTTCTGAACCGGAGGATCCTTACAGCAGTATCTGTGGCGAGAATGTTACATGGTCGATTGATGCAGAGACAAAAACACTTACAATCAGTGGTCAGGGTGCAATGTATGATTTTAATGAGAGTATTGTTGTTCCGTGGCAGCACAGTTATGGAGATTTTGATAAAATTGTTATTGAAGACGGTGTAACGCATATCGGTGCGAGTTCGTTTGCTTATTTTGACAATGTAACGGATATCAGCATTCCTGACAGCGTTATAACAATCGGCATTGATGCTTTTTACAATACCGGTTATTATAACGATAAAAATAATTGGGAAAACGGAGTCCTGTATATCGGCAACTATTTGATTGAGTTCAACAGTGACATATCTGATGTCTGTATTATTCCGGAAGGAATTCTGGCTGTTGCTGACTATGCAGACAAAAACGAAGAAAAAACTGTTAAGTGTATTCTTCCTGACAGTCTTATCAGTATTGGTGAATGTGCTTTTATGGGACCTGAAGTAACAATTCCTGTTCTGGGTACAAGTATTAAATATTTCAGCGAAAACGCTTTTTATGATGTTACATTTATAAAAGTGGAGATTTCGCCCGACATCGAAGAAATTAGTGAGAATGTTTTTGAAGAATGCAGTATCGAGTGTCTGACATTCCGCAACACATTAAAAATAGTTGGAAACGGTACATTTATGCAGTGTGCATGCGAAGATGTTTACTATTTGGGAACAGAGGAAGAATGGAATCAGATAGTTTTTGGATCAGGCAATGAAATGCTTACCTATTTGTATACACACAATACAGGATGTGTTCATTTCCTGGGTTCAGAGCATAAGCACAGCTATAGTTCTAAGATAACATCACCTCCGACAGGTGAATTTGAGGGTACGGAAACACTTACCTGCATATGCGGTGATCATTACGAAAAATCTGTCGCAGCATTGGGATTTGATGTGTTTGATGGTGTTACAATCGATTTTGAAACTAACACGATGTCAGGCTTCAATGCAGGTGAAACCTCACTTGATGGTTATACAATGCCGGTACATGACAGTTATATCTGGGAGTACGAGACCTCAAACGGTAAGCTCGGCACAGGCTCAAAGGCTATCCTCAAGGACGGCGACACCGTAATAGGTGAGTATACAATACTTGTTTATGGTGATACAACAGGCGACAGCTGGTACGACGGTCAGGATGCGATTATCGTTGATTGCCTCGCAAACGGAATGCTTACGAAGGATGATGTAAGCGAGGCTGTTTACACAGCTGCTGACTGCAACCACGATGGAGTGATTGATCAGCTTGATGTTGAGCTTCTCAATCAGGCAGGTGCACTCCTTGCAAATGTCGATCAGTCCAAGCCTGCAGAGGTTCTCCTCGAAACATCGGCAGAATATGTTGAGTATCTTGACCTTATTGACCAGTCTCCCGAGATTGAAGACGAAACAGACGCTCCCGAAGCTGATGCAGAGGAAACTCCCGAAGCAGACACAGAGGATGCAAAGATTGATATTTTCGAAATGATTCTGAACTTCATTAAATCAATCTTCGAAATGCTTCTTTCATACATCCCTATGCCTCTTTAATAAGCATATTTAAACGAAAGCCATACAAGTTGACTTAGTCAGTTTGTATGGCTTTTTACCACCAATATTTTATTATGCCCAGAAATCCATTTCAAAGAATGGTGTTTGCATTTATTACTGTTGTGATTACTGTTCTCGCTTACGTATTTTTCAGCCTGCTGTAAGAACCCTTTTTTAGCTACTGTTTGCAAAAGGTATCAAATCCGTCAGTCAGAGCAATCAACAGTGAATCTCTACTTTTTGTATTGACGTTTTAATTGTCTAAAATACTGATTAATGGTGGATATATCGGAAAAATTCGTATTTTACTTGAAAAATGATATCGGAGTGATATAATGAAAAATCATAGCAACATAAGAAGGTGAACTTATGATTTCTGATCTTATCGGAGCGGCTGTTTCTGCGGCGGTTGGGGTAGGAGTGGCCTTTGTTAACTACTTGCTGTCGAAAACTGTTCTGGTAAAAAATCCCCAAAAGTATTCGGCTGTGACGGTTTTAAGGCAGTTGATACAGATAGGATTTCTTGTTGTTGTATATTTTACAGGTCAAAAAACCGAATACGATCCGATGTATCTTCTGATCGGTGCAGCTTTGGGAATGACCTTGCCGATGATTATTTTTACAAAGAAGCTTCTCAGATATAATGAGAGTCTTCAGCAATCGGAAAAGAGAAAGGAGGAAGACCCTGATGGGTGAAAAATCTAAGGTGCTTTTCAGCATTTTCGGTATTCTTGATGTTACCGGCGAGGTTGTAACGATGTGGATTATTCTTGCTGTTATTGCAATTCTTTCTCTTATCGTAAAGAAAAACCTGAAGGAACGACCCGGTAAATTTCAGAATATCATTGAAACGGGTGTTGAGTATCTTGACAATTTCTTTTCAGATACTCTCGGCAAGAAAAAAGCCAGAAAATACTTTACTTTTTTAGCTTCGCTTTTTATTTTTATCATTTTCTCAAACTATTCGGGACTTATTCCCGGAGTTGGTCTTACGGATTATGTCAAGGCTCCGACGGCGAGCCTGTCCGTTACATTAGGTCTTGGTATTCTTACTTTTGTATTCCTGCAGATATCCGGAATACGACACAATGTCAAGCACTATTTCAAGCGTTTTGTATCACCGATGTTCTTTATGCTTCCTCTGATGCTCCTTGATGAAATAATCAAGCCTGCCTCTCTGGCGTTGAGACTTTACGGTAACATTTTCGGTGAAGAAACGGTAACTGAAGAGCTTTATCACATTCTTCCGATAGGTGCGCCTGTTGTAATGATGGCACTTTCAATTCTGTTTTGTGCCTTGCAGGCAATAGTATTTACAATGCTCGTATCTATCTATTTGGATGAAGTTACAGAATAATATTTTAAAGGAGTTTTTATTATGACAGATTCAGCTATTATCGCAATCGCAGCAGCAATCGCAATCGCACTCAGTACACTCGGACCGTCTATCGGTCAGGGTATAACAGCTAAAGCAGCTATGGAAAGCATCGCACGTCAGCCCGATGCCGCAAAGGATATCCGTTCAACACTTATTATTTCCCTTGCACTTATGGAGGCTCTTACAATTTACGGACTTCTTATTGCTTTTATGCTTGTTTCAAAAATCGCATAAATCAGTTCTGTTCAAGTTTCAATAATCGCTTGTCAGCGGTTACTCAAGGAGAAATATTATGAATATACAGATTTCTGTAGTGATCTGGACTGTTGTTTGTTTTATGATTCTTATGCTGATACTTAAGAACCTTCTTTTTACACCTGTTCTCAGAATGCTTGACAGCAGAAAAGAAAAAATTGATACCGCAAGAGAAAAGAAAGCGGAAATCGAAAGACTTACTGCTGAAAATCAAAAATACATTCAGGAGCAAAAGGTGCTTGACCTTGAAGCCAGAAAAAGTGCAGCCAAGGTCAGAGTACAGGAAATACAGTCCGAAGGCAAAAAGAAAATTGAAGCCGCACAAAGAGAAAGTCTTAACGAAATCAATGCATACAGAGACAGTATAAGTGATGAATGCGAAAAAATCGTTAAATCTGTTGCCCCCGAAATGGAGACTGTTACGGAGATTTTTGTTAACAACATAATTTCGCATAGGGTATGATGTTATGGAAATACAATATGTAATTATAAATTTTATAATTCTTGCAGTTATACTGTTTTTATTCGGCAGAAAAATGGTTAAGTCCATTTTCAACACACGCTTTGAAAAAATCAACCGTGAGCTCGACGAAGCAGAAGAAGCCGAAAAAACAGCTATGCCCGTTTTTGATGAATATCAGCCTGAGGAATCAGATGCGTGTGACGCTGAAGAAATTACACTGGCGCAGGCAACTGTTGACGAAAAAATCGCACAGATTGAAGAATTCCGCAATCATCTTTGCAGTGAAATTCATCGCGAGATGATTGAGGATGCCCGCGAAGAGCTTCTTTTAATAATGCGTGAAAATGTAATAAAGCTCTTTTCCGATGAAAAATATCAGAAAGCAATAAGAGACCTTGATGCCGATGTTATAGATGCTATTCTCCCTCAGATAAAACTTACTCCCGGTGATATGGCATATTTAAAGCATCATGATGTTCTCTACGTTACCGTTACGTCGGCATATCCTCTTGATGAGACAATAGTGAAAAAGGTTGATGAAGCTACCACAGCGATGCTTGAAGCTGTCGGCGGTAAAACCTCCTTATGGGTGCTTGAGGATCCTGATCTTATCGGAGGACTCAAGTTGAGAATCGGTGATACCGTTTATGACGGAACTGTTGCAGAAGAGCTTTATCGTTTTTCGAAGAATTTTAACCGAGAACCTATTCTGACAACAGATACGGTAGGTCATCTTATTCAGGAATTTTCGGAAAAAGCAAAGTCTTTCCGTCCTCAGATCTATGTTTTCCAGCTCGGCAGGGTGTTGACTGTATCTGACGGTATATGCTGGATGGACGGTCTTGCCGATATTATGTACGGTGAAGTTGTTGAATTTGAGTGTGGAGAAAGAGGTATGGTTCTTGACATTCAGCAAAACCGTATCGGCTGCGTCATTTTTGGCGATTTTGCCCATATTGAAAGTGGTACACGTGTCAGAAGAGTCGGCAGAATTGCTTCGGTTCCCGTAGGTAACTCGCTTCTCGGAAGGGTAGTGAATGCCTTGGGTGATCCGATTGATGCTGAGGGCTATATTACTTGTGAGGGAAAAAGACCCATTGAATTCAAGGCTCCCAGCATTCTGGACCGTGCGCCGGTAAATTCACCGCTTCATACGGGAATCAAAGCTATTGATGCCCTTGTTCCTATCGGTAAGGGTCAGCGAGAGCTTATTATCGGTGACCGACAGACAGGTAAAACAGCAATTGCGATTGACACGATCATCAACCAAAAAGGAAAAGATACAATCTGTATATATGTTGCAATCGGTCAGAAGGATACACTTGTTGCCGAGATCAAGGATAAGCTCAAATCCCACGGAGCTCTTGATTATACGGTTATTGTTGCTGAACCGGCTTCTTCATCAGCGGCACTTCAGTATATTGCTCCGTTTTCAGCCACTGCTATTGCCGAACATTTTATGTACAGCGGCAAGGATGTTCTGATTATCTACGATGATCTTTCAAAACACGCCGTTGCTTACCGTGAGCTCTCACTTCTTCTTCACCGACCCTCGGGCCGTGAAGCTTATCCCGGTGATATTTTCTACCTGCATTCCAGACTTCTTGAAAGATCAGCGCATCTTTCTGATGAACTCGGCGGAGGCTCAATTACAGCTCTTCCGATTATCGAAACGCTTGCCGGCGATATTTCTGCCTATATTCCGACTAATGTAATCTCCATTACGGACGGACAGATTTTCCTTGATGCCGAGCTGTTCAACGAAGGTCAGAGACCTGCTATCAATGTCGGTCTGTCGGTTTCCCGTGTCGGCGGTGCAGCACAGAATCCTGTTATGAAGAAGGTTTCATCTTCTCTCAGAACCCGACTTGCCCAGTACCGTGAACTTGCTGAATTTATGCAATTCGGTTCGGATATTGATGATACTACCAAAGCTACCCTGGCTTCCGGCAGACTTCTGACAGAAGCTCTCAAACAGGGTCGTTACAAGCCGATCGACGACCATCTGCAGACAATCCTTATTTTCGCTGTCAGTGCAGGATATGCTGACGGAATAAGTCCGGAAGATATGGAGAATTTCGAAAAGGAACTTTATAAATACTTTGCAGAGAAAAAAGCAGGTCTTGCCGAGAAAGTCAGGACTGCAGCTAAATTTGACGATAAACTGAAAAACGAACTCGGCGAGGCTCTCGTTGAGTTCTCAGCGAGGTTTTGATTATGGCCACGGTACAAAACTTGAAAAAGAAGCTACAGGTCATACGTTCAACAAAAAAACTCACTCTGGCTATGAAAACAGCCTCAACAGTTAAATATTCACGTCTGAATACACTTTACGGTAATTATGAAAAATATGAGCAACAGTGTGCTCAGCTTTATAAAAAATATCGTAAGGAATTCAATGATGTGTTTTGTTTTAATAACACAAATGCACCCATATGCTACATAGTTATAGGTGCAAACCAGGGTATGTGCGGTGCGTTTAATTCAGAGCTTCTTAATTATTTTGAAAGTATACTTGAATCGGAAGAGAAACCTTCATTTATATTTTCCTGTGGGGAAAAAGTCGGCGAGCTTTTCCGTGTAAAAGGTATTTCTTATGCAAGAGAATATAATTTCGACGATATACCTTTATACTTTCAGGTTCAGGAGTTGTTTGAAGAAATATGCTGTCTTATGCAGGAGGGAAAGATTTCATCAGTCCGTATTGTGTATCCCGAATACATTAATATGATGAAGCAATCCCCTGTGGTATGTGACCTGTTCAGTGCAGACGAGACAGAAAGTGATAACGGTAATTCGATGTTTGTTCCGGATAAAGAAACCGTTATAAATAATGCTTCCAAAAAAATATTTGTTTCAATCCTGTACAAAAAAGTGCTTGAAGCTGCTTTGGGTGCACAGGCGGCAACGCTTACAACTATGCGCTCCGCTTATGATACGGCGTGCGAATACTGTGTTCTGCTTGAAACCCAGATTAACCGCATACGCCAGGGTCAGGTTACAGCTGATGTTATTGAAATTTCAGCTGAATACTCAACGAAAGAAGATGAATGATATATGGCTGAAGGTTCCGTAGGAATGGTTCAAAGAATTACGGGTCCCGTAGTCGATATTCTTTTTGATAAATTCGATATTCCCGATATATTCAATGCCATAAATGTTGAAGTCAATAACGAAATATATACTCTTGAAGTATCACAGCACCTCGGCAACGGTGAAGTCCGATGCATTTCAATGAATCCTACCGACGGTATGTCGAGAGGTATCAAAGCTGTTGATACAGGCGCGCCGATTAAAATTTGTGTGGGTGAAGAAACCCTGGGCAGAATGGTTAATGTTACAGGCAAGCCCATTGATCGCGGAGAAGCTATAAATGCCAAAGAGCATTGGCCGATACATCATCCTGCTCCTCCGTTCGCAGAGATTGTTTCTGCAAACGATATACTTGAGACAGGCATTAAGGTTATCGACCTTATGACTCCCTACGTAAGAGGCGGTAAAATCGGTCTTTTCGGCGGAGCGGGAGTCGGCAAAACAGTTCTTATTATGGAGCTTATCCGTAATGTTGCGTTTGAGCATGACGGTTACTCTGTTTTTGCGGGTGTAGGTGAGCGTTCAAGAGAGGGTAATGACCTCTGGAATGAAATGAATCAGTCAGGAGTTATTGATAAAACCGCTCTCGTTTTCGGTCAGATGAACGAGACTGCGGGAGCCAGACTTCGTGTACCGCTTGTAGGTCTTACAATGGCTGAGTATTTCCGTGAGCAATCACACAAGGACGTGCTTTTGTTTATTGATAATATCTACCGTTTTACTCAGGCAGGCAGTGAGGTATCTGCTCTTTTAGGCAGAATGCCTTCAGCCGTAGGTTATCAGCCTACGCTT
>JAFWZR010000029.1 GCA_017522225.1 Clostridia bacterium | reverse complement strand
GAGAGGACCGGGATGGACGCACCGCTGGTGCACCAGTTGTCATGCCAATGGCACGGCTGGGCAGCTAAGTGCGGACGGGATAAACGCTGAAAGCATCTAAGCGTGAAGCCCCCTCCAAGATAAGATATCCCATAGCGTAAGCTAGTAAGACCCCTCAAGGACTATGAGGTTGATAGGCTGCAGGTGTAAGAGTAGTGATACTTTCAGCTGGGCAGTACTAATAGGTCGAGGGCTTGACCATAGTGAATTGGTTCAGGAACAAAAAAGCGAAAAGCAAAACTCAGATTTACTAAAACATGTCTTTGTTCAGTTTTGAAGGTGCGTAACAAATTTCGAACTAAAACCGTAGCGTTTGCTACGGTTTTTTATACTTTTATATAAGTTTCTGCTCGTTTTTTCAATAAAATGATATGAGTTTTTTGTTGTTTAAGCTTGTAGAAAGTGATATAATTATAAAAATTAATATTTGGAGGATAATCAGATGAAAAGTTCATTATTTAAAAAGGGTATTATGTTTTTTCTGACGTTTGCTGTATTGATGTTGTCCGGTTGTCAGAAGGAAGAAAAAATTGATGTTATTCATCCGCTTGATTGTCAAATTGATTATGACAATTTTGAGTCTGTCGAGAAAACCGGAGATTGGAAATCAGCTTTAAAGGAAGAAGAAATCGACCTTGTTGAGGAGATTTATACATCTGAAGATGGTGATATTCATGTTATCACTGCCAATGCTGATAATTATGCAACAGGCAAGGTAGATACTTACGTTGTATATGAAAATTCGGATTATGTGCATATTAATGCAATGTGTATCGGAGCACTGGTAGAAGCTTATGAAGACTGCGAAATAAACGGTGATACTGATTGTAAAGAGCTTGTAATAAGCTTCGATTTTATGGGTAATGGCGGAGCCGGTGTACACGAAACTCAGGTATGGACATTTGAAAACGGGTATCCTCACTTGGTATTCTCTTCAGATTGTGACTTTGGTTATGCTTCTGTACTGAATGATAATTATGAAATTATAATTGACAATATCTATACAGGTGACCAGACAAGAGTCCGTTATAATAAAGATAAACTCACAGAAGACTTCTTCGATGAAAACGGTAATCCGCTTAATCCGATGCATGCTTATTTTGACAGAGCTTATAAGACTGTGGTAAAAGATGTGGACAATGATGGCGATTTTGAATTAGTTTGTAATTCATATACACATTTTACAAGCCATGCTGATTACATAGGGGATACGGTTACAACCATTGATTATAATAAGGATTTAAGAGCTTTTGTTGTTGTTGGTTCTGAGTTTGTTGAGCCTGAAGCAGAATAAATTTTTTGACAGGTAAAAAGTTTTTATTAAACATTAATAGTTGAAATTAAAAAAGAGTGGCTTTTCAGCCACTCTTCGTTTATTTATAGGGGATTGATTAACCGAAATATCTCTCAAGAAGACCCTGGAATGCCTTGCCGTGTCTTGCTTCGTCTTGAAACAGTGCTTAAAATAAAGGTTATTTGGTTTTAATCTTTATAAATCACACTTTTGTCGCACTAAAACTACTGTAACATTACTGTATGAACAGCATCTTCTTGTTCACTGCCTTTTAAAATAATTTTTACTGAATCATCTTGCCAAACTACATCCCAATTATCTTCTCTGAACTTTGCACCGTCATCATCAATTGAGGTGTCAATAACCTTTAATGTTTTCTTATTTCCTATTTCTTCTACTGTAATTTTAACGGTGGTTGAACCAAAAGGCCAGTCGGGGTTGCCGACCATTTGAAAAGTAACGGTGTATTTACCATCAGGTGAGTTTTCTGTACCTGCGAGAGTAAGTTTATATTCAGTATTATAGATAAACCAACCGATGCCTGCCACAATAAATATAACAATAGCAGAAAGCATTGAAATAACGGCAATTATAATTTTCTTCTTCACAAAATCACCCCAAAATAAAAGATGTGCTACCGTTATGATAGCACATCTTAGTTTATTATTCAACAGGGGATTAACCGAGATATCTCTCAAGAAGACCCTGAAATGCCTTGCCGTGTCGAGCCTCGTCACGCGCCATCTCATGAACTGTATCGCTGAAATGCTAAAAAGTTTCTGTATATAATATCTTTATGGCAACGAATGAACAAATACACAAATGCGATTCCGCTGTGCTGTTTCCGTGTTATTGATATTATATACAGAAGCAAAACGGCACGAAAAAAGGACCACCGTTCAGCGGTCCTAATCTGTTCGAGTAAATTGGAATTCAGTGTTTAATCTATATTGGAATTCTTTGTTATAGATTACAACGCCAAATACTTACTATATTTCCCTAAAACTCTTTTTCCTAATAATACGCAAATTGTTGTGAGTACAATTGTAATAACTGCTGTTATAGGATATGTTACATAACTAGTATAAACAGGAATGTGCTCAATAACTGCCATAACTGCTAGATGCGAGAAATATATTCCAAAGGAATTGTCTCCTAATAATTCCAACACCTTTATATTTCTGACTGCACCATGAATCACATAATTGTATGCCATCAAAGCAAATAATGCTCCGGAAATTATGGAGGTTAACTTAAGTTGAGTTCCACAATTCTCATATCCAAGAGTATAGTAATAGTACCCTTCGAGAATCTGAAGTAGAATAGAAAGCATCCATAATAACGTAATCTTTGTAGCGGTCGCATTAATGGATATTAATTTATTGCCAACCAAATAGCCAAGATAAAAATATGTAAACCAGCCCAAGCAGGAGATACTCATAAGAATACTAATGTATTTATTTATTGCTATTCCAGCAATAAGGGGAATGGAGCGCATTATTACAATTTCAATGGGTGCAATTAAAAATCCACAGTATTTAAATTTTGATTTTGCCAGTCTATCAATAAAAGGAATAAGAAGGGTAAATTCGCAGTAAATAAAAATATAATACATTACTGCGGCAGCCTTACCGGTGAGTACATTCTTAACAAAAGCACTTGGAATGCTAATAGGGGTAGTAATATTGTACATAATAGAATAAATTAGAGTCCACAGAACATATGGAATTAGTACTTTAATTATTCTTTTGGTTGGGTTCCAGTTAGATGCATTGGACAGCATACCGCTAAGGAACAGGAACAGGCCGACCGAAAAATTCAAAAAGGGTCTGCAAAAAACTTGTGCCAGTCCAATCGGTGTGTTATGTATGAATACAACCGCAATGATAGCTAATCCTCTTAAGATTTGAATGTTTTTGCTTTGCTCTGTTGTCAGTTTCATCAGTAATAGCTCTCTTTCAAATTCATGGCTTATCGAACTGTTTACACAGATACTTTTCCAGTATCATTGTACCATAAGTATGCGAGATTTTCAATCCGTGGACCGTGTTGTTTGCAAAAAAGTCTACAAGTCGAGAATATCATCTGCTTCGCCCAGATGCAATGTTCCTCTCGAAACTTCCGGCACGGAATTGCGGTCAATAATTTAATTCAGGCTACATAATTATTGGGGTGGAGCTTATCCACCCTTGTTTTTTATTTGTTTATCATCTATAATAAAAACAAACAAATAAGATTTTTTTACTAATGATTGGTTTATTAAAATTTTAAAACAGGGTTGTGTATTATGATAAATGTATATGAACAATGTCCGATATATGAAACCCAATCTTTTATTCTTCGATTGGTAAAGTTAGAAGACGCAAAAGATTTGCTGATGTGTTATTCAGATAAAGAAAATGTAAAGGGATTTAACGCCGATTTTTGTACGAGTGATTTTTATTATTCAACAGTTTGTGAAATGGAAGACTGCATTAGGTTTTGGTTAGAAGAATATCGAAAGCAGTATTATGTTCGGTTTTCAGTTGTTGATAAATCTGACAGCAGAGCAATTGGTACTGTAGAAATCTTTGGTGGTGAAGCGGGAGTTTTGAGAATTGATTTGTCTTCAAAATACAACACTGAAAAATCATTTAAAGAAATTCTTAAACTGACAATAGAACAGTTTGTTGATGATTTAGGAATTGGAAGCGTAAAAATTAAAACTTCAAACATTCCCGAAAAAATCAGTTGTATAGAAAGTTTCGGTTTTATCCCTTCAAAAACCTATCGCACCGAATTAGGCTATCACGAATATAACATTTAGGTTGGTGATTGTTGTGAAAAGAAAATTAGGTATTGCAAGATGTGGTCTTGCTTGTTGCTTATGTTCTGAAAATATTTCTTGCAATGGTTGCAATTCAGGGAATTGTCCTGATAACGATTGGTGCGAAAACAAAAAATGCTCTCAAGAAAAAGGTATAGAACATTGTTATGAGTGCACCGAAGATTGCAGAAAAGGATTATTAGGTAAAATAAAGCCATATACCTTTAACCTGTTTATTAAGCAGTATGGTGAAGAAAAACTCTTGAATTGTCTTGAGAGGAATGAACAAAATGGTGTTGTTTACCACCGTGAAGGTGTAAATGGTGATTATGACGATTTTGATGATGTAGAAACGTTGATAAATTTTATATATACAGGCAAGCGTTAAATTCAATTTATCGAACTGATATGACAGCGCGGGGCGCGAGCTTCGCGCTGTTTTTCTCTTTTCTTATCGTTCGCAAAGGTACACGTTTACAAACACACAAAAACTTTACAAAAAATCTGTTTGTAAAATATAAAATTTAATTTGCAAACATATTCGTAAAAGTATCGATATTTACGAACATTTGTGCTATAATACGAACATAGACATAAGAGAGGGCGCGAATATGAACAGCCGCACATATTATTATGCAAAAGTATCAAGCAAGGAACAGAATTTAGACCGTCAGATTGCCGCTTTTGTGGCTCTTGGAGCAACAGACCGCGATATTGTCACAGATAAAGAGAGCGGCAAGGATTTAGACCGAAAAGGGTATCAGGCTCTTAAAAACGCAATGTTGCGCCGCGGTGATACGCTTGTTGTTAAATCACTCGACAGATTGAGCCGTAACAAGCTCGACATTCACAACGAATTACAGTATTTCAAAGAGAACGGCATACGCTTAAAAGTTATTGATTTACCCACAACAATGATGGACTTACCCGAGGGCAAGAATGGGTGTTTGAAATGGTCAACAACATTCTTATTGAGGTGTTGGGAACGATTGCCGAACAGGAACGCGAAACAATACGCAAGCGTCAGGCAGAGGGGATAGAAGCCGCAAAGCAGAACGGCAAGAAATTAGGACGCCCCGCGCTTGCGTTCCCCGCAAATTGGAACGAGGTTTATTCCTCTTGGAAAGCGGGAGAGATAACAGCCAAAACCGCAATGGAACTGACTGAAACAAAGAGAACGAGTTTTTATAAACTTGTTAATATGACAGAAAACAATTAAATAGGGACACATTTTTAGGGGACACATTTCGTTGCTTTTAGACTTTTGAAAAAAGCGAAGGGACACGCAAAGGACACAGGAACGCAAAGAGAGGGAACAGCATACGCCGTTCCCTCTCGGAAAAACTCTTTATTATTTATCTTCTCGGTAATCATATTTATCTTCAAAACCGCATTTTTCGCAACGGTACTTAACTTTATAAAAGCCAAAGCATCCTGTTCGGACAATGCCGATATTGATACGCATATTCTTACCGATAGGAATACCTGTGGTAAAAGGATTTACAACCTCTTTCCAACCGTCAGTTTCCTGACAGGAGGGACATTGCTCAGGTATCATATCCTATTAACCAAAATATCTCTCAAGAAGCCCTTGGAATGCTTTGCCGTGTCTTGCTTCGTCACGCGCCATCTCATGAACTGTATCGTGGATAGCGTCAAGGTTTGCTGCCTTTGCTCTCTTTGCAAGGTCAAACTTACCTGCTGTTGCACCGTTCTCAGCTGCAACTCTGAGCTCAAGGTTCTTCTTTGTTGAATCAGTTACAACCTCACCGAGAAGCTCTGCAAACTTTGCTGCGTGCTCAGCCTCTTCGTAAGCTGCCTTTTCCCAGTAAAGACCGATTTCGGGATAACCTTCACGGTGTGCTACTCTTGCCATTGCAAGATACATACCAACCTCTGAGCACTCACCCTCGAAGTTTGCACGAAGGTCCATGATGATGTCCTCAGAAACGCCCTGAGCTACGCCTACAACGTGCTCTGCTGCCCAAGAAAGATTGTTTTCTTCCTGCTTGGTGAACTTCTCTGCCGGAACCTTGCACTGCGGGCAGAATTCAGGTGCTGAATCTCCCTCGTGAACATAACCGCATACACTACATACCCATTTTGCCATAACAATTTACCTCCAAAAAAATAAAATACTTTGTTTTTATAATCAATGCAGACATCCGTTACATACACCGAAAAACGTTATCGTGTGTGATGTAATTTTTCCGTCCGCAAAGCTTACTGCTTTTTCCTCTATATCCTCAATTACGGGGTAGGAGACATCATAGAGTCTTTTACACTCCGAACAGAGCATATGATAATGATTCATGGCATTGCCGTCAAAATGATCAGCTCCGCCGACTGAAATTTTCTGAATGGTTCCGTCTTCGGAAAGCATATTCAGATTTCTGTAAACCGTTCCGAGGCTCAGGTTAGGCATTGCTGTCTTCAATGCCAGATAAATTTCCTCGGCGGTGGGGTGGTCATGCCTTTGGCACAACTCATTTACAATTGCATCGCGCTGCTTACTGCGTTTTGTTACTGCCATTCTCATGACCTCCAATCAATAATGATAATTGTTACTATTATTATAATTGATTTTTGATATTTGTCAATACTTTTTATAAAAATTTTTTGACTTTTTTTATTTCTTCAGTTAATATATATCCATAATATATTGTATACGATTCCGGGTGAGAAAAATGAAGAAATTGATTGTTTTTGTTTCAGTGTTTTCTATAGTATTTGCGTTTTTTACTTCTTGTAACCAAAAGCAGGAGGATGACACTACAACAACCATTCCGTATGACGAGTATAAATTGACAGAACCTTCATACACCGTTGGTCCCGTTGCAACAAGCGAACGCTTTGATACAGGTGAAAATGAGTATCAGGTTTCGTACTACGATGATAACGGATTTGCGGTGAAGCTTGAAACTTACCGTAACGGTAAGCTTTCTTATTACATTCTTGTAAGCGGTGCCGATGAAACAGGCAACGCAACACAACAGAAGTATTACACGGCAGACGGTAATTTTATTGCGATTTTTGATAACGGCATTTTTTTTGATGAGGCGGGAAATCATCTGACAGAAGATTATGTTGAGTCACAGTTTGAATAAAGCGAAGGCAGTGTACCACTGAGGTACACTGCCTTATTTTAGTTTATTTTTGTTACCTTACCTTTGACAACGTGATATTGATTACGTGTTGCGAGTGTAAGAAGAGGTCCATCAGACTTAAGATTGTCGGTGTAAACATCCCTGATTGTATAATCGGGGGCTTGTTTTTTCATCCTTTCAATCTTTTCTCCGTCCTTACAGTTAAGTCCGATTGCCTTGCCTGCTTTGGGGTCAAATTCTGTTGCAACAATCAGGTCAACCCCGAGCTTGTCGCAAATCGGCTTAATCTGAAAAACAGGAGAGGCAGAGCAGACAATTGTTTTAACGCTTTTGTCTCTGTTAAGGAAGTACGGATTGATTCTATGAGCGTACTTTTCCCAGAAGAGACGTGTCTCCTCCTCGCAGTCAACACTTGTGAGCGGACCGTAAAAAGATTCCTTGAACTTTTCTGTTGATATAATTCCGAGTCCGAATTTGATAAGTGTTACAATGTGACCGGGAATATTAAGAAGAAACCTCGGATGTCTTCTTAACTCGAAGAGATAAAAATATGTACCCGATTCACCGTTGAATATCGTTTTGTCGAAATCGTAAAGGTCAGCAATCATTAAAATTCAACATCCTTTTTGCCGTCAAGGCTGACGTCAATCTTCCTGTCACCGTAAATGATAACGTAATCACCCTTACCGTCAAGTGTAAGTTTTGTAAGCTTGCCTTCTGCCCAGTCGATGTCAACCTTAACACCGCCCTTAGCGGTCAGACCGTGAATGTGACCGTCAGCCCACTGGTCGGGAAGAGCGGGAAGGATAAGAATTCTGTTCTCGAAGGACTGCATAAGTGCCTGTGCAATACCGCTTGTAGCACCGAAGTTACCGTCAATCTGAAACGGCGGATGAGCATCAAACATATTCGGGAAAGTACCGCCTCTGCCGGGAGTGTACTTGGGATTGATATATCTGAGCTGATTGTTGATAAGCTTGATAACCTTATCCTTATCACGAAGTCTTGCCCAGAAGTTGATCTTCCAACCAAGGCTCCAGCCTGTACCGTTGTCACCGCGAAGCTCAAGTGTTCTTCTTGCTGCCTGAGCGAGCTCAGGTGTATCGTCAACATTGATAAGGTCAGCAGGGAAGAGTGAATAAAGATGAGAAACGTGGCGGTGATGCTGGTCGAAGCCTACCACATCCTTATACCATTCAAGGAGCTCACCCTTTGAGCCGATTCTGAACGGAAGAAGCTTTTCGTACTTCTGCTTGATTTCATCGATAACCTCGCTTTGAGCACCTACGATTTCAGCGCTCTTGAGAATGTTTTTGAACAGGTCACGGATAATTCCCATTGTCATATAAGTGGTTTCGCTGATTGAGCAATCCTCATGACCGATTTTGTATTCATTCTCGGGTGATGTTGACGGACAAAGGATGAGATAACCATCCTGATCCTCAATCATCATATCAAGGCAGAAGCGCGCAGCAGATTCCATGATCGGAAGCGCAGTATCCTTGAGGAAATCCTTGTCGAGAGTGTATTCGTACTGCTCGTAGAGATGACGGCAGAACCATGCACCTGCCATCGGCCAGAATGACCATACAGGGTTACCCTTTGACGGTGTAGGAATTCTCCAAAGGTCAACATTGTGGTGAACACAGAAGCCGCGTGCATTGTAAAACTCTTTAGCAACCTCCTGACCTGAAACTGAAAGCTCCTTGATAAAGTCGATAAGGGGCTGATTGAGCTCGGGTAATGAGCAGGTCATTGTCGGCCAGTAGTTCATCTCAGTGTTGATGTTTGTTGTATAGTTCGAGCGCCACGGAGAGCACATTCTGAAGGTCCAGATGCCCTGAAGCGTCATAGCCTGTGAGCCGGGACGTGAGCCTGCAATTGTAAGATAACGGCCGTAGTTGAAAAGAAGACAGTAAAGATCGTTGTCGTTTTTCTTGTTATAAAGGAACTCGTGCAATCTGCGGTTTGTCGGTGTTCCGTCCTTTTTGCTGTTGCCAAGGTCAATTGAAACTCTGTTGTAAAGCTCGCTGTGGTCGGAAATGTGATTTGCCTTGAGCTCATCAAAGCCCTTTGCACAAGCAGAATCGAGTCTTTCACGGCAGATGCCTTCATAATCCTTCTCGGAAAGTGAAAGCGGCTTGTTCCAGGCTTCAAAGTTACTTTCAGCAGTAAGGATAATCGTAGCGTTTGTTGCATCAGAAACGGTAAGATGCTGTTTGTTTGCCTTGACTGTACCGTCTGTCAGAATTCTGAACATACAGGCAAATTCAACACCCTTTTTATCTCCCTCACAGTATTCAGTAACTGCGTGAGGATCATTTGAGAAGTCGATGTTACTCGGGCATACACCTCTGAGAATGTATGTATCACCGATTGTTTCAACCTCATATTTAAGGTCACAGCTGATCATAGCATTAAAATCGAGCTTTTTCTTTCCCTCACAATTGAAGGAGTAAACAAGAACCTTGTCAGGATGGCTGATAAAAGCCTCTCTGGTGTAATTGGTATCGTTTGCTGTGTACATTGTTTTTGTAACGCCTGTTGCGATATCAAGCTCGCGCCTGTACTTTCTTGCACACTGATGAATATTGGATGTAATCATAAGTCTGCCGAGCTGGACATACCATTCGCAGTCGTCGCCGACAAAATTTTCTTCGATATAATCTCTTGCTTCAATCATTTTGCCGTCAAGTGTAAGCTCACGAGCCTTTACAAAATGCTCATACTTGTTCTCAACAGCATATTTATGTGAATAACCTGACCAGAGTGTATCAAGGTTAAGGCCTACCTTTTCCTTGTCAACTCCGCCGAAAACCATAGCACCAAGGCTGCCGTTACCGAGCGGAAGTGCCTCAACCCACTCTTTTGCAGGGCGGTTGTACCATAAAACGTGTGAACCGAGTCCCATATAAATTACCTCCGTAATAGAATATGAATTTAGTATACATCATTCACTAAGCTAAAGTCAATTGATTGTATTGCATTTTCAAATGTTTTATTGTACAATATACAAGTATATTTGCGTATTTTGATTGGAGAAATTATGTCACAGAAAGTTTTAATCGTCGGGGCAGGTGCCGCAGGTCTGATTGCTGCGGGTACAGCCTCAGCTTACGGCAAAGATGTCACAATACTTGAAAGAAACGAACGCCCTGCACGCAAGGTTGTTATAACCGGTAAGGGCAGATGCAATGTGACCAATAACTGCAAGGAGCTCAGTGAGCTTATATCCAATGTGCCTGTCAACGGCAGATTCCTTTACAGTGCATTTTCAAACTTTATGCCGTCGGATACAATCGAGCTGATTGAAGATATGGGTGTGCCGCTCAAGTGCGAAAGAGGCAACCGTGTTTTCCCTGTGTCAGATAAGGCACTTGATATCGTAGATGCTCTTGTGCGTTACGGTACTGATGACGGTGCCGAGATTATTCAGGGCAGAGCAAAGGAGCTTATAATCGAAAACGGTGAACTCAAGGGTGTGCGTACCTTTGACGGTGACGAGCTTTATGCTGACAGTGTTCTTGTTGCAACAGGCGGTATGTCATATCAGGCAACAGGCTCAACAGGTGACGGATATGAGCTTGCACGTCAGGCAGGTCACACGATAGTAGAACCGAAGCCTTCCCTTGTTCCGCTCAATGCTCACGAGGGTTTCTGCTCGGAGCTTATGGGCCTTTCACTGCGCAATGTCGGAATGAAGGTTGTTGATACCAAAAGGAACAATAAGGTTATTTATGAGGATTTCGGCGAAATGCTTTTCACCCATTTCGGTGTGTCGGGCCCGATGGTGCTTTCTGCAAGCTCGCATCTCAGAGACATGGAAAAAGGCAGATACATTATATATATCGACCTGAAGCCTGCACTTGAACACGATCAGCTTGATGCAAGAATACTCCGTGACTTCTCGGAGAATACTAATAAAAATTATATCAATTCACTCGGTGCGCTCCTTCCGAGAAAGCTCATTCCCGTTGTGGCAAAGCTCAGCGGAATCAAGCCTACTGCAAAGGTTAATCAGATTACCCGTGAAGAGCGCCGCAGACTTGTTGAGCTTCTCAAATCCTTTAAGGTTACCGTAAAAGGCTTCCGACCGATAGACGAGGCTATCATCACCTCAGGCGGAGTAAAGGTTTCGGAAATTAATCCGAAGACAATGGAATCCAGACTTCTCAAGGGTCTTTACTTTGCAGGTGAGGTCATCGACGTAGATGCCTATACGGGTGGCTTTAATTTACAGATTGCTTTTTCGACCGGTAAGCTTGCCGGTGAGAATATATGATTTTCCGGAGGTTACATTATGGCTATAAATATCGCAATTGACGGTCCTGCAGGTGCAGGTAAATCAAGTATTGCAAAGCTTGTATCAAAGCAACTCGGTTATATCTATGTTGATACAGGTGCGCTTTATCGTACAGTCGGTCTTTATTCTATCCGTAAGGGGATTGATACAAAGGATGCCGAAGCGGTTACGGCTACGCTCAAGGATATAAAGGTAGAGCTTGGCTTCGTTGAAGGTGCACAGCATGTTTTCCTCAACGGTGAGGATGTTTCAGATGCTATCCGTACACCCGAGGCTTCTATGGGTGCATCAAATGTTTCTGCTATTCCTTCTGTAAGAACATTTCTTTTTGACTTACAGAGAGATATTGCAAAGAACAATAACTGCATTATGGATGGCAGAGATATCGGTACGGTTGTTCTTCCTGATGCACAGATCAAGATTTTCCTCACAGCATCACCTGAGGCAAGAGCTGAAAGACGCTACAAGGAGCTTCTTGAAAAAGGCGAAAAGGTAGATTTTCAGGACGTGCTTGATGACATAAACAAGCGTGACTATCAGGATTCCCACCGTGAAATTGCTCCTCTCAAGCAGGCAGAGGATGCAATTCTTGTTGATAACAGCAATTGTAATCTTGAGGAAGGTGCAAAGCTTCTGCTTGATATTGTCAAAGAAAAATTAGCATAAGAGGTCGTTAAAATGCCCTATAATTTTGATTATTCAAATCATAACACCGGAATTGCCTACGGTGTAATGCGTCCTGTGGCAGGTCTTATTTCAAAAGCCAAGCACAGGGTTACTTACATCGGAACGGAGAATCTTCCCGAGGAGGGAGGATACATACTTGCGGCAAACCACATAACTGCACTTGATCCTGTTTTTATATCCGTCGCAAGTAAAAGACCTGTGCATTTTATGGCAAAGAAAGAAGTATTTGAGAATAAAATAATAGGTTGGTTTTTAGCGCAGCTCAATGCTTTTCCCGTAGACAGAACACATTTTGATGAGGATGCCATTAATTATGCTATCTCGCTCATCAATGACGGTGAAATCCTGGGTATCTTCCCTGAAGGCACCCGATCTCCCGATTTTACACCGCAGAAGGGGAAAGGCGGAGCATGTTACATAGCAAAGGTGTGCAAATGCGATGTTGTACCTGTTTCAATTTATACAAGTGACGAAGCTAAATTCGGCACAAGACTTACGGTCAGATACGGCAAGCCCATCAGACACGAGGAATTGAAATTTGATCCCGAAAGTACAAAAATGAAGGATTTGCGGCACGCAACAAATCTGATAATGGAAAGAATAACTCAGCTATGGAGATTGGGACATGGAGATTAAACTTGCAAAAACAGCAGGCTTCTGCTTTGGTGTTAACCGCGCAGTTGATATGCTTTATAAAATGGTTGAAAACGGTGAAAAGGTCTGTACGCTGGGTCCGATTATCCATAATCCGCAGGTTATCAGCGATCTTGCCGAAAAGGGCGTTGTGATTATCGACAGCGAAAATGATGTTCCTGCCGATACAAAGGTGGTCATCCGTACACACGGTGTCGAGAAGCAGATTGTCGATTCACTGAAAGAACGGAATATAGACTTCTGTGATGCGACCTGTCCTTTTGTCAGAAAGATTCACAAGATTATAACGGATAATTCGGATGAAAAAACTCTTGTGCTTATCGCAGGTGATGCAAACCATCCCGAGGTGCAGGGTATCAGGAGCTACTGTAAGGGCGAAAGCATTGTCTTTAAAAACAGTGATGAGCTTGAGAAAGAGGCGGTAAAGCATCCTGAAAATGCACAAAAAGAAATAATTGTTGTCTGGCAGACGACATTTAATACCGTAGAATACGAAAAATGTTTAAAAAATATAAAAAAACACTATACAAATGCAAAAATCTTTGATACAATATGTAGTGCTACGAATGAGCGCCAGGAGGAGGCAATGCGTTTAGCCAAGACCTGCGATGCCATGATTATAGTAGGAGGACGGCAAAGCTCCAATACAGCGAAGTTGAAGGCTGTTTGTGAGAACTGTTGTCCGACTTACCTGATTGAAACAGCAAAGGAGCTTTCGGAAATTGACCTGAGCAGTTGCAAAAAGGTAGGTGTAACCGCAGGAGCATCAACTCCGGCGGCAATCATAAAGGAGGTACTTTCAACAATGTCGGAAAACACAAACGCAATCGAAAACGTTATTGAAACAGCAGAGGAGGTGGCAATGACTTCTAACGCTGAAGATATGAGTTTTATGGAGGCACTCGAGGAGTCTCTTAAAAATATGAGCACGGACCAGAAGGTTCTCGGTATCGTAACAGGTATTTCTCCCAGCGAGATACAGGTTGATATCGGCAGAAAGCAGACAGGCTATATTCCTGCTGACGAGTACAGCGCAGATCCCACAGCAGATCCGATGAAGGAGCTTAAGATCGGTGACGAACTTAACCTCATCATCATGAAGACAAACGATCAGGAAGGCACAATTATGCTTTCTAAGAAGAGATATGACGCTCAGGGCGCATGGGACAAGATCGAAGCAGCTAAGGAAAATGACGAGGTTGTTTCAGGTACAGTTACAGACGTTATCAAGGGCGGCTTAATCGTTATCGTTAACGGTGTAAGAGTATTTGTTCCTGCATCACTTGCAACAGCATCAAGAGGCGACGCACTTGAGGATCTTCTCAAGACAAAGGTTGACCTTAAGATTATCGAAGTTAAGGCAGAGCGTGGCCGTAAGAAGGCTGTTGGCTCAATCAAGGCAGTTCTCCGTGAGGCACGTAAGGCTGCTGAGGAAGCATTCTGGGCACAGGCTGAAGAAGGCCAGGTTTACCAGGGTACAGTTAAGTCACTCACAAACTACGGTGCATTCGTTGATATCGGCGGCGTAGACGGTATGGTACATATCTCGGAGCTTTCATGGAAGAGAATCAAGCATCCGTCAGATGTTCTTGCTATCGGTCAGGAGATCGAAGTTTTCGTTAAGTCACTTGACAAGGAAAACAAGAAGATTTCTCTCGGCTACAAGAAGGCAGAGGACAACCCGTGGGAGATCCTTCGCCGTGACTATCCTGTTGACACAGTTATCGAGTCAACAATCGTTGGTATGACAACATTCGGTGCATTTGCAACAGTTATCCCGGGCATCGACGGTCTTATCCACATCTCACAGATTGCTGATCAGCACATCAGCAAGCCTCAGGATGTTCTTAAGGTTGGCGAGAAGGTTACTTGCAAGATCACAGCTATTGATTTTGAAAAGAGCCGCGTAAGCCTTTCAATCCGCGCACTCCTCGCTCCCAAGGCAGAGGAAGCAGCAGTTGAAGATGTTGCAGAGGAAGCAGCAGTTGAAGATGTTGCAGAGGAAGCAGCAGAAGCACCTGTTGAGGAATAATCAATAATAAGCAGAAGAGTGAAAAGGACAACCTTTTCACTCTTTTTTGCATTTACGCAGATTAAGTGTTATAATACTTGTATGAGGTGATTTTATGCGTATTTACGATATAATTCTCAAGAAACGCTACGGCGAAGAGCTGACAGATGAAGAAATAGAGTTTTTTGTCACAAATGCAAGCAAGGGTGACATCGAAAATTATCAGATTACGGCATTGCTTATGGCAATCTGCTTTAACGGTATGACCGAAAGAGAAACCGCAACACTTACAATGTGTATGGCGCGTTCGGGTGATATAGTTGATTTGTCATCGATTGACGGCTACACGGTTGATAAGCATTCAACGGGCGGAGTAGGTGACAAAACAACACTCATTGTTGCACCGATTGTTGCGGCACTCGGAGGTAAGGTTGCTAAAATGTCGGGCAGAGGTCTCGGCCATACAGGCGGTACTGTTGATAAGCTCGAATCAATTGAGGGCTTCCAAACGACATTGTCGGGCGATGCGTTTCTTTCACAGGTAAACAGAATCGGATTGAGTGTTATTGGTCAGTCAGGCGATCTTGCGCCTGCTGATAAAAAGCTCTATGCTTTGCGCAACGATACTGCAACAGTGGACAGCATTCCGCTTATCGCCTCAAGTATTATGAGCAAAAAGCTTGCCGCAGGCTCAAAGGGTATTGTCCTTGACGTAAAAACAGGAAGCGGAGCTTTTATGAAAAGTGTTGAAGAGTCCGTGGCACTTGCCAAAGCGATGGTGAAGATAGGCAAAGCCGCAGGCAGAGATACGGTTGCGGTTATAACCGATATGGATATTCCTCTCGGCAATGCAGTCGGCAATTCGCTGGAGGTTATCGAGGCTGTCGAAACCCTTAAAGGTAACGGATGCGAAGATCTTACTACCGTCTGCCTTGAGCTTGCCGCCAATATGCTAACCCTTGTAACAGGCAAGGATAAGGCGAGTTGCCTTGAAATGGCAAAGGGTGCGATTGCAGACGGATCTGCTCTCAGAAAGCTTCGCGAAATGGTAGAAGCCCAAGGCGGAAATCCCACCTGGATTGACAATACAGAGCTTTTCCCGAAAGCGGAATTCACATATGAAATCAAGGCACAGGCTGACGGATACATCAGCTTTATGAATGCTGAAAAAATCGGCGTTTCTTCACTGCTTCTCGGTGCGGGAAGAAACACCAATAAAGATGTTCTCGACTTCACTGCAGGCATTATACTTAACAAAAAGACAGGGGATAAGGTGATGGCAGGAGATGTGCTTGCAACACTTTATACCAACACTGAATCAAAAATTCCAGCCGCAGCGAAGAAGTTCAATGAGGCACTTGTGATCTCATCCGACCCTGTTAAAAAGCAGCCGCTTATATATTTAACCGTTAACTGAAAACGGAAATATATATTGGTTATAAATCATATATAATACCGGTATCACAAGGTACCGGTATTTTTTACAGTAACGCTTTATTATTCTAAATCAGCATTTTGTTAAATAATTGACAATATTGACATATAGTGCTAAAATAAAATGTCAAATAAGGTTAATAAAAAGGAGAGTCAAAATGGTTTTACCGTTAAATTTCTGGCTGCTTTTTGCTGCCGCAATGATTATTTCTTCAATCGGATTTAAAAACTATGTATGGTTTATTTCAATCGGTTACGGATTTTCAATCGCAGGCGAGGGCCTTCTGATGATGCTGTTGTACGGTAAAACCCTCACTCCCGGAACGGTGCTGTGCTGTTTGCTTTTCATAATTTACGGTTGCCGTCTGGGCGGCTATCTGGCTTACAGAGAGCTTAAAAGCTCATCTTATAAGAAGAATATGACAGGCGAAATCAAAGACGGTAAATCTGTTCCGTTCGGTGTTAAAATTGCTATCTGGGTTACCTGCGCTGCACTTTATGTTACTCAGGTTTCAGGCGTTTTTTACCGTCTTGTAAATGTGTCGGGCAGTGATGTGTGGACATATATCGGCGCCGCAGTTATGCTCTTCGGCATTGTGTTCGAAACAGTTGCAGACATTCAGAAAAACAACTCGAAAAAGAAAAATCCCCGTCGCTTTGTTGATACAGGACTTTATAAAATTGTCCGTTGCCCGAATTATCTCGGTGAGATGATATTCTGGACAGGAGTTCTTATTTCAGGTATAGGTGCTGTTACGGGCTGGCAGTGGCTTGTTGTGGCAATCGGTTATATCGGTATAATTTTTGTTATGTTCTCGGGCGCACGCCGTCTTGAAATCCGTCAGAATAAGAATTACGGCAAGGATCCCGAGTATCAGAAGTATGTAAAAACAGTACCTATTATGGTGCCGTTTGTTCCGCTTTACAGTGTGGAAAAGTATAAGTGGCTTGTAGCGTAAAATTGTTGCTTATAAAGAACGGGGGAAGACCATTATGACTAATAAAAAATATCCTTATAACGAAGTTTACGAACCGAAGGATTTAAAGGAGCTTGTTGAATACTGCGCGAAGGAATACGCAGACAAGAAAGCTTTCTGGTACAGAGAGCAAAAGCAGGAAATTGTAAAATCCTTCAGGCAGGTGGCTGATGATGTCAGAGCACTCGGCACTTATCTTCACAGCATCGGCTTTAAAGATAAGCACATCGCCGTTATGGGTGAAAACAGCTATGAATGGATTATAACGTATTTTGCAGTTGTAAACAGCGGTAATGTGGTTGTTCCTATTGATAAGGAAAATGTTGCAAAGGATGTAAAATTTCAGCTTACACAAAGCGATACAGATTTATTCCTTTATTCTCAGACATATTCGGATATTGCTGAATTCTGTGATGTTCAGAGCATCTGCTTTGATAGCTATGCCGAGCTTATAGAAAAGGGCAATGAGTTTATCCGAAACGGTGACAACAGCTTTGACGAGACAAAGATTGATGCAGAGCGTATGTGTGCAATCGTGTTTACCTCAGGTACAACATCCGAGCCTAAAGGTGTTATGCTCAGTCATAAGGGTCTTGCCAAGGATGCTGTTATCAGTCTTAAAAATCTCAGTATTCCCGAGGGCACGGTTGCTCTTCTCCCTCTTTATCATACTTTCGGATTTATGGCTTGTGTGCTCTGTCAGATGCTGGTCGGCTTCCCTGTATTTATCAACACAAGCCTCAAGCGTGCATTTGACGATATAAAATATGCGAAGCCTAAGCATATTTCTGTTGTTCCTATGCTTCTTATTGTGATTTACAACAAAATATGGAGCAATGTCCGTGCAGGCGGCAAGGAAAAGCTTTTTAAGACAATGATCAAGGTCAGTAATGCACTTCTTAAGGTCGGCATTGATATCCGTCGCAAGGTCTTCAAACAGGTGTTTGATGCATTCGGCGGTAATCTTGAAATGCTTATCACCGGCGGCTCCGCTATTGATGAAAAATATATCAAGGGCTTCAGGGATATCGGTATTACCGTAACAAACGGTTACGGTATAACGGAATGTTCGCCGATTATTTCGACGATGAGAACAAAGCATTTTGCCCCTGCGAGCGTTGGCGCTATTCAGCCCGAACTTGAGGGCCGTGTTGTTGACGGTGAAATCCAGATCAAGGGTCCTACGGTTTTCCTCGGCTATTATAAGAATGAAAAAGCAACCGCAGATGCATTTGACGGTGAGTGGTTCAGAACAGGTGACCTCGGAAGCATTGACGAGGATGGACTTCTTTACATTGAAGGCAGAAAGAAAAATCTTATCATTCTTTCTAACGGCAAAAACGTTGTTCCGGAAGAGCTCGAGTCACTTATTATGAACAATATACCCGAGGTCAAGGAAACTCTTGTTTACGGTGAAAATGACAAAATTGTTGCTGAGATTTATCCGGATACAGAGATTGACGGAGTTGAGGGCAAAATCAAGTCGAAGATAAATCAGCTCAATCAGAAGCTGCCTAATTTCAAGCGTATGGCAAAGATTAAGTTCACCGACACGGAATTTCCGAAGACCACAACAAAGAAAATAAAGCGTAACAGATAACAAAAAATAAGCAGTATTGAGAAAACTCAATACTGCTTAACTTTTTGCATTTATCTTTTCTGCATTGTGATAATCTTTTTGTAGAAATCAACTGCACCCTCGAGCGTGTTACATTCGATGTTTTCGTTAAGACCGTGCATGCCCTTCATCTGCTCGGGACCGTAAATAACGGGAGCAAAGCGAACACAGCTGTCACAGATTTTAGAATAGAATCTTGCGTCAGTTGCACCTGTAACAACATACGGACTGCAGCCTACACCGGGGAAGCACTCGTTAATTGCACTCTCAACCATTTTAAATGCTTCACCGTGAATGTCAACGCTGGGAGACGGATAGCCTCTGTAGATAACCTCAGTTTCAATGTCAAATTTCTTTGCAAGGCTTGTGATGACCTCGAGACTTTCGTCGGTTCCCTGATGAGGGATATATCTCATATTTGCACATATCGAAGCCTCCTGAGGGATAACGTTATATCCGTTTGAGCCTTCAGCCATTGTGAACGCAATTGTTGTTGAAAGCATAGCGCCTGCCTGTGCGCTAATCATAGGAAGAAGCTTTTTCATAAGCGGCTTGAAAAGCCAGAGGTTACCGAAAATAAGTCTCAGACCGAAGCCTGCGTAGGGAGCAAGCTGTGTGAACATTGCCTCAACCTCAGGCATAAATTCAACCTTGAAGGGATTCTTCTTTTCGACAGCCGCAACAAACTTTGAAAGTCTTGCAAGCGGAGTGTTCTTCGGAGGAGCACTTGCGTGACCGCCGTTGGAGCGAGCGATGAACTTAACATCACCGTAACCCTTTTCAAAAACACCGACCATAGCAAAATTGCCCTTGATACCTGCCATCGGATCCTGGATAATTCCGCCACCCTCATCGCATACGAGGAAGAGCTTTACGCCCTGTTTGTCAAGGTAATCAACAATCTTCGGAGCACCGTCACCGCCGATTTCTTCTGTACAGCTGCTGGCAATATAAACATCGCAGTCGGGAGTATAGCCATCCTTGAGAAGCTCTTCAACAGCCTGTAAAAATGCCATAACAGTACATTTGGTATCTGATGTGCCGCGTCCCCAGACCTTGCCCTCTGCAACCTCACCGCTGAAGGGAGGGTACTTCCATTCGCCTGTAGCCTCAACAACGTCCTGATGGCTCATAATAAGTATAGGCTTTTCGCTTGACTTACCCTTCCATTTGAAGAGGAGGTTTCCGTCAATTTCTGTTTTCTCAAGCTTTTCGTGAACTGTCGGAAAAAGCTTCTCGAGCACCTTGTGAAAGCCGAGGAATTTTTCGGTATTGACTTCACCGCGTTTGGAAATTGTTTCATACTGAACCATTTCCGAAAGCTTGGAAACATATTCCTTGGTCCTCTTCGGATCGGGATTCGGAATGTAATCAGCCTTTTTTGTTTTCATAAGGGCTGTTCGTACAACTGCCGCAAGCAAAAGCAGTACAAGCACTGCAATAACGGCAAGAATCACGTAAAGAACGTATTTCATAATGATCGCCTCTTTGAATTATTTTGATTTGATTAATTATAACAGACATTATCTTGCATTTCAATTGTTTGTTCATATAAAATTTACTTGTAGCATACTGCACATTGTGGTATAATGTATTCGGAAATATATTGCAGGAGGTTAGTTATTATGGATTTAGGCGATCTTGCAGCATCAGCTGTCAAAAAAATAGCAACTAAAAAAGGCAACAAGCTTTGCAAAAAAGGTGCGGCACCGGCTGTTGAAAAGGTACAGCCCACTGTAATAAGAAACAATAAGGATACAAAATACGATGTCGGCTTTTCTACAAGAGAAATGATGCCCGATGATTTCGGTGATAAGAAATATTACATCGCAGGTCATAGAATGGCTCAGGATATGACAGGCATTCACGATAACCTTACAGCCAGTGCAATGTGGCTTGGTGTCGGTGAAGAGGGCGGTATAATCATCGTTACTGCTGATATCATCGGCCTTACAAACACAGAGGTAACACTCATCCGTGAGAGCCTTGCAGATTTCTGCAAAACAGCAAAATGTAAGGCAATCAACATCTGCTGTACACATCAGCATGCAGGCTTTGACACAGTCGGCTATTGGGGCAGACTTCCGTTCACAGGCAAGGTGGACACGTATATGCAGAAGATTTTCAAGACAATCAAGGAAATCTGCATCGAAGCTTACGAAAACAGAACAACAGGCGACCTCTATCTCGGTACAACTCATGTGCCTGAGGCTAACTATAAGAGACGTGAACCGCTCAATGTGAACGATACTCTTACACGCTTCCGTTTTGTTCCCGATAACGGTACAAAGGAAACATGGCTTCTCAACTTTGCAGCTCATCCGAATACCCTCGGTGGCGGCAACACTCTCTGCAGTGCTGATTATCCGTACTTCCTTCGTCAGGCAATTTATGCAGAGAAGGATGTCAACATACTCTTCGGCATCGGCGCAATCGGTGCTGTTGATCCCGGCAGCTTCAATGATGAGGAGGACAGATGGGTTCGCACAGAAAAGCAGGGTAAGGCTCTTGCTGCAGGTGCACTAAGAATTGACAATGACGAGAAAATGCCTGCAGAGATTACAGTCCTTCAGCAGCCGTTCCATTATCACGCGGATAACGGTGTTCTTGCTTTCCTTGCAATGCTCAAGGTTATGAGCTCAAAGATGGTGCCAAGCGAGAGCGCAGAGCTTAAAATGGCTCTTGTGTCAGAGATGACATATATGAAGATAGGTACACAGCAGGTTCTTCTTATCCCCGGTGAAGCATTCCCTGAAATTGCATACGGCGGTGCAGACTCTGCAGAAAAATCCTCAACAGGCAGAGGTCCGGAAATCAATCCGCCAACATTTGTCGAGATTTCAGGAGACGAAAACCTTCTCGTCTTCGGCGTATCCAACGACTTTACAGGCTATGTTGTACCGCCCAATGACTTCATTCTTCACAAAACTCAGCCGTACCTCAGCACAGGTAAGGATAAGTTTGACCGCGGTCATTATCACGAAACAAATTCACTCGGTTACTCAGCTGCAAAGACTCTCTCCGAGACATTTGCAGACATTATGAGCAGAGTTAAATAATTTACGGGACAGTACACTTTTGTGCTGTCCTACCTATGTCAGAGGTTTAAAATGGAATATAAATATGAATTGCATTGTCACACGGGGGATGTCAGCAGGTGTGCCGCTTGTCCCGCTGAAAAAGCGGTTGAGCTGTATAAAGCACACGGCTATTCGGGAATGGTTATTACCGATCATTATTCTCCGCAGACATTTCTTGACAGGCATCTTTTTGCTCCGCAGAAGGAAACAGATTTTTACTTAAGCGGGTACGAAAAAGCTTTTGCCGCAGCAGGCGATGATTTTACTGTTCTTTTCGGAATGGAAATCCGCTTCTACGGTAACGGTAACGATTATCTTGTTTACGGTGTTACTCCCGAGTTTATCCGTGAGCATGGCAATCTTATGACTTATTATCCGCGCCGATTTTACGAGCTTTGCAAAAAGCATAATATGATTTTTCTTCAGGCTCATCCGTTCAGACCATATATATTCAGAACTAATCCTAAGTATCTTGACGGCTGTGAGGTATACAACGCCAAGGGCAAGGATACCGATATCAATCAAAAAGCGGAGCTCTGGGCTGAGGAGAATAATATGAAAATCCGTGTCGGCGGTACAGACTTTCACCGTGAGTCTCATCTTGAAAATTTAAGCGGAATCACAACAACGCAGAAAATCAGAAACAACGATGATTTGTTGCAGATACTCCGTAGCGGTGAATTTAAAATTATAAAATAATTATCTCAGAATATACGAAAGGAGGCGAAACCGCTGAAACAGAACAGTAACAGAATAATCTCGACACTTCTCGCAACTGCGATGTTCTTCTCCGGGGTGCAGACTCCTGTTCTTGCTAAAAAGGATAAGGATCCGATGCCGGGTAAAAATGAATTCCGTTGCGACTGGTTTGACGAAACTATAATCTATCCTTATGAATATTCGGACGACTATTTCACCGGCAACGCCTACGATTATAATCACGCTCTTGCGCTGTATGCGCTGTGTGTTTCAATGGCATCGTTCGGCTCGTTTGATGCTGAAAATCCTGACAAAAATATCAGAATGATGCTCGAAGAGTGCGGCTATGACTTCACAAGCTACGGTTACGATACCGAAGGCTACGACACTGTCGGCCTTGCACTCGGTACAAAGAAGCTTCTTCTTGACGGGGAGCAGACCACTGTCATTATTGCCGCAATCAGAAGCGGTAACTACGGTATGGAGTGGGGAGGCAATCTCCGTGTAGGAACGGGAGCTAATCACGAGGGCTTTGATATTGCAAAGCAGACGACAATTCAGTATTTCAACGATTACTGTAAGAATCTTGATACTCAAGGCAAAGTAAAGATCTTGATTCCGGGATACAGCCGGGGCTCATCGATTGCAAATCTTTTCGCAGCCGAGCTTATAGACGGAAACTACACATCTTCACTTAATGGCGAAAGAGACTATATCAGGGATGTCGGCTTCACAAATGATAATATTTACGCCTATCTTTACGAAACACCGCAGGCGACAAGTAAGCCTGAGGCAAGTGATGAGCTTTATCACAACATCTTCAATATTATCAATCCCAGCGACTATGTCCCGATGTTTGTAATGGATAACTTCAACTTCAGAACCTACGGCAGAACACTCTACCTTCCTTCTGCAAGCAGAAGTGATAATTACCAGTCGCTTTACAACGATGCGTGCAAAGAGTTTGATTCATTTATGGATCATACGGGCAAGGAATCCAAAGACTTTTTCTACAGCGAAGAAGATTCTCTTTCCTGTGAACTGATATTCAAAAATGTTTTCTCTTACCTTGCAACTGAGGTTATGGTTGACAGAGAAAGCTATGTCGACAGATACGAGAATTCGCTTATTTTCTTCACGGGACAGTATCTCGGTAAGAAGCGTACGGTCAAGGATATCGCAAGAACACTCGGCACGATGGCTTTTGCTACTGCAGTTTCGCTCATTCCGTCAAACTATGAGAAAATAAAAGCTGACGGTTATCAGTCGTATCTTGCAGATTATGTTGTCGAGAAGACAAAGGGTACGGAGCTTACAGATAAGGATGTTGAAGGTCTCATTGACATTTTTATCGAAGTGCTGGATCTTATCAAAAACCACCGCACTGCAATTACAACTCTTCTGTCACAGATAAATACCGTTATCAATGTTCATCAGCCTTATGTCACAATGACGTGGGTGCGTATTCTTGATGCGGATGAATTGCTCGCAATTAACCCTGATATCGAAGATAAGCTGAGAATCAGCTGGCACAATATCCGACTTAAGTACAATTCAAGCGGTAAGCTTAATGCAGATTTTGATGAAGAGGGCGGATATGTAAAGTGGAAAAGCGACAATGAAGAGGTTGCTTCGGTTGACGAAGACGGTGTTGTTTATGCAAATTCAAAGGGTACGGCAACTCTTACAGCTACTCTTTATTCAGCTGACGGCGTGGTGCTTGATGAAGCGTTTGCAACCGTAAATGTTGAAATGAATGCAATTCAGGTTGTTGTTCATAAGATTAAAGATATCTTAACTTAAAGCAAACAGCAAAAGCTACGGATTTATCCGTAGCTTTTTATTTTGCCTGTCAGATTTCTTGCCCAATGTATTTCCTCCCGGTTGATTGCCGAAAACAACCGCAGCAAAGCGATGTAGAAAAAAATACTCAAAACGATTGACATTATGGAAGCGGTCTTGTATCCGAGTGTAACAGGGAAAAGCCTGAACATAATGTCTTTTATACTGCCTGCAGAAATTACACAAAGCATGGGAATTACAAGATCCCTGAAAAGATCGACCTTAACCTCACTGACTATTGTCAGCCGACGGAAGCTCAGGGCGAAGTTTATGATTTCACTCATAAACACAACCATTATATATCCCTTGACAGATAAAACAGGGACAAGGAAATAAACCATAACCACACACACGGCGGCATCAATAATGTTATACCTCATATAGCTTACCTGCTGATCAAGCCCCTTCAGCATTCCGTCAATGGTCATATCCATATACATAACGGGAATAAGAGGGGACAGTACCTGTATATAAAATGCAACATCACGGTTGTTGTAAACTGCAAGCGAAAGCTCGTCGGAATTAAAGTATACGATCCCTGCCGTACCTATGGAAAAAATAAGAGCAATGTGCAAAACACGGGCAATCATATACCCGATACGCACATTGTTTTTTGTTATGTGCTGTGCGGATATTTCAGGCACAAGCAGTCCCGAGAGTGATGACAGAAGTGCTGACGGATAAAGCACCAACGGCAATGCCATACCGTGAACAATGCCGTATGTAGCCATTGCCGTCTGCATATTGCTTCCCGATTTTCTTAATCCTACGGGAATCAGCAGATGCTCAACAGTCATCAGTATTGAACGCATCTCTGCACCTACCGCGTCGGGCAGAGCTATTCGCAGCATATTTTTGATAATTTCACCGACTTTACCCTGTGAAGCCGTTTTATCTGAGGAATATTTATAAAGCACAAAGGAGCAGATTGCAGAGAATATCTCTGCACAGGTCATACCGAAAACTATTGCTATGCACGATGCTTCAAGTCCGTGCGAAAGCACTGCGCGTAATGAAATTACGGTTATACAGATTTTTACAAGCTGTTCAAGAAACTGAACAACAGTATACCGTACAATTTTGCCTATTGCCGTAAAATATCCGCCAAGTGCAGCCGAAACCGAAACAAACGGCAGACTCAGGCTCAATACCTTAAGTGACGGCACACTGCGGATATCGCCAATCCACTTTTGTCCTGCCAATCCGGAAAAGCCGGAGAGAATCAACGCCATAACCACACCGCATACAAACGAATACGCAATACACATATTCATAATCTGCCTGTCAGAATGCTTTCTGATGCTTCGGTTGTTTGCAACAAGCCTCATTGAAGCAAGGCGGATACCTGCTGATGCAAATGTAATGGCCATCGAATACACGGCTGTGATTAACTGAAAAAGTCCTATGCCGTCTGCACCGATTTTTCCTGTAAGATAAACGCTGAAGCTTACCGACACCGTTCTCATAAGAAAGGAGGTTGCTGTCAGCAGTAATGTGTTGTGAAAAAGCTTTTTTGCCCCTGACATAAAATCACCTTTTAATATTTATGCCGTAAAAGCATTATTAAGAATTGAATTCAGAATAATGTTGTGGTAGAATAATAATATTAAGGGGGAAGATTTATGAAAAAATTTCTTACAATTTTACTTTCTGTTGTTCTTGCTTTTTCGCTGAGCATTTCTATTTTTGCTCAGTCTGAGTCCGATGAATGTCAATGCGGTCACATTCCCGTTGTTTTTGTAACAGGCTTTGCGTATACCGAGCTTGTGGCAAATGCAGGCACACCTGAGGAATACGGTGCATTCGGTGTTGAAAGTGAAGCTATAACCGAAATGATCAAGGGCCTTATTCTTCCGTTGGTTTCACTCATTCTTACACGTGATTATGACGCTTTTGCACACCGTCTGAGTGCGGATGTTATGGAGCTTTTCTACGATGCGAGCTGTGATGAAAACGGCAATCCAAAAAATCCGACGGTTGATATTGAACGCTTCAATCCGCCGAGAGCAGAGCATTATGAAAACGACTATTTTACCTTCCGTTATGACTGGCGTAAGGATATCTTTGATATTGCGGCAGAGCTCAATGATTATATTGAAGAAACCAAGCGCCTTACAGGCCACAGCAAGGTAGCTATCCGTGCTGAGAGTATGGGCGGTGCAGTCACAATGACTTACCTTAAGGATTACGGTTATGACAGCGTTGAAACTGTTGTAATGCAGTCATCTGCCTTTGACGGTATTTCTACAATCAGCTCACTGTTTATTGGTGACCTCACTATTGATGCACAGTCACTTGTTAATTATATCGGCAACTTTATGGAGGGTAATGCGCCTGATATGGTATTCTACCGTGCACTCTACCTTTCACTTGCAAAATTTGCATTCAACCCAATTGTCGATTTTCTCGGCGGATTCATCGGCAATATTGATGACATAGTTTATGATGAATGCATAAAGCCTCTCTTCGGATATATTCCGGGACTCTGGACATTTGTCACTCCCGAAACTTATGAGGAGGCAAAGGACTTTATGCTTGACGAAGAAGTCAATGCCGTGCTCATACAAAAAATTGACCGCTACCATTACGAGGTGCAGGATAAGTGCGATGAGATAATTGCAGACGCAATGGCAAACGGCGTAAACTTTGCTATTTTCTCAAATTACGGCAAGGGTGCACTTCCTATCGGCGAAAAAAGCGTATCTCAGAGTGACTTCCTTATAGAAACCGAGCATACATCTCTCGGTGCAACCTGTGCGGATTACGGCAAGACACTCGGTGACGGTTATGTACAGGCTATTGATGACGGTCACAACCATCTTTCACCCGACGGTATGATTGATGCTTCAACCTGTGTTTTCCCGGAGATTACTTGGTTCGTAAAGGATATGGTACATACATGGTACACGGACGGCTACGATGAGCTTGTGTATAAGCTCATTTACACAGAAGGTCAGGAGACTATCCACACCTTTGCAGAGTATCCGCAGTTCCTTGTCAATAATCAGGAGACAGAAGCCCTTGAGCCTATGACAGCAGAGAATTCCGATACACAGAGTACGGATGTAGATTTTATTGAGCTCATAAAGGTATGGTCCGAACAGATTAAAAACGCTGAATAATCATTTTAAGCAGGAACGGTTTTGTCTGTTCCTGCTTTTTGGTTAATTTTATCAATTTAAAGCGTGAATTTAGTGCAATATGATAAAAATGAAATTATGACGCATTTTTGCTGGAATTACAAAAATCTTTGTGATAAAATTATTCTGCAAATTTGTATTTGTTGGAGGTAAACCAAATGAAGATTAAAAAGCTTCTTGCCGTTGTATTATCAATGGTAATGTTGGCAACAGGTACTGCAGTGGGCGCTTACGCTGCAGGTGACGTTGATTACAAAATTAACAGCACTTATGAAAATATTGACTGGTCAACTGTTAATCAGTATAAAGCTGACCTTCATTCCCATTCAACTGTTTCTGACGGTGATCAGACAATCAGACAGCAGGTTGAAAAGCATTATGAGCACGGCTTTGATATTATGGCACTCTCCGACCACGGCACGGTTGACTACGGCTGGGATAAGGACACTGAGGCTAAGACAATCCGTGTTGTTCTTTCCGTCAAGGAAGGTAACCGTCCTATAGATCCGCTCAAGGCTTCCGGCACAACAGATGCAGGTGCTGCATATACATACGCTGACGATTATTACAAGCAGTACAACGCAGACGGCGACGCTCTTCACACAATGATGCGCGTTCCCTTTGCCAATGAGCAGAACCCGACGTCATTCAATAACGCTCATGTCAACACATGGTTTGCTGACTACGGTAACGATGTTGTAGGCGGAACAAGTGATTATGAAAGACCTATAAAGAATATTGATAAGCTCGGCGGCCTTTCAGTTATCAATCATCCGGGCGAGTATTCTAATGCCAGAGACGAAGAATGCTATGAAGATGCTTATGATATAAATAATATCCATTATAAGTATGTTATCAATAAGTTCGCAAACCTTCTTATCAAGTACGATTCCTGCCTTGGTATCGATATCAACAGCAAGGGCGACTCAAGAACACGCTATGACAGAAAGCTCTGGGATATCCTTCTTCAGAAGGTTGTTCCCCACGGCAGAAATGTTTACGCTATCGCAACATCAGATGCTCATAATCCGGGCATCGTTAATTCAGGCTATACATGGATGTGTATGCCCGAGCTTACAACAGATGCTTTGAGAGCCTGTATGGAAAACGGTGAATTCTTCGCAGCAAGCTATTATATGGGCAGCCGCGAGGAGATAAAGGCATGGGCAGCTGAGCTTAAGGCTGCAGGTATTGCACCTGAATTTGCTGCAGAGCTTCAGCAGACATACGAAACCATCGTTGAAGAAGAAAAGAACGGCGGTCAGGATACAAAGTTTGAATTCGATCAGACAGCAGCAGTACCCAAGGTAACAAATGTTGCAGTCAACGAAACAGAAGATACAATCACAATCGGCACAAAGGATGCATATCTCGTTCATTGGATTGCAGACGGTGAGTTCATCGCAACAGGCAACACAATCGACCTTGACGATTATTCCGATAAGATCGGCTCTTATGTAAGAGCTGAGGTCATAGGTGAGGGCGGTGTGCTCTATACTCAGGCATTCACTCTTGAGTATGACGGTGCTCCCGAGGCAGAGGATACATTCTTTATCGATCTTGGCTTACCTGCAACTCTTATCTGCGACACACTTGTAAAGGTCCTTGCTTTTGTGCTCAGATTTACAGGTATTATCGCTTTAGGTAACCTCTTTCTTAAATAATTCTTCAGAGTAATTACGGAGGTAAAAAATGGAAAGAAAAGTCAGAGTCGGTATCATAGGCTGCGGCGGTATCTGCAACGGCAAGCATATGAATGCACTTAAAAGTCTTGATTATATTGAAATCGTAGCACTGTGTGACATTATTGTTGAACGCGCTTATGAGACAAAGGAAAAGCACAATCTCGGTGATGTTGCTGTTTACGAGGATTACAAGGAGCTCCTTAAGGACGAAACAATTGAAGCTGTCCATGTTCTTACTCCGAACAGATCACACAGCTTTATCACAATTGACGCACTTGAGGCAGGTAAGCACGTAATGTGTGAAAAGCCGATGGCAAAAACCTATGCAGAAGCAAAGGCTATGCTTGACGCATCAAAAAGAACAGGCAAGAAGCTTACAATCGGTTATCAGAGCCGTTGGAGAGATGAGTATCTCTACCTTAAAAAGGCTTGCGAAGACGGTGAGCTTGGTGATATTTACTACGGCAGAGCAATTGCACTGCGCAGACGTGCAGTTCCCACCTGGGGTGTATTCCTTAATGAATACGAGCAGGGCGGAGGACCGCTTATCGATATCGGTACACACGCACTTGACCTTACACTCTGGCTTATGAATAACCACGAGCCGAAGATGGTTGTCGGTACTTCTTATAAGAAGCTTGGCAAGCAGGTCGGCACGGCAAATGCGTGGGGAGACTGGGATACAGAAAAATTCACGGTTGAAGATTCAGCCTTCGGCTTTGTTGTGATGAAAAACGGCGCAACTGTTTCTGTGGAATCAAGCTGGGCTCTGAATATCGCAGACCCGATGGAGGCAACTGTTATGATCTGCGGTGACAAGGGCGGTGCAGACACAATGGGTGAGGATGACCTTCGTATTAACTATGTCAAGAACGGCAGACAGGTTATTGAAACTCCAAACTTTGACTGCGGCGGCGTTGCCTTCTATGACGGCGACTCAACCGATCCCGAGGTGCTTGAGGCAAACGGCTTCTATCAGGCAATTATCAACGATACGGAAGTTCCCACAAAGCCTGAGCAGTCACTCGTTGTAACACAGATTCTTGAAGCGATTTACGAATCTGCACAGACAGGCAAGCCTGTATATTTTGACTAAGTAAAAGGACGGTAAGACTTAATTCTATAAAAGGAGTTCAAGTCTTACCGTTTTTAATATTAATTTCGAGGAGATCACTATGTATAAATATGATTCAGCTTATTGGAATAATGCAAAGTTTATCAGCACGGATATGAAGCTTTATGCTGATTTTGATTCGTCGCCGTGGGCAAACGACGAGGAGAAGGATAACTATCAGTTTTCAGACATCCGCTGCGATGAAGGTATGCCGATGTTTGTCAAGAGTTTTACTCTTGGCGAATTCAATTGTGCAAAGCTTTCTTTTGCAGCACTCGGCTGTATTGATGTTTTTATCAACGGCAAGCGTGTGGGTAACGACGAGATGAAGCCCGGATGGACTAACTATAATAAGCGTACGCTCTACTATGAATACGACATCACGGACTGTGTTGTAAAGGGTGAAAACCGTATTCTTCTTGTTGCTGCTCCGGGTTGGTACCAGGGCAGAATTTCAGGCGGATATTACGGCACACATATGCCTTCGGTTATGGCTTGTGTTACCGTTGACGGAGAAAAGGCAGCGGTAACCGATACGGATTGGAAAGCAACCTGTGGCGGTCAGATACGCACTGCAGATATCTGGGACGGTGAATACCGTGATGCAGGCTTTGACAGCTATGAAGAAATATCTCTTCCTGCTTATGATGTTTCTGACTGGAAAACAGCAGACATATGCGATTGGTTTGAGGGCGAGGTAACTCCGTTTGTAGGCCCGACAGTGCGTGTTCGTGACGGGCTCGGATTTGATGCTGAAGTGATGACCGTTTATGAAAGCACAAAGGATAACGGCACAAAGTTCGGTGAAATTGATGTTATCTCAACCCCCGACAAGCTGCCCGTCAGCCTTAAGGCGGGACAGAAGCTTATTGTTGACCTCACTCAGGAAATCGTAGGCTGGGTAAACATTCAGTTAAAGGGTGACAAGGGTACCAAGGTTAAGGTTCGCTATGCAGAATTCCTTAATGATTCAGGTGATATTGAGCGCGGTAATGACGGTCCGAAGGGCAGTGTTTATACAGTAAACTTCCGTTCGGCAAAGGGTAAGAGCCACTATGTCCTTGCAGGTAAGGGTGAAGAATCTTACCGCCCGACATTTACCTTCTTTGGCTTCCGTTATGTTGAAATTTCTGCTGACGGTGACATTGAGCTTACAGGCTTCAGAGCAGAGGTTGTAGGTTCGGATACAAGAGAAATCGGTTGTATGGAAACCTCCGATGAGCTTGTCAACAAGCTTATTTCAAATATCATCTGGGGTCAGCGCAGTAATTACCTCAGTATCCCGACAGACTGCCCGCAGCGTGACGAAAGACTCGGCTGGACAGGTGATGCACAGGCGTTCAGCGTGACTGCTGCTTACAATGCCGATGTACTCGGATTCTTTAAAAAGTGGATGCAGGATATGCGTGATGCACAGAGTGACGAGGGTGCTTACGGTGATATCGCACCCAGAGTCAGCTATTGCTGCTGTGACAATGCCACAGCCTGGGGCGATGCAGGTGTTATTATTCCGTATAATCTTTACAAGCTTTACGGTGATAAGGATTTCCTTGAGGAGCATTTCGCTTCAATGGAAAAATACATCGCACAGCTTATTGAAAATTACGGCTTTGAGGGACCGATTCCGCGTTACGGTGACTGGCTTGCATATGATTTCTGCAAGAACGAATATCTCTCATCAGCGTTCCTTATTCACGACCTTGATATGATGGCATTTATGAGTGATGAACTCGGAAAAGCTGATCGTGCCGAGCATTACAGAGCGTTTCGCAAGGACGCTCATAAATACTTCGAAGATACATTTATGAAGGACGGAGAGCTTATCGGTGACACTCAGACCGATTATGTTATTGCTATTGCTTTTGATCTTATCAGCGGAGATTATCTTAAAAAGGCAACAGAGCGTCTTGTAAAGAAAATCAAGGATAACGGCAACAGACTTTCAACGGGCTTTGTCGGAACATATAATCTTTGTCTCGCTCTTTCAAAAATGGGTGAGGATAACCTGGCATACACACTTCTAATGCAAAGAGACGAGCCTTCATGGCTTTACAGTGTTGATCAGGGTGCAACTACAATCTGGGAACGTTGGAATTCTTACACGCTTGAAAACGGCTTCGGTGATGTCGGAATGAACTCCTTTAACCATTATGCATACGGCTCTGTTCAGGAGTGGATGTACCGCTATATGGCAGGTATTGAAACAGACTCAGTTGCTTTCAGAAGCATTCTTCTTCAGCCTCGTGTTGACACAAGAACAGCTGATGAGCTTCCCGAGGGTCAGCAGAGAATGAAGTGGGTACGCGCTTCATACGATTCTGTTGCAGGTCTTATCGAAAGCAGCTGGAGCAATGACGAAAGCTTTGTTTACGAGTGTACTGTTCCCGAGGGATCTTCTGCAAAGCTCCTTCTTCCGATTTTTGCAAGCAAGGTTATAATCAACGGCGTTGAACACAATATGGATGAGTTTGAAAAAGAAAATAACTGCGCTGTTATAAGTCTTGGCTCAGGCAGCTATGTTTTTGAGGAAGTGTGAAAATGAACAGAAAACTCTGTCTGTCTTTGGGTATGCAGCTGGATGCTTCCATCAAGGAGCAACTGGCTCTTCTCAAAAATGCAGGCTTTGATGCCTTTGCCTTTGACCGTGAGAAACACGGTACATCCGAGCTTACCGAAGAGCTTATAAAAGAGGGTGCCCGTCTCGGACTTGCCTGTGAATATATTCACGCTCCGTTTTACGGAATGGATGATATTTTTCACGACGAAAAAGGCGAGCTTGCCGAAATTATGCTGAAGGATATTTACGGCACGATTGATGACTGCTGTAATTACGGTGTAAGGTATGCAGTTCTTCACGCTATTATCGGTATGGATAATCACAACCCGACCAAGCTCGGACTCGACCGTCTTCAGCCTGTGATAGATTATGCAGTCAACAAAGGTGTAAGCCTTGCTTTTGAAAACACGGAGGGTGAGGAATACCTTTCTGCAATATTTGAACGATTCGGAGATATTCCGGATGTCGGATTCTGCTTCGATTCGGGTCACGAAATGTGCTATAACCGTTCGCAGGATATGCTTGCAAGATTCGGAGAACGCCTTGCGGTGACGCACCTTAACGATAATGTAGGTATGACGGGTGACGAGCTTACTTTTTACGATGATTCACATCTGCTTCCGTTTGACGGTATAGCCGACTGGCACAGAGTGGCAGAGCGAATCAAAAAATGCAGATATAACGGAACGCTGTCGTTTGAGGTTATTTCAAAGGGCAGACCCGAAAGAACGGAAAATGATATCTACAAGAATCTTACACCGCAGGAGTATGTGAATCTTGCTTACGAGCGTGCTGTGAAATTCAGAGATATACTAAATTCAATCGCATAAGAAAAAGTCCCGGATACACTCCGGGACTTTTATTTTACATCCACCGTCCGCGTTGCGGGGGAGGCGGAGGACAGGGCTTCGGGCAGGTGCAGTTTACAAGTATTGTATCCTCACCTATAACATCTATATCGCACCACGGGATAACAAGGTCCTCGCATTTACCCCAGAATCCCATCATCCTGCTTTTTCCGTAGATGATAATTGCAACAAGCTTTCCGTTTGCAATGTCAATTTCAACATCGTCAACATTACCCAACCGTGATCCGTTTGATTTGCAGATGACTTCTTTGTTTCTCAATTCAGCGATACAGCAACTCATACAAAAATCGGCACTCCTTTTTGGTTGTTATTTATAAGACAGTAAATATTGTAAAAAACTAATTTTTATGTTAAAATAATACTGTACTATAATATTATGAAAGGTGTGCGATTATGAAAAAAATAATTTCACTCATTCTTTCGGTTGTAATGGTATTTACAATCGGCAGTGTTTCTTTCGGCGTTGATGCTTTTGCAGAAGAAACACAGGCACCCGCAACAGACATCACAACACAGATTTCAGGTGAGGCAGGCGAAATCGTTCCTATTATTGCAGGCTCGGTTATGCAGACTCTCGGTTATCTTAATTTCAGCAATTTCCGTCTTCCGACTTCAACAGACGATTTTACTGATATGCTTCTTAAGTTCCTTTACGGTATCGTAGATGTACTTATAGATGTTGTTCTTAAGGCAATTAACTCAGTTGTTCCGTCAATCGATTTTGCTGATAAGGATTCATACGAAAACGAGCAGTTCTATCCCGGTATGGATGAATATCTTGCAGAACCTGCACCCGGTGCAGTATGGAGTGTAGGCTACGGCAGCGGCTCAATTCAGACAGGTAACGAGCTTGACGGTAACCACTATGTCGGCGGCAGCCTTTCATTCCCTGATCCGAAGAGTGCAACAGCTATCTATGACGATCAGCGTGTCCGCTGCGTTGCTCTTAACGATGGCAGCGGCAGAGGAACTGTTGTAATCGCAGTTGTTGACGGCTTCGGCCTTTCAAACACTGATGTTGCAGGCATCCGTGCTGAGCTTGCAGATTTTGCAAAGGCTAACAATGTTGTCGGTATCAATATCTCCGTTCTTCACCAGCACAGCTGTGTTGATACATTCGGTATGAACGGTGACCTTCTTAAGATGGTATTCACAAACCCTGCAGCAAATATTGCAAACAATATGTTCGGTGCAGAGCTTGAGCTTCTTGACGGCAGAAACAAGGCGTTTATGGAAAACCTCTATAACGTAACCGTTGACGCAGTTGAGACAGCAGTCGAAACAATGGAAAAGGGTAAGATTTATTACTCAACAGCAGATATTGAGGATCTTGCACGTGAGAAGAGAGATCCGTATGTTATAGACGGTAACCTTCATCGCTTCCGTTTTGTTCCTGCAGACGGCGGTAAGGAGACATGGATTGTAAACTCTCCTATTCACTGCGTAGGTAAGGGTGCAGCAGGTACAGAAATTACAGGCGACTATCCTTACTATATGGAACAGATTATCAATAAGGAAGAAAATGCAAACCTTATGGTAGTTCTCGGTGCTGAGCTTGCAATTTCATCTGATTCTGAGCCTCTCAATCTTCCTGAGGGTTTGGATGATATTGAGCATATCAATGCTTATGCAACAGAGCTTACCAGACGCCTTGTTGAGGAATCAACTAAGGAGGTTGAGGTTGCTCCGCTTCTTAACTTCAAGATGGGACAGTACTATGTACCCGTAACAAATCAGATTCTCCTCTTTGCAGGTAAGCTTGGTGCTATTTCAAACACAGTTGTAGGTCTTGATAAGTATGATTTTAATGCAGAAATCCTTACAGAGATCGGTTACCTTGAGCTTGGCACTGACCTTGCAGTCGCACTCGTTCCGGGTGAGCTTGAACCCGCAATCGCTTACGGCGGATGTCTTCAGGGTGCAGATTCCTGGACAGGTAAGGATTTTGATTATCCCTCAATGCAGGAAGTTGTAGGCACAGATAAGAAGCTTATCGTATTCGGTCTTATGAACGATCAGGTAGGTTACATCCTTCCCGACAACGAGTTCAAGAGTCTTCTTGCAGGTGAGAACGAGGAAATCGTTGCTTCAGGTAATAAGGCAGGTTCTGCTACAATCACAGCATTTATTGATGTTGTAGAAAGTATCGAAAAATAATCGTTAAAAAAATTAAGGGCTTTGGTCAAAAAAAGACCAAAGCCCGTTTTTTAGTTTTGAGGCCACCGGTGTGGCGGGTCATCAGAACTTACGTGCGATTGAGTTTGCAGCGATAAGCTTGATGATTGTTCGGAATGAAAAGAGAGATTTTTCTTTCGCGATTTCATCGAGCACAGCTTCTGTAGCCTCGTAGTACATTTGTTTCATTGACATAATTAATTCATTCCTTTCGTATTTATCAAGGCTTGTCTTACCTTGTGTCTGTATTATAGCAAAAGAAAATGAAGTTGTCAAGCGTTTTGCACAAAGAAAATTGTATTTGTTTAGTTATAATGACGAACACTGCGCCGATGCTATGTTGATAATGTTAATAAAAATGCTTTGATTATCATCACTTTTATGTAAAATATGACGAAACACAAAGAAATAACCTCCGCTAAAAGTCACGGAGGTTGTAAATTTTTAACAGTTAATAAACCTTAAATTCGGAAATTGTGGCAAAATCTCTGGTTTTCTCAATTACGAGCTTTATGCGCTTTGCTTCCATAGGATGCACAATACAGACTTTCTTTCGTCCGATTGTAGTGCCCTTGTAAATCCTTATCCAACGCTTGTTGTAGAAATAGTAGAGCGAGAATTTCTCAATCTGCTGTCCTGTTTCGATGTTTTCTGCAAGTACAATCTTGTCGATTGAACATACATCGCCCATATTAACAATGATTGATGTCTTGCGTGCTCCCTTGGGCGTTTTGAAATATGACTTACCTGAGTTAATGAATTTTTCGGAATGAAGCTCGTCACTGCAGCCGCTTGCCGTAAATTCTGCACCTTCAGTGAAATCATCCTTGAATTCGAGCTCAAGCTGAGCGCCCAGTGTGATAAGCTGCTCAAGATCCTTTTTATCTATACGTCCTGTGTGAGAGGGTGAAATGTTAAGCACAAAGGTACCGTTGTTACCTACGGACTTGAAATAACACATAAGTGCCTTTGACATAACCTCAAGGCTGGAATTTTCGTGATCGTGGAAGAACCAACCCGGACGCATCTTCATATCCATAATTGCGGGGAACCATACAAGCTCCTTCGCTTTTTTAATCTTTTTACGGCTTCCGAGATCAGGCTCAACAAGCTTCTCTGCAGGCGCGTTATTGATAAGCTCCTTAGGTACAACGCTCCACTCAGACTGTCTGCCAATACCTGAATGGTTACCGCACCAGCGCACGTCGGGACCGCAGTTGCAAATCATTGCACCCGGCTGTAATTTACGTATGGTCTTGTAATATCTTTCCCAGTCATAGGGCTGCTGTCCGCTTGCATCGCGCTCAAACCAGACACAGAAAATGTCACCGTAATCCGTGCACAGCTCGGTCAGCTGATTTACAAAATAATCGTTATACTTCTCCGTGCCGAATGTCGGCTCGTGCATATCGTAAGGGGAAAGGTATATGCCGAATTTGATTCCTTCCCTACGGCACTCTTCGCTTACATCTCTTACTATATCACCCTCACCGTCAAGCCACGGTGAATTTTTAACGCTGTATTCAGTAAATTTACTCGGCCAGAGGCAGAAGCCTTCTGAAAATTTACAGGTAAGAATCATACCTTTCATACCTGCTGCTTTGATTGCCTTGACCCACTGCTTTGCAGAAAAATCTGCAGGCTTGAAGTATTTGACAGGCTCACGGCCCGATCCCCATTCAGTGTTCGTAAAAGTATTCATGCCGAAATGAACAAATGCGATGAATTCTGTATTCATAAATTCAATTTGTTCGGGCGAAGGAACAACTGCGTTTGCTCTTTCAATCAAGTTTTTGTTTGCCATAGCGATTACCTCAATCAATTAATGGTTACATTGTACCATTTTCGGTACTCAAATGCAATACACTAATGTTGCATTTAACTACCTTATAATGTATAATATTTTTAATTAAGTATGGGGGAATAGTATGCTAAGACTCATAACAGGCCGTATCGGAAGCGGTAAGACCACAGAGGTTTATTCAAAAATAAAAACAAAGGTTCAGCAGGGTGAAAGTGTAGTGCTTGTCATCCCGGAGCAGTATTCCTTCTGCACGGAAAAAATGATGCTTAACCTCCTCGGTGCAAAGGGTGCCGATAAGGTTGAGGTAGTCAGTTTTACCTTCCTTTGTGAGCGATTGCTTAAAAAATACGGTCTTAATTCCAACCCCCGCCTTGATGACAGTACCCGTGCGCTTATGATGAGCCTTGCACTTGAAAGCGTAAACGATTCACTTTCAATTTACGGCAAGCACCGTTATTCCGCTTTGGTTATAACCCGTATGCTTAAGGTTGTCAAGGAATTCAGGCAATGTGCCGTTTCTTCGGATATGCTGCGCGAGACCTCACGCGGTATGGAGGATTGTCTGCTTAAATCAAAGCTTGACGAGCTCTCTCTGGTTATGGATGCATATACTTCACTTGTATCCGAGAGTTATTTTGATGATGAATGTGCTCTTGATGAGCTGTGTAAAGTTCTTGATGAACACAAGGATTTTCTGGGTAAAACCGTATTTTTCGACGGCTTCCGCGGCTTTACAAGTCAGGAACTCAAAGTAATGGAACGTATTTTTGCACAATCTGACGATGTTTATGTCACCGTTTGTACAGATGTCCCGTCAAGGGTTGATGATTTCAGCTGCTTTGCGCACACAAAAAGAACCGTACGAAAGCTGATTAATATTGCGGAGAAAAACAGTGTAAAGATTGCTCCGCCCGAGCATATAGAGGTATTTAACGAAAAACAGTATTCAAATCCCGAGCTTCCCTTGCTTGAAAAAAGCCTTTATGAAAACACATATGACACTTATGAAGGAAAGACAGAAAACATAATAATCTGCTCTGCAGAAGATTTTGAGAGCGAGTGTGCCTTTGTTGCTCACACGGTCAAGAAGCTTATCAGAACACAAGGGCTTCGCTGCCGCGATATCGCAATTATCAGCCGAAGCGAGAATAACTATGCCCGTCAGATACGCTCTGCGCTCCTTAAGAACGGTGTTCCTGTTTTTGAGGACAGGCGTCAGCCGATACAGACTCAGCCCCTGGTGGAGTTTCTGTTAAGTGTAACCGATATTGCAGTAAGCGGCTTCTCCTGCGATACGGTTATGCGTGTGCTGAAAACAGGTCTTACCAACCTTACCGTTGAAGAAATTTCTGAGCTGGAAAATTACGCGGTAATGTGGCAGATAAACGGTAATAAATGGCTCGATGACTGGACTGCACATCCCGACGGACTCGGTGAAAAAATGCACGAAAAGGATGTTGCACGTCTTGCAAAAATCAACATGTCACGCAACACGGTGGTAACACCGCTTAAAAAACTCCGTTATGAGCTCAGAGGCTGTGACGGTCTTTCTGCTGCGAAGTCGCTTTATAACATTCTTGTCGATATGAATGTTGCCGAAAATCTGCGCACTCTTGCTGAGACTCTTAATGCAAAGGGCGAGACGGAGCTTGCGATTGAGCAGGGCAGAATCTGGGATGTTGTTATTGAAATTCTTGATCGCATTGCATTTTCTCTTGACGGTATTTCACTTACAACAAAGCGCTTCAGTGAGCTTCTTAATTTAATTGTTTCGATGTACACTCTCGGCAATCTTCCTCAGGGACTTGACGAAATTGTCATCGGCTCTGCAGACAGAGTCAAGACGACCGCGCCGAAGGTTGTTTTTGCCGTTGGTGTCAATGACGGTCTTTTTCCGATGGTGCCTGTTGCGGACGGTATTCTTTCCGATAACGAGCGCAGAACACTTGCAGGACTTGACCTGAATATGGACGACAATTTTGAGCAGAAAATGATGGAAGAGCGCTTTATTGCCTACAACACTCTCTGCAGTCCGTCGGACAGACTTTATGTAACTTATTCACGCAAGGATATTACAGGTGCACAGCTTGCTGCATCGGAGCTTGTTGCACAGATTAAAAGGATATTTCCGCAGGTTACGGTGCTTGATACAGTCACAACACCCGAAATCGATTTTGTCGAGGGTGATGTTCCTGCCTTTGAGCTTATGGCAAGACTCAGCCGAAGAGGCGGAACAATGCACTCCACACTTGAAGAATACTTCTCTTCAAGACCTGATTATAAGGACAGACTTAAGGCACTTAAACGTGCCGTAAACAAGGGAGATTTTGAAATCAAGGATAAAGAGATTTCAAAAAAGCTCTTTGGCTTCAATATGTATATGTCAGCCTCACGCACAGAGGTTTATCACAAATGTCCGTTTGAGTATTTCTGCAAATATGGCTTAGGCGCACAGCCGAGAAAAATCGCTGAGCTTGACCCCATGCAGAAGGGCACGGCAATACATTATATACTTGAAAATTTAATTGCAGCCTACGGCAGTGACGGTCTTTGTGCAATGCCAAAAACACAAAGAGATAGTTGTGTTCATGAAATGCTTGAAAGGTATTTCACCGAAAACCTTGTTATGGGTGAGGATATGGGTGAACGCTTCAATTATCTTTACCGTCAGTTAGGCTTTATAGTCTGCGAGGTTGTTGACAGACTTGTCAACGAGTTTTCCGTCAGTGAATTTGTTCCGGTTGCTTTTGAGCTTTCAATTGATTCTGACGGTGAAATTCCCGCTTATGAAATTCCGCTTCCTGACGGCGGCACGCTCCGACTCAAGGGCTCCGTTGACCGTGTTGATGTTGCGGATGCAAAGGACGAAACCTTTGTACGAGTTGTCGACTACAAATCAGGGGGCAAAAAGTTTGACCTTAATGAGGTCTACTATGGTCTTAATGTGCAGATGCTTATCTATCTTTTTGCTATCTGGAAAAATGGATTCAGAGATTATAAAAACATAACCCCCGCGGGTATCCTTTATATGCCCGTCAACGCACCCTTTGCAAAGATTGAGCGTGATGAGGGTGAGGACGCAATACAGTCACAAAAGCAGAAATCAGCAAAAATGAACGGTATGGTGCTTGATGACAGCCGTGTTATTTATTCAATGGACAACCGTCTTGCGGGTGAAATCGTACCTGCCTCGGTAAAAAAAGACGGTGCAAATTCAGGAACTCTGATTTCGCTCAAGCAGATGGGACTTCTTATGAAGAGGGTAGAAAAAATACTTTCTGAAATGGCAGTCAATCTGCATGAGGGTAAAATTCCCGTACGTCCTGCCGTTGCAGAGTCTACCTCAAGTCCGTATCACGATGTATGTAAGTATTGTGACTACAAGGATGTATGCGGATTTGACGAGGATACACCTACAAACGATATTGCTAAAATAAAGCACGATGAAAGTCTCAGAAAATTAGGAGGTGAGGACGATGCCTGAATGGACCGCTGAACAGAAAAAAGCCATAGATTCGCGTAACGGCACCGTTCTTGTTTCCGCTGCTGCAGGTTCAGGAAAGACCGCTGTTCTTGTTGAGCGTGTTATCCGACGACTTATGGACAGGGAAAAGCCCTGCACAGCTGACAGACTCCTTATTGTAACCTTTACGCGTGCGGCTACCCAACAGATGAGGGAAAGAATTTCGCAGGCTATCAATGACGAGCTTCGCAAAAATCCTGACGATGAACATCTCAAGCGTCAGCTTATAATGCTTCCGTTTGCAAAAATCAGTACAATTGACAGCTTCTGTAACGACATCGTCAAGGAAAACTTTCACGATCTCGACCTCTCTCCCGATTACAAAATGCTCGAGAGTGCCCAGCTGAAGCTTACCGAAGCTGAGGCAATGAGCAGAACTCTTGATGAGTATTATAAAGAAGGTTCAGAAGCTTTTACCGAGCTTATCAATCTCCTTGCAAGCGGTACGGATGACAGTGCTGTCGGTGAGCTTGTCTCCAAGCTTTACGGATATGCAATGGCTTTTGCGCGTCCTTCGGCATTCCTTGAAGGTCTCAGAAATAACTATTACGATGACAGTCCGTTGGAGGAAAGCAGCTGGGGGATGATGATACTCACTTATGCGTACGGTATTGTCTGCAGATGTCTTTCGGTGATTTCTCAGGTGCAGGCATCTTTCACCGACGACGAAACCGTAGGTGAAAAATATGGTCTCTGCTTTGCTGAAATGGAAAAGCTTACTGAAAACCTCCGTGAGCTTCTGGAACAGAATAAGTGGGATGAATCTCTTTTCGCTCTTCGTTCACTCAAGTTTCCTGCGCTTGGCAGACTTCCTAAGGGATATTCCTCAGAGGTTGCTGATTTTGCAAAAAAGCAGAAAAAGTCCATAACGGATGAGCTTACCAAAAGGCTTCCTAAATATTTCTGTGCAACCTCAGCTGAGCACGCGGAGGATATGCGTTACCTCAGACCTGTGGTTGAAAAGCTGCTTGAAATCGTGCAACGCTACAGTGAGCTTCTGTGGGAAGAAAAGCAGAAGACCAACAGTGTTGATTTTTCGGATATTACACATCTTGCACTCAGACTTCTTGTTACTTATAACGAAGACGGTATGCCTGTTAAAACAAAGCTTGCTCAGGAGCTTTCACAGAAATTCGACGAAATTCTTGTTGACGAGTTTCAGGATATCAACGAGCTTCAGAACACTCTGTTCTGGGCGGTATCAAAAGATGAGAGCAATATGTTTATGGTAGGTGACGTCAAGCAGAGTATCTACCGCTTCCGCCAGGCTATGCCGGGTATTTTCCTGCGCCGCCGTGACGGACTTGAGGATTATATTGAAAATAACTATCCTGCAAAAATTACTCTTGATCGTAATTTCCGAAGCCGTTCAGGTGTTACCGAAAATGTAAATTTTGTTTTCAGTCAGTTGATGTCGGAAAATGCAGGTGAGCTTAACTATGACGAAAAAGAAGCGTTGGTTGCGGCGGCACCTTATGACGGATGCGATTTTCCGCAAGCAGAGCTTCATATTGTAACACCGACACAGGATGGCGGACACGTTACCCGTGAAATTGAAGCGCAGCATATTGCTGATACAATTCGTTCGGTTATGGAAAGCGGTATGCTTGTTACTCAAAAGGACGGCATGCGCCCTGTAACCTACCGCGATTTCTGTGTTCTTATGCGTGCAACGGGCGGTGGCAGGGCAGAGCTTTATGCCGAAGTCCTTGCACAGAATAACATACCTGCATACGTTGCGAACAAGGCGGGATTTTTTGCTTCAACCGAGATCAGCACAATGCTGAATCTGATGCGCGTAACGGATAATCCGCTTCAGGATATACCGTTGCTTGCGGTAATGCTTTCACCGATTTATGGCTTTACCGCAGATGACCTTGCGAGGATGAGAGTTGAAGAAAGAAAGAAACCTCTTTACCATTGCGTTCTTAATTCCGCGCAAAACGGGAATAAAAAATGCATTTCATTCTTAGAAAAGCTCGACAATCTGCGTATGCTCTCGTCAACACTTGCCTGTTCGGAATTTGTGCGTGAGCTGTACGAAATTACAGGCTACAAGGCAATTGTTACTGCTCTTAAAAACGGCTCGCAGCGCAACGCAAACCTTAATATGCTGCTTGACTATGCAGTAAAATATGAAGACTCGGGCAAGCGCGGCTTGTCGGGCTTTATCCGCTTCATTGACCGTGTACAGCGTCAGGATGCTGACCTTGAAAGCGCGTCGGATATTTCCGAGGCGGCAGATGTTGTCCGTATTATGACAATCCATAAAAGCAAGGGTCTTGAATTCCCCGTGTGTATTCTTGCAGACCTAAATAATAAATTTACAAACGATAACCAAAAAGGTATCGCGGCATTTCATCCCGATTTCGGAATTTGCTTTGACCGACGTGATTCCCGCACAAAGTGTCGGTATTCTACGGTCGGTAAAAAAGCACTTTATCTTGCCGAAAACTTCTCCGCATTGTCCGAAGAACTCCGAGTTCTCTATGTTGCAATGACACGTGCGAAGGAAAGGCTTATCTGTGTTACACGCTATGACAAGCCCGAATCAAAGCTCGAAGATCTTTCTTTGTGTGTAAATGAAGAGCGGATAAACATTGAGTCCGAGAATGTTCTGGATAAAACATCAATGGCAGACTGGCTTCTTATGGCTTTTCTACGCCATCCCGATGCATCCGTTCTGCGTGTGATGTCGGGCAGGGAGACGATGATTTCGGAGCTTCGTTGCACAGAAAGGCTTCAGGTCAGCGTAATAAACGGCACATCAACCGCTGACGGCACAATGCTTGTGCGTGAAAAAGTACCTGCTGACAAAGAACTGTTGGAAGAAATCAGAGAGAGAATTGATTACCGTTATCCGTACAGCTCACTTGCATTTGTCCGTGCCAAGAGTGCTCCGTCAGAGTTTGATTCAACGGGATTTTCTACGCAATATTTTGCCGCATCAAAGCCACAGTTCCTTTCAAAGTCAGGCCTCAATCCTGCAAGCCGCGGTACGGCAACGCATAAGTTTATGGAGTTCTTTGACTATTCCCGGGAAAGCTTTGATATTGACGCCCAGATAGAAAAGATGATTGCTGACCGCCATCTGACCGTTCAGGAGGCGGAGGCACTCGAAAAAGATAAGCTCAGACGTTTTTTTGAAAGCGATATTGCACAGAGAATCAGAAAATCACCCTGTCTGTTACGTGAAAAGCAGGTTACTGTCGGAATCAAGGCTTGTGAGCTTTATCACGACCTTGATGTGCCGTGTGATGAAACCGTGGTTATTCAGGGTTATGTTGACTGTGCATTTGTCGAGGACGGTGAGCTGGTCATTGTCGATTACAAAACCGACAGAGGGGTGACGGCAGAAGAACTGCGCGAACGCTACCGTACGCAGCTTAAAATGTACGAATTTGCTCTGGCAGAATGCACGGGAATGCCCGTAAAAGGCACTCTTATTTATTCATTTGAAAACGCAGAATATATTCCTTTGTAAAAATATAAAAAAACTGTTGCAATTTTTTTTATTATGTGGTAGAATACCATCTGCGTGAATATTTCGAAAGAGGTGACAGTAATGAAGGAAGGAATCCATCCTAAGTACGAAAAGACAGTTATTCGTTGTGCTTGCGGTAATGAGATAGAGACTCGTTCTACCAAGGAGAATTTGCGTGTTGATATTTGCTCAAAATGTCATCCGTTCTTTACAGGTAAGCAGAAGCTTGTAGATACAGGCGGACGTGTTGACCGTTTTAACAAGCGTTTCAATTTGTCAAAATAATTTACGACTTTGTAAAATAAGGCGATGCTTTTCTTGCATCGCCGTATTTTTTTCGGAGGTGAACCGTTTGGAATACAGAACCATTCTCAACGAATCGAGTGACGAGTTTATCGAACGCAAGTCACGCTTTATCGGCTACATCAAGCCTGTTACAACACAGGAGGAGGCCGTCAGCTTCATAAACTCAATCAAGTCTAAGCATTGGGATGCTACCCACAATGTCTATGCTTATGTGCTTCGCGAGGGACAGGTACGCCGTTATTCTGATGACGGTGAACCGCAGGGCACCGCAGGTATACCGGTGCTCGATGTTCTTTTAAAAGAGAATGTAACCGATTGCGTTGTTGTTGCCACCCGTTATTTCGGCGGAACACTTCTTGGCGCGGGCGGTCTTGTTCGTGCATATTCGCACACGGCAAAGATTGCTGTTGATGCGGGTAAGATTATTACCATGAAGCTTTGCAAGGTGCTCAGAGTTACCTGCGACTATAATTTTTACGGCAGACTCAATTCCTTTATACCCGAAATGGGCGGAGTGATTGATGACACTGAGTTTGCGGATAATGTTACGGTTACCTTCAAGCTTCCTGTCGACGATGTTGCAGGCTTTGATGCAAAGCTTGTCGATATGAGTTTCGGAAAGTTCCACACCGAAGAAATCGGAGAAGAATTTAAATATTTTTGATTTTATTAAAGGAAAAGCAAAATTTTTGGAGTATATAATAAGTAGAGGGTTATAAAAACACGATTGGAGTGATAAAAGTGAAGACTGTCAGAGAAATCACCTGCGAGAATGAGCATAAGATTTTAAGTCCCAATGCCTGCTTTGCAGACTTAAGCCGTGGCAGACTCCGCCCTGAAGAAGAGTGTGAGCTGCGCACCTGCTTCCAACGTGACCGTGACCGTGTTATCCATTCCAATTCATTCAGAAGATTAAAGCACAAGACGCAGGTCTTTTTGTCACCGATGGGTGACTATTACCGTACGCGTCTTACCCACACGCTCGAGGTTGCACAGATTGCACGGACAATTGCAATTGCACTCGGGCTCAACGAAACACTGACGGAGGCAATTTCTCTGGGCCATGATCTCGGTCATACTCCCTTTGGCCACGCGGGTGAAAGAGCGCTCAACAGTGTTTATGACGGAGGCTTCCGTCATTACGAGCAAAGTCTGCGCGTTGCAGATGTTATCGAAAAAGAAGGCAGAGGACTCAATCTTACCGAAGAGGTGCGTGACGGTATTGTCTGCCATACATCAGGTACGGAGGCTTTCACTCTTGAGGGCAGAATAGTCCGTCTTGCCGACCGTATTGCGTACATAAATCACGATATCGATGATGCAGTTCATGCCCGTGTTCTCAAGGAAACTGACATTCCCGCCGATATCCGTGATGCTTTGGGGCAGAATAAATCACAGCGTATCAATAAGCTTGTTCTTTCTGCCGTCAATAACAGTAAAAACGATATTATCCTCGGTGAGGACTGTGCCGATGCTTTTGCAACCCTGCACAGCTTTATGTTCGAGAGAGTGTACACCAATCCCGTCTGCAAGGGTGAGGAAGCACGTGCGATTGAAATGATAAAATGGCTCTATGAGTATTTTCTCATTCATCCCGATGAGATGCCCGCGGAGTATAAGATTATCCGTGAAAAAGAAGGCGTTGAGCGTGCTGCCTGTGACTACATTGCAGGTATGACGGACAGGTATGCGGTGCACACCTTTGAAGAGCTTTTTGTTCCTCGTTCGTGGGTTGTAATGAAGGGGGAATAATATGGCAATCAGTGATGAGTTCCTTACTGAACTCCGGGCACGTACCGATATTGAAAGTGTTATTTCACCCTATGTTAATCTTTCAAAAAGAGGCAGACTTGTAAAAGGTCTTTGCCCCTTTCATAATGAAAAAACACCGTCTTTTACGATTTATACCGACAGTCAGTCATATTATTGCTTCGGATGCGGTGCGGGCGGAGATGCAATCACCTTTGTCCGTCAGATCGAAAATCTTGATTATGTGGAGGCTGTGAAGGTTCTTGCCGAAAGAGCGGGTATGAAAATGCCTGAGGACGGTTATGACGATTCGCTTGCTAGGCACCGTCAGCGTATTCTTGCGGCAAACCGCGAAGCAGCAAAGTTTTTCCATGCCACAATGATGTCTGAACAGGGGAAAATCGGTCTTGATTATTTCCTCGGCAGACGCCTTACAATGCAGACGATAAGGCACTTCGGTCTTGGCTATGCACCTGACTCGTGGGATGCACTTTTAAAGCATATGCGTTCAAAGGGCTTTACGAATCAGGAACTTTTTGATGCAAACCTTGTCCGCAAATCCGAAAAGAACGGACACACACACTATTATGACAATTTCAAAAACCGAGCAATGGTTCCTATCATTGACCTGCGCGGTAATGTAATCGCTTTCGGCGGACGAGTTCTTGATGACTCAAAGCCAAAATACATCAACACATCAGATACTCTGGTTTACAAAAAGAGTGACGGCGTTTTTGCACTTAATTTTGCAAAGAACGGCAATCCGTCACAGATAATTGTAGCCGAGGGATATATGGATGTCATTGCCTTGCATCAGGCAGGCTTTACCAATTCAATTGCCTGTCTTGGTACGGCACTGACACAGGAGCAGGCACGCCTGGTTTCACGTTATGCGCAGGAGGTTGTTCTTGCCTATGACTCCGACGAAGCGGGACAGAAGGCTACCCGACGTGCTATTGATATTTTCAGCAGAACGGGAGTTAAAATCCGCGTGCTTAAGCTTACGGGCGGAAAGGATCCTGACGAAATTATCAAAAATTACGGCAAGGAAAAATTTCGCAGTCTCATAGAGGGTGCGGCAAACGATATCGAATATGCAATCCTTCGTGAACGTGAAAAGTACGACCTTGATTCGATTGACGGCAAAACGAAATTTCTTACTGCAGTTGCAGGTGTTCTTGCAACTGCTAATGCGATTGAGCAGGATGCGTATGCGGCTAAGCTTGCACAGGAAATGAGCATAAGCAAGGATGCAATTCTGCAGGAGGTAAGACGTGCGTACAAGCGTAAGCTTGAGGCACAGAAAAAGAACCGCTTTAACGAAATTGTGAAAGAAACGGTTACTCCGAAAGATGCAGTGAATCCCGAAAAAGCTAAGCACATCCGTGCCGCTAAGGCGGAAGAGGTGCTTATTGCCAGTCTTATGTTAAATCCTGATTTTTACCGTAAAATCAAGGATAATGTCAGCGAAGAGCTTTTCATAACGGAATTCAACAGGCGTGTTTACGCAGCGCTGTCAGAGCGTATCGAAAACGGCAGAAGCATTGAACTTTCAATGTTTGCTGCAGAATTTACTCCCGAAGAAATGGGCAGACTTGCTCAGTTCGGTGCGATGGGAGGTACTATCAGCAACACCGTTGCCGAGTGTAACGATTGCATAAAGGTATTAAAAGAAGAAAAGGTTAAGTCTGCGGGAGTTAATGCCGCAGAGCTTAATGACGAAGACTTCAAAAATCTATTCAGGAAAACGGAAGTTTAATAAAAGGAGAATTGTCTATGGAAAATCAGGTACCCGAACAAAAGAAATCACCCCTTAAGCTCTTGCTTGAAAAAGGTAAGGTAACAGGAAAGCTTACTTCGCAGGAGATCGATCAGGCTCTTATTGATATGGATATCGATATTGACGAGCTTGATAAATTCTATGAAACTCTTGAAAACCAGAATATCGAGCTTATTGATGACCTTCCGAATATCGACGAGCTCACCATTGATTTTAACATGGATATGCCTAAGTCAGCCGAGCTTGCAACAGAAGATGTTGACGATAAGGCACAGGGTAACGATGACCCCGTTAAGGTTTATCTTAAGGAAATCGGCCGTATTCCTCTTCTTACTGCAGAGGAAGAAATTGAGCTTGCAGTACGTATTGTAGATGACGATGAAAGTGCAAAGAAAAGACTTGCTGAGGCTAACCTCCGTCTGGTTGTTTCTATTGCAAAAAGATATGTCGGCAGAGGTATGCACTTCCTTGACCTTATTCAGGAGGGTAACCTTGGCCTTATCAAGGCAGTTGATAAGTTCGACTATACTAAGGGCTTTAAGTTTTCAACATATGCTACATGGTGGATAAGACAGGCTATTACAAGAGCTATTGCTGACCAGGCAAGAACAATCCGTATCCCTGTTCATATGGTTGAAACAATCAATAAGGTAAAGAAGACAAACAGCCAGCTTCTCCACAAAAACGGCAGAGATCCGAGTGCTGAAGACATTGCTGTTGAACTCGGTATGCCTGTTGCAAAGGTAAGAGAAATCCTTCGTGTTGCGCAGGAGCCTGTTTCACTTGAAACTCCTATCGGTGAAGAGGAAGACAGCCATCTTGGTGACTTCATTCCCGACGACGATGCTCCCGCACCGGCAGATGCAGCATCTATCCTTCTCCTCAAGGAACAGCTTGATGAAGTTCTCAAAACACTTACACCGCGTGAGGCGAAGGTTCTTATGCTCCGTTTCGGCCTCGAGGGCGGACATCCTCACACCCTTGAAGAGGTTGGTAAGGAGTTTGACGTTACACGTGAGCGTATCCGTCAGATTGAAGCAAAGGCTCTTCGTAAGCTCCGTCATCCGAGCAGAAGCAAGAAGCTCAAGGATTTCCTTGACTGATTCCCTATAACAGTTTCACTTTTTGCCGCATAATATATGATATAAGGCGGTGAAAAATGAAACGGCGAAGAAAAATAATTATCCCGACCGTTACGGCAGTTTTGCTGCTTTGTGCGGTCGGGCTTTTCTTATTTATAGAGTTAAGAATAAAAAGCATCCGCGATGATTTATCCTCTCTTGAGGCAAACAGTGTTGCCTCATCTGCACTTACGGCAGGTCTGACAGAAGCGTTGGAGGATTATAAAATCGATTATTCCGATATTGTAAGCTTTACTTATGATGATAACGGCAACATAAAATCTCTGTCGGCTGATATCATAACACTCAATACTCTAGGCAATAAAATAGGCACAAAGACAGATGAATACATCAACAGAATGGGTACTTACAGGGTAACACTTCCGTTGTCTGCACTTCTGGGTATCCAGACAGTTTCGGGAATAGGTCCCGATATCACCTTTTATGTCACTATGCGTGGACTTACATCAACACGATTTGAAGACAATTTTGAACAGGCAGGTGTCAATCAGACCAGGCATCAGATTTTTCTGTGTGTCACAATTAATACCCATGTTATATTCGGCGGTAAGGTAAAGATTGTTAAATACGATTCTGAAATATGTATTGCCGAAAGCATAATTGTGGGTGTGACTCCATCCACATTTGCCGATTTTTAATGTTGATTAAACTTCAAAAAGTTGATATAATAATAAAAAATCCTTGTGGGGAAGTGTCATTATGGCAGATTATGAAAATTCAATAAAAAGGGCGGAGGAGCTGAGAGATGTTCTCAACTACCACAGCCATAAATACTATGTCGAGGACAATCCCGAAATCGAGGATTTCGAATATGACCGACTTATGCGTGAACTGTCGGATATTGAGGATAAGTATCCCGACCTTATTACGCCCGATTCACCGACAAGACGTGTCGGCGGCAATGCAGACGGTCAGTTTGAACCCGTCGAGCATACAGTGCAGATGGCAAGTTTGCAGGATGCCTTCAGCATTGACGAGCTTCGTGCTTTTGACAAAAGAGTGCGCGAGGTTGTCAGCGACGCAGTTTATGTTGTCGAGCCAAAAATTGACGGTCTTTCTGTCTCTGTTGAGTATGAAAACGGTGTATTTTTCAGAGGCTCAACCCGCGGTGATGGCATTATCGGTGAAAATGTCAGTGCAAACCTTTGTACGGTCGGCTCAATTCCGCTCAAAATCAAAGAAAACCTTCCATCAATCGAGGTGCGCGGTGAGGTTTATATGCCGCGTGACGTCTTTATAAAGCTTGTTGAGCAGCAGGAAAATAACGAAGAAAAGCCCTTCAAAAACCCCCGTAATGCGGCTGCAGGCTCATTGCGTCAGAAAAATCCTAAAATTACGGCAACAAGAAAGCTTGATATATTTGTTTTTAACATTCAGCGTGTTGAGGGCAAGGAGCTGACTTCGCACAAGCAGTCGCTTGATTATCTGAAGGAGCTCGGATTTAAAACTGTTCCTTTTTACACACTTTGTAACAGCATTGACGAGGCGATTGCTGAAATCAACCGAATCGGTGAAATCAGAGGAACACTTCCGTTTGATATCGACGGTGCTGTAATCAAGGTTGACAGCTTTGCACAGCGTGAAGCACTCGGCAGCACATCAAAGTTCCCCAAATGGGCGGTAGCCTTCAAATATCCGCCCGAGGAAAAGCAGACAAAGGTTGTCGATATCGAAATAGCGGTCGGCAGAACAGGTGTGCTCACTCCCACAGCAGTATTTGAGCCCGTGCTTGTTGCAGGTTCAACTGTAAGCCGCGCTACGCTCCATAATCAGGATTTTATTGCAGAAAAGGGCATCCGCATAGGTGATACAGTAATTATCCGTAAAGCGGGTGATATTATCCCCGAGGTGCTGAGCGTTGTTGAACATGGGGATGGCTCCGTGCCGTACACAATGCCGACTGTATGTCCCTCTTGCGGTGCAACGGTTGTGCGCGAGGACGGTGAGGCGGCTGTGCGTTGCCTTAATACCGAATGCCCTGCACAGCTTCTGCGCAATCTTATCCACTTCTGTTCAAGGGATGCTATGGATATCGAAGGTCTTGGTGAGAGCAATCTCGAGCTTTTTGTCAACGAAGGTCTTATCAAGACACCCGCAGATATTTATACGGTTAAAGAAGAGCAGATCATACCGCTTGAAAGAATGGCAGAGCAGTCTGCAAAAAATATCGTAGAGGCTATCAACAAATCAAAAGAGAATGACCTTGCAAAGCTTCTTTTCGCGCTCGGTATCCGTCACATCGGACAGAAGGCGGCAAAGCTTCTTTCTGAGCGCTTCGGCACAATGAGTGAGGTTATGAACGCTTCGTTTGACGATATAATGACTATTGACGGCTTCGGCAAAATTATGGCAGAAAGCGTTGTCGGCTATTTCTCAATGCCTCAGACAAGGGAGCTTGTTGACCGACTTATGTCATCAGGACTTAATATGAAGTCACTCAAGGAGGTCAAGGATATGCGTTTTGCGGGCAAGACCTTTGTTCTGACGGGCACCTTGCCGACATATTCACGAAAAGAGGCCGCAGAAATTATTGAATCCTTTGGCGGCAAGACCGCATCCTCAGTTTCAAAGAAAACCGATTATGTCCTTGCGGGTGAGGAGGCAGGCAGCAAGCTTACCAAAGCTACTTCCCTCGGAATAACCGTAATTTCGGAGGACGATTTCAACGAGATGATAAAATAACAACAGGTGAAAAATACGGCAGGGCGGGAGCTTGCACCCGCCCGAAAAATCGCAAAAAATATACCTGAAAAATAATTTGAAAAAATTTCAAAAAAATGCAAAAAAACACTTGCTTTTTCTGAAATGTATGATATAATATCAACTGTTCTCGGCCAATAGGCTGGGGATGCAAAAGTGAAATGGCGATGAATGGGAGCATAGCTCAGCTGGGAGAGCATCTGCCTTACAAGCAGAGGGTCACAGGTTCGAGCCCTGTTGTTCCCACCATACGGCCCGGTAGTTCAGTTGGTTAGAACGCTAGCCTGTCACGCTAGAGGTCGACGGTTCGAGCCCGTTCCGGGTCGCCATTCATATGCGGATGTAGCTCAT